>NZ_AP028156.1:367500-682500 GCF_033096465.1 Blautia luti | reverse complement strand
CCGAGAATTTCGAACTCACCGTAATCTTTCACGATCACCAGATGTGTGTGTCCTCCTGATACGATCAGGCACAAAAATGGCGGTTCCAGATCCGGATGCTCAATATAGTTGGCTGAAACATGTCCTTCTATATGATGCACTCCCACCAGTGGAAGTTTCTTAGCGTAGGCGATGGCTTTCGCTTCTGCTACTCCTACAAGAAGGGCACCTACCAGTCCCGGTCCGTAAGTTACGCCAATGGCATCCAGATCGTCCAAAGTCACCTCTGCATCTGCAAGGGCCTGCTCAATAACCTGGTTGATCTTTTCAATATGTTTACGTGAGGCAATTTCCGGAACTACCCCACCGTATAAAGTATGAAGAGCGATCTGTGAAGAGATCACATTGGATAAAATTGTCCTGCCGTTTTTTACAACAGAAGCTGCTGTTTCATCACAGGAACTCTCGATCGCAAGAATTAATGTATCTTTCATCTTTTATTCCTCTATTTATATACTGATCCTTATCGGATCTTCATTACGTTACTCTTCTTCGAAGTTCAGTTCTATGCTCTTTCCATCTTTTCCAGGATATGCATTAGGAAAAATTTCTCTTACTTTATCCATAAACTCATCCGGTCTTACCAGTGACGGGCTGTAATGGGTCAGCCACATTTCCTCTACTCCGGCATCGCGGGCAAGAACTGCTGCCTCCCGGAATGTCATATGCTTATAACCTCTTGCTTTATCTGCCTTATCATCCTCGCCGTACATTCCCTCACAGATGAAAAGATCTGAACCTGTTGCATTGCGCAGTATGGATTCTGTAGGTCTGGTGTCTGTAGTATAAGTAAGCTTGATCCCTTTTCTGGCCGGGCCAAGAACCATATTAGGCGTATAGGTGATCCCATCTGCCTCGATGGTCTGTCCTTTCTGAAGGGGATTCCAGTATTTCAGCGGGATCTCCTGTTCTTTCGCTCTCTCTGCAGAAAATTTCCCCTGTCTGAGGATCTCCAGCGTGTATCCATAGCAAAGTACATTATGATTCACTTTAAAAGCCGTAATACGGTATCCGTTCAGTTCGATCACCTGTTCCGGCTGTGTGATCTCTATAAATTTAATCTCAAAAGGGAGCTCCGGAGCGATCACGCGGAGAGCATTAACCACCCGTTCCAGGCCTCTGGGTCCTACCAGAGTCAGCGGTTCTGTACGGTCTGCATTTCCCATGGTAAGAAGCAGTCCCGGAAGTCCGCTGATATGATCCCCGTGGTAATGGGTAAAACAGATCACATCAATAGGCTTGAAACTCCATCCTTTTTCTTTAATTGCCACCTGAGTTCCCTCACCGCAGTCGATAAGAAGGCTGCTTCCATTATATCTTGTCATAAGAGCAGTCAGCCATCTTCTGGGCAAAGGCATCATTCCTCCGGTTCCAACCAAACATACATCTAACATAAATTTCCTCCTGATTTTCTCCTGTGGCAAAGTTTATCACAATTGCCATTTCAAAACAAGTGTGAATAAAATGAATTGAATCCCGGATATGTTTCGTTATACAATATAGGAATCTGTAGCGGGGTCCTTTCGGATTCCTTCAGCATTTTCCTTATTTATTTATCAGCACCTGACAGAAAGGATATTTCCATGAATACCCGTAAATTAAAATTTTCCAGATCATTCAGATCTGATCTGTTTTTTCCACTGTTCCTTACAGTCTGCATCCTGGGACTGATCTTTCTTTCCGTTCCTTCCGGCAGCATGTTCGGCTCAGAAGTAGACTGGCTGTGCCAGCATGTGGCCATCGCAGATTATATGCGTAAACAATTTCTCTCATCTGGCAGCCTTGTACCGGATTATATGCATCTGGGTGGAGGCGGCAGCTTTTTTAATATTTCCTATTATGGATTTCTCCGGCCGGATGTACTGCTCTCCTGTTTTCTGCCTCATATATCCACAGCAGTCATTCTGCAGATCTATGCCATAGCAGAAATCCTGGCCGGCACCTGGCTTCTGTATTTCTGGCTCCGCCGGAAACACATCCGGGCTTTTTGCTGTTTTGCCGCCTCCTTCCTGTACGGATGTTCCGGCTGTATGTTTCAGGCCCACAGACAGATCATGTTTGTAAATTTTCTGCCTTTTCTGCTCCTTACATTTTTTGCAGCAGATAATCTCTGCAAGAGTGCGAACAGGCGGAAATGGCTTCCACATTTCGGGCTGACAGCAGGTTTTTTTATGATACTTATCCACAGTTTTTATTTCTTTCCCGCATGCTTTGTATCTGTCAGTCTGTATTTATATTTTCAGCTGAAAACACACACGCGGTCAGAGAAGTATCTCCTCTGGAAAAAATATCTCTTTTCCGTGGCTCTTTCGCTCCTTCTTTCCATGGTTCTGCTGTTTCCTACTGCACTGGCCGTTCTGGAAACCCGCAAAAGTGTCCGCGCTGCCACATTTCTGGAGATCCTGGCGCCCAACCTTACCATGGACAGTATCCTGTACAGTCCTTATGGCTGCGGGCTTTCCCTAATCTGTCTGTACTGCCTGTTTCTGAGTATCCGCAGACGTAAGACACGGCCATTTTCTCTGATCCTGCTGTGCCTGCTGCTTTTTGACATCTGTTACTGGATCCTGAACGGGACTTTGTACGTGCGGCCCAAATGTCTCATTCCTTTTCTGCCTCTGATCCTGTGGATGACTGCCCTAACTATTGAAGAGATCCTTTCGAAACAGATACAGCACAGCCTTCCCCTCGCCCTGGTCTGTCTGGTTCCTGTACTGATCCAGTGTCTGGTAAAAAAGCCCGGCTACTGGCCATTTATGTTTCTGGATGCCCTCTTCCTGCTCCTGTTTGTATTACAGGAACTTTATCTGGCAGATAAATGTAAGCCGCTGTCCGCCCTGCTCTGCTCCATGGTTTTGTTCATCACCCCGGGGCTGTTATATCTTTCCACTTCTCAGACAGAACAGTTTCCTTCCCTGAAGGACTCCGGTTCTTTTACTGCCACTGAGATAAATACCCTCTGTCCGGACTCAGATTCCCGCATGGACATCCTGTCCAGACCTATGACCAGCACCAACTACGTTTACACAGGTACACAGAAAAAAAGTTCTGTTTATTCATCAGTATCCAATTACCGTTATTCTCAGCTGTTTTATGACATTCTGAAAATGCCGGTGAGCATCCGGAACCGTGTTGCCTTAAATGCAGACGCCAACCCTTTTCAGGAGTATCTGATGGGCGTGCGGTATATCCAGACAAATACCGGCAAAATCCCCACCGGCTACCGCATACTGGCAGAAAAAAACGAGCAGGTCCTGGCTGAAAATGATCAGGTTCTCCCTCTTGCTTACGGAAGTACTGCACTCATAAGCGAAGAATCTTTTGACCAGCTCTCCTACCCGGAAAACTTGGATACTATTGTCAGCCGCACCATTGTATCCAATCCTGAAAAAGAGACTGCCTATACTTCACAGATGAAGTCCTGTACTCTCCCTTCTGATCTTTTCAGGCAAAACGCCCCTTCCACAGAAAAGACAGATAAAAAGAAGCTTCCGTTCACTGTCAAAGATCAGGTTCTGCTTCTTTTTTTCCATGTGGAACACCAGGGAGCCCAGGATGTTTCCATCACAATCAACGGTATCCGAAACTGTCTCTCCGGAGCAGACGCCCCTTATCCCAACGGAAATGCAGAATTTACCTACCTGCTTTCCTCTCCGGAAGCTTTTGATACACTCCGCATCAAATATTCCGCAGGAGATTATAAGCTCTCAAATATCCGGGCATATCTGCTTCCGGTTTCCGCGATCCACAATCCCGGAGTGGTTCCTTTCCATTCTTCTGACCTGGGAGACTCAGCGGGAAATGTACTTCTGAAAGGTTCCCTGAATATGGATCAGGACGGTTATTTCGTTACTTCCTTTGTCTGGGCTGATGGTTATACAGCCTTCGTTGATGGGGAAAAAGTTACTCCCGAATGTGTGAACAAATCCTTTCTGGGATTTCCCATAAAAAAGGGGGCGCATGAAATCACTGTTAAATTTCATGCACCCGGTAAAACCGCCGGCTGTGTGATCAGCCTGCTGGCACTTATTTATCTGTTGTTCTGTGGATGTCTGGTCATAAGAAGAGCATCCTCCACAGGGTCACTGTAATATCCTTTACGGATCCCATCCCTGGTAAATCCCATCCGTTCATACAGCCGGATGGCTGTAGCGTTTCCAACCCGGACTTCCAGATGGATGGTAGTCACTCCCTGCTGGTCAGCCAGACGGATCAGGCTTTCCATCAGGAAATTGCCGATTCCTTCTCTCTGCCTGTCTCTTCGTACTGCCACATTGGTGATATCCCCTTCGTCCAATACCATGAGCAGACCGCAGTATCCAAGGATCTTCCCCTTTTCTTCTACTACCAGAAACATGGCATCCTCCCTGGTCAGGAAGGTAAAAAATCCTTCTTTGGTCCAGGGAACATGGAACAGATCTGTTTCGATCTCCATCACCTGATCCAGATCATCTACGAGCATTTCTCTTAAGATCATAGTTCTTCCTTTATTCTTTGTTTCTCTTTTATTTCTCTGTTTTCTGCGCCTTTTCTCTTTCTGCACGTTCCCGTTCTGCCTGGGAAAGACGAAGATATTCCGGTGTATGCTCTTCGGCAGTTTCTGTTCTGCCCTCTTTATAATGGATCATTCCCAATGCTGCCACTGCTGCTGCGCGCTGTTTATTGAGATGAGCCGGTGCAAAGGAATACGGCACTTTCAGCTTCTCCTGGATCATCTCACGAAATACCGGAACTCCGTCTCCGAGAAAGATCACAGTCTCTCCACGCTCATTCAGCTCTTCGATCAGTTCCTCCATGGGAGCTGCCCACTGTTCTTTTACAGTTACCAGCTGATGGTTCTCGAATTTATAAATTCCTGTATATACCTGTTTCCTTCTGGCATCCATGACAGGGCATACCAGTCCCTGTGCATCGTATAAATTATATGCCAGTGCATCTACAGTAGGTACTGCTACCAACGGTTTCTTCAGTGCAAGACCAAGTCCCTTGGCTGTAGCGGAACCGATACGGAGTCCTGTGAATGATCCCGGTCCTGCTGCCACTGCAATAGCATCCACGCTCTCCAGATCAAGTTCTGTCATTTTCACAATCTCATCCAGCATGGGAAGAAGTGTCTGGGAATGTGTTTTCTTGTAATTAACTGTATATTCTGCCAGTAATGTGTCATCTTCCACAACTGCCACAGATGCCACGATTCCTGAACTGTCCAGTGCCAAAATTTTCATCTTATCCTCTACCTCCTGTTATATATCCAGACCTTCCACAGTGATCCTGCGGTAGTCAAAGCCTTTCTCCAGATCCTTCTCGATGGTTATACGGATCAGATCATCCGGCAGTATTTCCTCTATAAGATTCGCCCATTCGATCAGGCAGATCCCCTGTCCGAAGAAATAATCATCATAACCTATCTCTTCCATCTCCTCAATATCTCCGATGCGGTAAACATCGAAATGATACAGTGGCAGACGTCCTCTCTCGTATTCCTGGATAATGGTGAAGGTCGGGCTGTTTATCGGTTCATCAATGCCAAGTCCTGCTGCCACACCCTGGGTAAAAACTGTTTTCCCCACTCCCAGGTCACCGGTCAGCGTATAGATCTGCCCTGGTCTGGCATTCTCTCCAATCTTTTTTCCCACAGCAAAAGTTTCCTGAGGGGTATTTGTCTCTATAATCATCTTTTCCACCTTTTTCTTGCAGAATTGTTCTTTGCATATTATAATAGAGCGAACAGGGAAATACAATACTTTTTGAAAAGGAGAATCTAACTATGGCAAATCCGGTAGTAACAATTACCATGGAAAACGGCGATGTGATGAAGGCTGAATTATATCCTGAGATTGCACCGAATACAGTAAATAATTTCATCAGCCTTGTAAAAAAAGGCTTCTACAACGGACTGATCTTCCACCGTGTCATCAACGGCTTCATGATCCAGGGTGGATGCCCGGACGGAACCGGAATGGGCGGCCCGGGATACAGCATTAAGGGTGAATTCACCCAGAACAGATTTAAAAATGACTTAAAGCATACAGCAGGTGTTCTTTCCATGGCCAGAGCCATGCATCCAAACTCTGCAGGAAGCCAGTTCTTTATCATGCACAAAGATGCTCCACATCTTGATGGTGCTTATGCAGCTTTCGGTAAGATCACAGAAGGTATGGATGTGGTAAACCGTATTGCAGAAGAGGATACAGACTACAGTGACCGTCCTCTGGATGAGCAGAAGATCAAATCCATGACAGTGGATACTTTCGGAGTTGATTATCCGGAACCGGAGAAATGCTGATCCTTTTCAGATCACTGATATTATCACTGACATCATTTCATAAAAACTCAGCAGTAGCTGCCGACGGTAGTTTCTGCTGACATAAAAAAGACCTCGGATTCTGTGAAACTCCGAAGTCTTTTTTATATTCTGGCTTATCGTCTCTTAATCGTCGAAAACTTTTACTTCTCCATCAATCACAGCATAATACAGGTCTTTCTCTTTTTTCATTTTCGCCCGGCCGCTGGTGCCTTCTGTGACAGCTTTCTCCACAGCCTGAACCTGGTCTGCCGGTATCAGAAGCTGCAGGGTCACTCTGTCTGTATACTCACTGCTTAAAATGGGAAGTCCCTTTTCCCCCGCTATATACTGGATCTTACCAATTCCGGTATAATCTGTGATGATCTCCATGGAAATTCCATGTATTTTCTCGATAACAGTACTATCTTTCAATCCTTCCTGCAGGCTTCCGGAATATGCCCGCACCAGTCCGCCGGTCCCCAGAAGAACCCCTCCGAAATACCTGGTGACTACTGCTGCCACATTGTAAATATCTTCTCCCAGGATCACATCCAGCATTGGTCTGCCTGCTGTTCCGGATGGTTCTCCGTCATCACTGCATCTGGTGTATTCCCGGTTCTTTCCCACAGAATATACATAGCAGTTATGTCTGGCATCCCAGTATTTCTTCTTCATTTCTTCTATAAAAGCAAGTGCCTCTTCTTCGGTAGATACGGGGCGCACTGTAGCGATAAACCTGGACTTTTTCTCCACCATCTCGCCTTCACCGCCTTCGTAAACTGTCTTATATTTCTCTAACATTTTTCATGCCTCCAGCCTGATCTCACGTCCGCAGGTACCATTCTCTGAACCTTTCCGGCCCTGCTGTCACAGCTACAGTTTACCATGAATTACAGAAATACACCAGCACTGTGTATACTATATTACACAAAACAGCATAATCAATTATGAATTTTTATTTTTTTGCTTTATTTACCTATTTATATTTGATATAATAGAACGGATTATAAAGGAGGTCTAACATGAACTACGGTAAAAAATCGACGGCCAGGAAGCGAAATTCCCTGATCTCCCGTTCCTCCATGATGGGGAAACGTGCGAGGGTTTCTTTTATCAGAGTTTTATTCGTGTCACTGATCGCTCTCTGCATCGGAGTAACCTGTCTGGGAATTGGTTCCTTCAGAGGTGTGATTGATAATGCTCCTGATGTTAATGATATTGATATTATGCCCCTGGGTTATGCCACATTTCTGTATGATGACCAGGGCAATCAGATCCGTAAACTGGCAGCACCCAATTCCAACCGTCTGCCTGTCACACTGGATCAGATCCCCGAGGATCTGCAGCATGCGGTTGTAGCCATCGAGGATGAACGTTTCTATGAACATAACGGTATTGACGTAAAAGGTATTCTCCGTGCAGGTGTGAAAGCCATCACAACCGGAGATTTTTCCGAGGGTGCCAGTACCATTACCCAGCAGCTTCTTAAGAATAACGTATTTACCAACTGGACCAGCGAGTCTACATGGCTTGAGAAATTCACACGTAAATTCCAGGAACAGTATCTGGCAGTGCAGGTAGAGAAAAAGACGGACAAAAATACCATCCTTGAGAACTACCTGAACACCATCAACCTGGGTGCAGGTGCATACGGTGTACAGGCTGCTGCAAGACAGTATTTCGATAAAGATGTATGGGATCTAAATCTTTCCGAGTGTGCAACACTGGCTGGAATCACCCAGAACCCTACCCGTTTTAATCCTATCGTAAACCCGGAGAACAACCAGAAACGTAGAAAAGAAGTTCTCCAGCATATGCTGGATCAGAATTACATCACGAAGAAACAGTACAAAGCAGCTCTGGCTGATGATATATATTCCCGTATCCAGGCAGCTCAGGAAAAAAATTCCAGCACAGAGAACACGGTCTACACCTATTTCGAAGATGAACTGACAGATCAGATCATCAACGACCTTATGAATATCAAAGGTTATACCAAGACTCAGGCTACCAACCTTCTCTACAGCGGCGGACTTAAAGTATATACCACACAGGATTCCAATATCCAGACTATCCTGGATGAAGAATATGCCGATCCGTCCAATTACCCGGACGAAGTCCAGTACGAACTTGACTATGCGCTGACTGTCACAGATCCTGACGGCAATCAAGTAAACTACAGTAAGGAAATGCTTCAGCTGTATTTCCAGAATGAAGATCCGTCTTTCGATCTGCTCTTCGATTCACCGGAAGAGGGCCAGACTTATGTGGACAGATATAAAGAGAACATTCTGGCAAACGGAAGCAAGGTTGTTGCAGAACGTGTAAACTTCGCACCACAGCCTCAGTCTTCCATGAGTGTCATTGATCAGCAGACCGGTTATGTGAAAGCTCTTATCGGCGGCCGTGGGGAGAAAACAGCCAGCCTGACCCTGAACCGTGCTACTGACACAACACGTCAGCCTGGTTCCACCTTCAAGATCGTTTCCACCTATGCACCTGCCCTGAATGAAAAGGGTATGAGCCTAGCAACTACCTTCGAAGATGAACCCTATGAATATCCGGACGGTTCTCCTGTAAACAACGCAACCCGTTCTTACAATGGAACTACTACTATTCGTACAGCGATCCAGAACTCCATCAACGTAGTGGCAGTAAAATGTCTGGAGCAGGTAACTCCTGAACTTGGTCTTCAGTATCTGGATAACTTCGGATTCACTACACTTGCCCACGGTACAGAAGCAGATACAGATGCCAACGGCAATGTATGGAGTGACGCGAACCTTGCTACTGCACTTGGCGGTATCACCAGAGGTGTCACAAACATAGAACTGTGTGCTTCCTACGCAGCTATCGCTAACGGCGGCACCTACATCAAACCGATCTACTACACAAAGATCCTGGATCATAGCGGAAACGTACTGATCGAGAATACTTCCGCCGGACGTTCCGTGATCAAAGAAAGTACAGCATACCTGCTCACAAGCGCCATGGAAGATGTTGTAAAGAAAGGTACAGGTACCGCCTGCCAGCTTGACAACATGGCTGTTGCCGGCAAAACAGGTACTACTGAAGCCTATAATGACCTCTGGTTCGTAGGATATACTCCATATTATACCTGTGCAGTATGGTCCGGTTATGATAACAATGAGAAACTTCCGGATTATGCCCGTAACTTCCATAAGACTCTGTGGAAAAAGGTCATGACAAGAATCCATGAAGGATTACCTGAAAAAGATTTCACCAAACCTGCAAGTGTGGAGAAATTAAGCGTATGCTCTGAAACAGGTCTTCTGCCAAGAGCCGGCTGCCCTGTGATCACAGAATACTTCGATGTAGGTACCATGCCTACTGAATACTGCGAAGAGCATTATTATGACAGTTATGACTACGATTATGACAGTGATTACAGCAACACTGATACAGAAAACACCGATGATGCATCTCAGACAACAGATGCAGACAGTGACAGCACCGACAATACCGGAACCGATGACACCGGCAACGGTGATAATACTGATAACGGTGATGGCGGCAGTGATAATACAGATAATACCGGCGGCGATGATAATGGCGGCGGTGATGGCGATAACACTGGTGATAACGATGATGGCGGTGACAGCGGCGGAGAGGATGATTCCTCTTACCAGATTGATTATTATTGATCCTTCGCCTGAGTCAGATTGCTTTCGGCAACGTAATATTGTAACAAAAAATCCTCTGGGACAAGTTCCCAGAGGATTTTTTTACGCCTTTAATGATATCTTTAATAATATTTTGATTATGCTTCTTTGATCACCATACGGGCAGAGCCATAAATACCGGCATCATTTCCCAGAGTAGCCAGAATGATCGGTGTCTCTTTGCATGCTGAAAATGCATACTTCTTATAATATTTCTGGATACAGTCGATCAGAGACTGTCCTGCCTTTGATACGCCGCCGCCGATTACGATCGCTTCCGGATCTGTCACACAGGCAAACACGGACAGGGCACCGCCCAGTTTATCACCTACCTGGTTCATCACGTCCGTTGCAACTTTATCACCGTCTTTGTAAGCATCCAGTACATTCTTGGCAGAAAGATTCGGGAAGTCTCTGAGAACTGTTTTCTCTTCTGTTGCAGCCAGAGTCCTTTTAGCCACACGTACGATACCTGTAGCGGAAGTGTACTGCTCCAGGCATCCACTGTTACCGCAGTTACATTTCTCTTCTTCTGCATGGTCAATATTGGCATGGCCGATCTCTCCGCCTGCACCGTGAACACCTGCTACAATCTTGCCGTCCAGAATGATACCGCCGCCTACTCCGGTTCCCAGAGTAACCAGGATTACATTCTTCGCACCTGCTGCCGCACCTTTCCATGCTTCTCCAAGTGCAGCTACATTCGCATCATTTCCTGCTTTGGACGGAAGTCCTGTCAGTTCTGTCAGCTCTCTAGTAACTTCTTTAAATCCCCAGAAAAGGTTTACTGCGCAGAGAACTTCTCCTTTATCATTAACAGGTCCCGGAACACCGATTCCAACACCGTCTATATCAGATTTATCCAGCTTACGCTCTTCAATTTTATCCAGAATTGTTTTCGCGATATCCGGAATGATCTTCTCTCCGTTATTCTCCTTGCGTGTAGGAATCTCCCATTTCTCAACCAGAGTTCCGTCTGTCTGAAACAGACCACATTTTACGGATGTACCGCCAACATCAATTCCAAAACAATAATTTCCCATAATTTCCTCCATTTTCACAGGTGCCACTGCGTCTTTTATTCTTTATCCTCGCGTCTCTTGGCAATGTTTGCCTGTACACGCTTATACAGCTCTTCCGCTGCATTATATCCCATCTTCTTCTGTCTGTGATTAACAGCTGCAGACTCTACAATGATCGCCAGGTTACGGCCCGGACGGATCGGAAGAGAATGGCATACGATCTTGTTTCCAAGGTACTCTGTATATTCCTCATGAAGACCAAGACGATCATACTCCTTGTCTCTGTCCCATTCTTCCAGTTTGATCACAAGGTCTACAGACTGAGTATCCTTGACACTTTCTACACCGAAAAGGGTCTTTACATCAATGATACCGATGCCGCGAAGCTCGATAAAATGTCTCGTAATGTCCGGTGCAGAACCTACCAGAGTTACGTCACTTACTTTACGAAGTTCTACTACATCATCACTGACCAGTCGATGCCCTCTCTTGATCAGCTCCAGGGCAGCTTCGCTTTTACCGATACCGCTCTCTCCTGTGATCAGGACACCTTCACCGTATACATCTACCAGAACTCCGTGGATAGAGATACATGGCGCCAGCTGTACTCCCAGCCATCTGATGATCTCAGCCATGAAGCTGGAAGTTGTTCTCTCTGTTACAAAGGTCGGAACATTATATTTTATGGCCAGATCGATCATATCCTGTGATGGTCTCGTCATTGTACTGAAGATTACACATGGGATCTTACTTGAAATGAATCTCTCATATTTGAATTTCCGTTCTTCATCACTGAGCTGCATCAGATACGTATATTCTACATATCCGATGATCTGTACACGCTCATTGGCAAAGTGTTCCAGATATCCTGTAAGCTGCAGCGCCGGTCTGTTGATCTCGGCTGTCTTGATCACTATCTCAGGCAGGTCAATTTCAGGAGTCAGATTGTGAAGTCCCAATTCCTGAACTAATTTTGTCAACTGTACACCTTTCATTTGTTTCTCCTTTTCAGTTCAAAATTTTACGTTATTTTTATTATATCACATCACTATGCGCAACATCAATTGCAAATAGCAGATAATAGTTGGGGAACATGTAGAAGATTAAGAGAATGTTTCTACATATTTCATAAATTACTGTCTGTTTTTCCACATCAGATAACTAACGTGCCAACAAGTTGATTCTTGAAACAATCTTGCAGGATGAATCTTTAGCTATTTGTTCTCAACAGGCACATGAAAGAATTCATATACTTTCTGCGCACTTCCTGCATTCATACTTTCTGTCTGCGCCAGTTCTTCCAGGGATGCATCCCGGATATTTTCGATGGATTTGAACTTTCTCATCAGTGCTTTTCTTCTGGTGTCTCCGATTCCCGGGATGTCATCCAGGAGAGAATGTACCTGATCTTTACTTCGCAGAGAACGGTGGAATTCAATGGCAAAACGATGTGCCTCATCCTGAATCCTGGTGATCAACCGGAAGCCCTCACTGCTGGTGTCGATAGGGATTTCCAGGTTATTGTAATACAATCCACGTGTTCTATGGTGATTATCTTTAACCATACCACAGACAGGAATATCAAGTCCCAAATCTCCCAGAACTTTCAGCGCAATATTTACCTGGCCCCGGCCTCCATCCATCAGGATCAAGTCCGGCATGAGGGAAAAGCTGTCATACTCGTCTTTTCCCTCATGGGTAAATCGTCTGGTAAGTACCTCCTCCATACTTGCGTAATCGTTGGGTCCCTGTACCCATTTGATCTTGAATTTACGATAGTCACTGCGTTTCGGCTTGCCTTTTTCATAGACAACCATGGAACCTACAGATTCGAAACCGCTGATATTGGAAATATCATATGCCTCCATCCGTCGAATTCCGGACAATCCAAGCCAGTCTTCCACCTCATGGACAGCGCCGATAGTTCTGCCCTCTTCGCGCTTGATCCGCTCTCTGTCCTTATCCAGAACCATCTTCGCATTCTCTTCTGCCAGCTCCACAAGCTTTTCCTTGGTACCTTTCTTCGGCACACGGATATAAACACGCTGCTTTCGTCGTGCAGTAAGCCATTCCTCTATGATCTGCGCATCCTCAATTTCTTTCTGCAGCATGATCTCCCGTGGAATAAAAGGCGTACCCGCATAAAACTGTTTCATAAAACTGGACAGTACCTGAGCCTTCGTATCTCCCCGCGCCACACGCAGATAGAAATGCTCTCTGCCGATCAGCTTGCCGTCGCGGACAAAAAATACCTGCACAACCGCATCCTGCTCACGCAGGTCAAGGCTTTCGTCCATTGCCACCGCAATGATATCCTTATCTTCTTCTCCGTAGCTGGTGATCTTCTGACGCTCTCCGATCTTCTGAATACTGCGGATCAGATCGCGGTATTCCATGGCATCCTCGAAACGCATTTCCTCTGATGCTGCCATCATTTTATCCGTCAGTATATCAATGGTATCCTGGAAATCCCCGTTGAGAAATTTCAGAAGTTCTGTGATATTTTTCTTGTACTCTTCTGAACTCACATATCCCTGACAGGGTGCTGTGCACTGTTTCATATGGTAATACAGACAGGGGCGGTCTTTCCCACAGTCACGGGGAAGTACACGGTTGCAGGAACGCACCTTATAGAGCTTACGGACCAGTTCGATCACGTCTTTCACTGCCCCCGCACTTGTATATGGTCCGAAATACTTTGCCTTGTCTTTCTTCATTCTTCTGGCAAAAAGAACTCTTGGATATTTCTCATTGACTGTTACTTTGATAAATGGATAACTCTTGTCATCCTTGAGCATGGTATTATATTTCGGTCTGTGTTCCTTGATCAGATTACACTCCAGAACAAGTGCTTCCAGTTCAGAGTCCGTGATAATGTACTCAAACCTTCTAATGTGAGTTACCATCTGCTCAATCTTCGCACCTTTATTCCTGCTGCTCTGAAAATACTGCCGCACTCTGTTTTTCAGACTGACAGCTTTTCCCACATAAATGATTTCATCTTTCTCTCCATGCATGATATAAACCCCTGGTTTCCCGGGAAGTTTTTTCAGTTCTTCTTCTATCTGAAACATAAAATTTCCTCCATTTTATGATCCTATACTAACAAGAGCCGGGATGCTTCCCGGCTCTGTTATTGTATCACTGAATCTCTATCTTATCCAGCGTTACTGTATTCTCTTTTTCATCTGAATCTGTTTCTTTGGCCTGATCTGCGTTTGACTCATCCGGCTGTTTTTCTGTGATTTCCGCAACTGTCTCCACTGTTTTCACAGACAGTTCTTCTGTCTGTTCATTTGCAGCTTCTGCAGTTTGTTCTGCTGTCATTTTCACTGTTAAATTCTCTGCCTGTTCTTCCTGCTTGTTATCTGTTTTCTCCGGGATTATCAGATCGTCCAGATTTTCGGGAATCTCCATTCCGCGCTCTACTGCACGGAAGATCTTCATGAATTCCTTACCTGTAATAGTCTCTCTGCGGATCAGATAGCCCGCAATCTTGTCCAGCGCTTCTCTGTGACTTCCGATGAGTCTCTTGGCTTCTTCGTAGGAATTGTGAAGAAGTACCATAACTTCATGGTCAACTTCTGTAGCCGTGTCATCGCCGCAGTTTAATACTGCTCTGCCGCTGAGATACTGGCTCTCCTGTGTTGCCAGTCCCATCAGTCCGAACTTCTCGGACATACCGTATTGTGTGATCATTGCACGTGCTACCTTGGTAGCCTGTTCAATATCATTTGCGGCACCTGTGGTTACTGTGTCAAATACCAGTTCCTCTGCGGCACGTCCCCCAAGGTATCCCACCAGCATCGCTTCCAGTTCTTTCTTGGTGTTGAGGTATTTCTCCTCTTCCGGTACCTGCATGACATAGCCAAGTGCGCCCATGGTTCTCGGCACGATGGTGATCTTCTGTACAGGCTCTGCGTCTTTCTGCAGGGCGCTTACCAGTGCATGTCCAACCTCGTGGTAGGATACGATCCTGCGTTCCTGCTCACTGAGGATTCTGTCTTTCTTTTCTTTACCTACCAGAACCACCTCTACTGCTTCCAGCAGATCTTTCTGGGATACAGCAGTACGACCGCTCTTAACTGCAAGGATTGCGGCCTCGTTGATCATATTTGCCAGATCAGATCCCACTGCTCCGGAAGTTGCAAGTGCAATGTTGTCAAAGTCAACCGTTTCATCCAGATGTACATTTCTGGCATGTACTTTCAGGATCTCGATTCTTCCTTTCAGATCCGGGCGGTCAACGATCACCCGTCTGTCAAAACGTCCCGGACGGAGAAGTGCAGGGTCAAGAACTTCCGGACGGTTGGTAGCTGCCAGGATCAGAAGTCCCTTGGAAGTATCAAAACCATCCATCTCAGCAAGTAACTGGTTCAATGTCTGCTCACGCTCGTCATTGCCGCCGCCATAATGGGAGTCACGGCTCTTACCGATGGCATCGATCTCATCGATAAAGATGATACACGGCGCATTCTTCTTCGCTTCCTCAAACAGGTCACGGACACGGGATGCACCTACGCCGACAAACATTTCCACAAACTCAGAACCTGACAGGGAGAAGAACGGCACTTGTGCCTCTCCTGCTACTGCTTTTGCCAGAAGTGTTTTACCGGTTCCCGGAGGACCTACAAGCAGGGCACCTTTCGGGAGCTTGGCTCCGATGGTCGTGTATTTTCCAGGATTGTGCAGGAAATCAACAACTTCCTGAAGTGATTCTTTCGCTTCATCCTGTCCTGCCACATCCTTGAAAGTAATTCCTGTGTCTTTCTGAATATAGGCTTTCGCACGGCTCTTGCCGACACCCATCATTCCGCCGCCTTTATTCATACGGCGCATGAACACCATCAGAAGTACAAAGAGTACGATGGTCGGCAGAAGCACGCTCACCAGCATGGCTACGATCTCACTCACCGCATCCGGTGCTTCAGAATGGAACTCAATTCCGGTCCCTTCCAGTCTCTCTGTCAGCTGATCTGCTGATTCCATCTGGCGTGTATAATATTCTTTTTCCGAAAATGCAGAATCCTGATGCTTCGGTTTAATGGTCAATGTATCTGACTGAAGTGTAACTTCTTTTACATTTCCCTCTTCTACCATCTCGATAAATTTATCGTAGGTGATCTCACTGGAATTATCCTTGAGCATATTGGTAAACATGGCAAAACATACCAAAGTAATCAGGAGGCATACCAGAAACGCAAAGATCGATTGATGATTCTTATTGGGATCCTGATTGCCCGGACTCTTGTTTTTATCAGGACGATTGCCATTCGGATTATTGTCCATATGATTATCCATTTTTTTCCTCCTCTTGTTATCTTTTTTATTATAAAGAGAATTTTCTTATAAATCAACTGCGTTATTGCGAAATTACTTCGATTTTTGTAAAATTTCACCGTTACAAACGTCTCTTTTTGTAGTATACTATTGGCAAAGTGATTTTAAACATGTGATGAGATGAAAAAGGAGTGGATTTGAACAAATGAAGATAGGATTTGACAACGACAAGTATCTGAAAATGCAGTCCGAACATATTCGGGAACGTATCAGCAAGTTTGGAA
The DNA here is from genome assembly GCF_033096465.1 of Blautia luti. NCBI lineage: Bacteria > Bacillati > Bacillota > Clostridia > Lachnospirales > Lachnospiraceae > Blautia > Blautia luti. Next base: position 665,906 of record NZ_AP028156.1, on the reverse strand, counting down.
ACAAACTTTATCTGGAATTTGGCGGCAAGCTTTTTGATGACTACCATGCTTCCAGAGTTCTTCCGGGATTTGAGCCGGACAGTAAACTGCGCATGCTGATGCAGCTTTCTGATCAGGCAGAGATCGTCATCGTAATCAGCGCTGCTGATATTGACAAGAACAAAGTCAGAGGCGACCTTGGCATCACTTATGATGAAGACGTGCTTCGTCTTATGGAAGTGTTTACAGAGCGCGGCCTTTATGTTGGAAGTGTCTGCATTACTCAGTATGCTGGCCAGGAAAGCGCAGATGCGTTCAAGAAACGTCTGGAGAAACTTGGAATTAAGGTTTATGTACTTTATCTGATCCCGGGTTATCCGAACAACACATCTCTGATCGTCAGTGATGAGGGATACGGCAAGAATGATTATATCGAAACAACAAGACCGCTGGTTGTCATCACTGCTCCTGGACCTGGAAGCGGAAAAATGGCTACCTGCCTTTCCCAGCTTTATCATGAATACAAACGTGGTGTCAAAGCCGGATATGCGAAATTTGAAACTTTCCCGATCTGGAATATCCCGCTGAAACATCCGGTAAACCTGGCATATGAGGCAGCTACTGCTGACTTAAATGATGTCAACATGATTGACCCGTTCCATCTGGAAGCATACGGTAAGACTACTATTAACTACAACCGTGACGTTGAAGTTTTCCCTGTTCTTCAGGCTATGTTTGAGAAGATCATGGGCGAGTGCCCTTACAAATCTCCGACAGACATGGGCGTCAATATGGCCGGTAACTGCATTGTTGATGATGAAGCCTGCAAAGAAGCTGCACGTCAGGAGATTATCCGCAGATATTATAAGAGCATGGAATCTCTGGTTCGCGGAACCGGACGTGAAGAAGAAGTTTTCAAGATCGAACTTCTGCTGAAACAGGCTCATGTTACATTGGAAGACCGCAAAGTTGTTCCAGTTGCACTGCAGCATGAGGAAGAAACCGGTGCACCTGCTGCTGCCATGGAGCTTAATGACGGACGTATCATTACAGGAAAGACTTCCGATCTGCTTGGCGCTTCCTCTGCCCTGATCCTGAATGCACTGAAAGAGCTGGCAGGAATTGACCATAGTAAACACGTAATCTCTCCGGAAGCTTTAAGACCGATCCAGACTCTGAAGACTCAGTATCTTGGAAGCAAGAACCCGAGACTGCATTCTGATGAGACTCTGATCGCCCTTTCTATCAGTGCTGCTGATAATGAAGATGCGAAGCTTGCACTGCAGCAGATCCCGAAATTAAAGGGCTGCCAGGTTCATACTTCTGTGCTGCTGTCCCAGGTGGATATTCTGGAGTTCCGTAAGCTGGGTGTAGAGCTTACATGCGAGCCGAAATCTGAGCATGCTAAGAAGCTGCAGAAATAATTTTAAAGTTAATTTCTGTGATAGTATCTACAAACACTAAAAACAATAGCATATGAATCTAAAAGGTATCCTGCCTGATATATGAGTATTCATATTCATGGGAGGATACCTTTTTTATTAGCAGATGTATCTGTTTTTAATTGATCTGTATATCTAGTTACAATCAGATCATTTATATAATCCCTGCTTTCACTCTTTATTTTTCTATAATCTCAATTGCTCTATCCGGATAATTAGTGATAACTGCTTCTGCGCCGACAGCTTTTACAAGCTGGATGTGTTCTGGTTTATTGGCGGTCCATACATGCATTTTCAGTCCGGCGCGTTTGACTTCTTCCATGAACTGTGGGTATTTCAGGTGGTAGACTGCAGGATGTACGGCGTTAATTCCGAGATTTTTGGCGTACATGGCTGGGTTTACCCATCCGTCACTGAAAAGGATTCCGGTCTGTACATGATCGTCCAGTTGTTTTAACTGTAACAGGCTGTAATGGTTAAAAGAGGAATAGATCAGCTGGTCTTCCATGTTCATTTCTTTTACCAGTTTCAGGATCTTCTCTTCCATTCCCGGATAAAAGCAGATACTGTTTTTTAATTCGATGTTTACCATCATGTCTGTGGTTCGCATGAGATCCAACACTTCTGTTAAAGTTGGGACACGGTAGATTCCGGTTGGTTCTGCAGAAGTACTTACTTTTAATTCTTTTAACTGAGCCAGTGTCATGTCTTTGATCAGTCCGGTTCCGTCTGTGACACGGTCTACAGTTTCATCGTGTATAACGATGAGTTCGCCGTCTGCGGAGGTATGTACATCCAGTTCGATTCCGTCTGCGCCCTGTCTGATAGCAAGTTCAAATGCATCCAGAGTATTCTCCGGTCTGTATCCGCTGGCGCCTCTGTGTGCCCATACTTTTGTTGTTCTCTTTGCTGTTTCTGTCATTTCCTTATATGCCCTCTCTTATTTGAAATTTACTTAAACTTTTACAAACAGGGAACCGCCTGCGCAGTTCCCTGTTCTTATTATATCACTTTCAGGTTTATTTTCTTTGTAAAAATTTACTCATTCAGTAAGTTATAATCTTCGATAGATTTGTTCATATCAGAAGCCATTTTGCTGACAGCGTCTTCTGCTGATTCTTTTCCGTTGAGCATGTTTTCTACTTCTGTCTCTACGATTGCACGCGCTTCCGGGAATACGCTGAGGAGTGCACCTGCATATTCCGGTGCGGAATCGTGAAGCTGGTCGATAGCTGTCTGGAACTGTGGGTATTCTGCGATGTTGTCTTTGAATACCTGTTCGTCATGTGCTGCTGTTGTTACAGGGAAGTATCCTGTCTGTGCATTCCAGTATGCCTGGGATTCTGCGGATACAAGATATTTTACGAATTCCCATGTTGCTGCTTTCTTCGCATCATCCTGGTTGTCGAGCATCCAGAGGGAAGCACCACCGATGGATACACCGCCTTTGTCATCATCTGTGATGGACGGGAAGTATGCAGTTCCTACTTCAAAGGAACCGTTTACATCCTGCAGAATCTGTTTCAGAGATGCTGTGGAACCTAATGTGATAGCAGCTTTTCCAGATGAGAAGTCAGCAAGTCCGGAATCTCCACCTCTTCCTACGTTTGGTGCATAGCCTGCATCATAGAGTTTTTTCCACTCATTGAGGATGTTCAGAGCACCGCCGTTTTCGTCGAATACAACTTTTTCTGCTGCTGCCTCACGTCCGTTTCCATTATCTACATAATCAAGACCCTGTTTGCACATGAATTCTTCGAAAAACCATCCGTAAATTCCCATGGATAATGCTTCTCCTGCGCCACCCTTGTTTACAAGGTCATCTGCGATATTTGCGATTCCCTCCAGACTTGTAGGAACGTCAGTGATACCTGCTTTATCAAACATATCCTTATTGTAGTAGAGGATCGGTGTGGATGAATTGAATGGCATGGAATATAATTCATCATTTACTGTGTAGTAAGCAGTGATGTTTTCTTCCAGGTCAGATACATCATATCCCTCGCTGTCGATCATATCCTGCATTGGGATGACCCATCCGGAATCGATCATGAAACGGGTTCCGATATCATAAACCTGTACCAGATCTGCCCCCATGTTTCCCAGCTGAGCGCTTTTCAGTTTGTTGATGGCATCGTCGTAAGATCCCTGGTACTGGGAGTCTACGGTGATTCCGTATTCGTTTTCTTCATTGAATTTATTTACCAGATAGTCCAGTGCTTCGCCGTTGACACCGCCCATTGCGTGCCAGAATGTGATAGTTGTTCCCTCCGGGATATCTGCTTTGTTTTCTGCTGCCATGCAGGTTGTTGGAAGAACTGCACTGAATACTGTTGCTGCTGTTAATAAAACTGCGAGTTTGCGTTTCATACTTTACCTCTTTCTTTTCTTATGCTTATTTTTTAGTTTATCCATTTATCAACCTTTTACAGCGCCTGAGAACATGCCTCGGATCAGCTGCTTCTGGCCTGCGATGAAGATGGAAATGGATGGCAGGATGATCAGTACAACACCTGCGATCATCAGGGTGATGGACTGAGAATCCACGCTGTCCAGCATTCCGATACCGATCTGTACGGTACGCATCTTGTCTGAACCAGTTACAAGCAACGGCCACATGTACATATTCCATGCGTTGATAAAGGTGTAAACTGCCATAGCTCCCATTGCTGATTTTGTCAGCGGCATCAGGATCTGCCAGATGAATCGCAGATTGGAGCATCCGTCGATCTTCGCTGATTCATACAGGGAGATTGGGAATGTAAGATAAAACTGTCTGAACAGGAAGATTCCCATTGCAGATGTCAGATACGGCACGATCAGTACCTGATAAGAGTCTAACCAGTTCCAGCTGCTGACTGTCAGGTAATTGGAAATGATCGTTGCCTCTCCAGGGATCATCATGGTTGCCATTACCAGCATAAACAGCACATTTTTTCCTTTGAAATCCAGAAAGGAAAATGAAAATGCTGCCAGGGAACAGGAAATGATCTGTCCGATCGTGATCAGTCCGGCTACCAGGAATGAGTTAACAACGAATCGTACAAGCGGAACTTTCTGTAATGCCTGACGGAAATTTTCCAGGGTCGGATGTTTCGGCAGGATGTTCAGATCCAGAGTAAAAAGTTCGCTGGATGGCATAAATGCGATGCTTATTGCATATAAAAGAGGCAGAAGAACGATCAGTGCCACAACGATATTTAATGCGATATGTCCGATGGTTCTGGCTGCTCTTTTATATTTTTGCTGCGCCAGCATTTTGGCTTTTGCTTCCTGAAACTTCTGGCGTTCCAGAGCCATCTGTTTTTCTTTTTCAGCAGTGATGCTGCCTATCTGTGACATTAATATTTCACTCCTTTTTTCTCGATTTTGAACATTGCCAGGGTAAGTACCAGCACGATCAGGAAAAGTACCACTGACTGGGCTGCTGCGCTTCCGAAACGGTAGTTAAAGAATGCATCTCTGTAAATGGAATACACGATCAGGTTTGTGGATTCTCCAGGGCCGCCCTCTGTCAGGATCTTGACCTGTCCGAATGACTGAAATGCCTGGATGATATTTACTACTAATGTGTAGAACATCATTGGTGCCAGCCCCGGAAGTGTCAGGCGGTAAAATTTCTGAAAGGAACTTGCGCCGTCTACAGAAGCACGTTCGTAAATAGTTTCGTCGATGTTGCTTAAACCAGCGGAAAAATACAGGAAGTTGATTCCACTGTTGAGCCATGCAGTAAGAACTGCCACGCAGATCAGCGCGTATTTCGGATCACTGACCCAGTTGATGTCCAGATGGAAAATCTTGTTGATGATTCCCACGGACGGATGAAGCATGATCTTGAAGACCATAGCTGCTGAACTGGATGCGATCGCCATTGGCAGCGCATAAGCGGTACTGAAAAAACGGATTCCCGGGAATGTTTTGTTACATAGGATTGCTGTGGTAAGTCCCAGGATCATGCTGACTGCTACCACAATCACAACAAAGATCAGGGTTACTGCCAGACTGTTCCAGAATGAGGATGACTGGAATAAATCTTTGTAATTGCCAAGTCCTACGAATAATTTTGCCTGTCCCATCTTGTTTGTTTTGAAGAGACTTAAATACAGAGTCTTAAAAAACGGATAGAATAAGAAGATTCCGAAGATCAGGAAGCTTGGAAGCAGGTATGCGTAGGCGCCTGTGTTTTTTAACTTCTTCATGTGTTGAACACCTTTCCTTTTTTATATTTTCATGAGTTATATGAAACTCCTGAACGATCTTATTTTTCTTACGAAAACGCCCCTCTTCTCAGCGTAATATTCTCCTGCGTTTCCAGATCAAACGCGGAAATATATGCCATATTGATCCAGAGTGTTACTTTATCACCTTTATCAATCAGGCTGTCACCGGAAACTTTTGCACAGCAGTCCTGGCCATTGTGATTGAAGTGGAGGATTACTTCTGCTCCCAGAAGTTCTCTGGCTGTAACTGTTACTTCCAGTTTCCACTCGCCTCTGGTATCTGCCTGCGCAGGTTTTTCCAGGAAATATTCCGGGCGGATTCCAAGTTCGATGTTTCTGCCAACATAGCCCTGTCGTTTCAGAATTTTCCACAAGCAATCCGGGATTGGAATGTTTCCGTCGTTCTCTGTGCAGAAAGTAGGAACTCCTACTTTTTCCATTACCAGACCCTTGATGAAGTTCATGGATGGAGATCCAATGAAACCTGCCACGAAACGGTTTACCGGGTAATCGTACAGGTTCTGCGGGGTGTCTGCCTGCTGTACCACGCCCTGATTCATTACTATGATCCTGTCTCCCAGAGTTATTGCTTCTGTCTGATCATGGGTAACGTAGATGATAGTGTTTCCAAGAACTTTGTGAATGTTTGCCAGTTCTACACGCATCTGGGTACGGAGTTTTGCATCCAGATTGGATAATGGTTCATCCATAAGAAGTACTTTGGGTTCACGGATGATGGCGTTTCCGATAGCCACTCTCTGACGTTGTCCGCCGGAAAGATTCTTTGGCCGCTGTTTCAGCAGATTTTCCAGCCCCAGAAGCTCTGCTACCTGATGTACTCTGCGGTCGATTTCTTTCTTCGGTACTTTTCTTACCTGTAAAGAAAAAGCAATATTATCATAAATGTTCATCTGTGGATAAAGGGCGTAGCTCTGGAAAACCATTGCCAGGTCGCGCTCTTTTGGCTCCAGATAGTTAACCAGTTTGTCTCCAATCCATAATTCACCATCGCTGATGTCTTCCAGTCCGGCGATCATTCGGAGTGTGGTTGATTTTCCGCATCCGGACGGTCCGACAAATACTACCAGCTCACCTTTTTCTATTTCCAGATTAAAATTCTTTACTGCCTGAAAGCCGTTTTCGTAGCTTTTGCAGATGTCTCTTAATATGATTTCTGACATTTAATTTCCTTTCCTCTCCTGCTTTTACAACTTTTATAATCAATATTTTTCATCAGATATCCTGTGGTGGGCTGCTTTAACAACGCAATGGTTTCGCAGACATCTCTATGAAAAATATCCGACAAGTTTTCCCAGTGACTGACACCGGAAGCCGTTTTTCCATTCCTCTGCACTGGCTTCGCCTGTCAGTACCAGACAGCTGTCAACTCCTGCACGTTTGCCGCATTCCATATCTGTGTAGATTCTGTCACCAATGAGCAAGGTCTGTTTCGGAGTACATCCTGTTTCTTCCAGACAGGCATATACCATTCCGGGTGCCGGTTTGCCGATGTATTCCGGTTCTCTGCCAACGGACGCTGTGATCATCCGGCAGATGGAACCGCAGTCCGGAACCATTCCGAAATCGATGGGACAGCGCAGATCCGGATTTGTCGCAAACCAGGGAACCTTTGTCTCAGTAAGCTGCTTGCAGACCTGAACCAGTTTCTCGTAGGTCAGTTCTGTGTCGTAAGCGCAGAGTACGCAGTCTACATCATCCTCTGCCTGATCTGTAATGTTCAGACCTGCTTTTCTCAGTTCATTGCAATAGGTTTCTGTAGCTGCTACCAGGATTTTTTCATTTCCGTAATATTTCTTCAGGAAATCTCTGGCATAAGTTCCGGCAGTGATAAATTCCTCTTCTGTAGTTTCAATGCCCCAGTCATGAAACTGCTCTACATAATCTCTGGCTACTTTGGATGAATTGTTGGTAAGAAAGCGGAAAATTCCGCCATTTTCCTTTACTGTATAAAGAAAGTCTGCCGCACCCGGGAGAAGTTCACTTCCCAGAGCAACGGTTCCGTCGATATCCAGGAGGAACAGCTTTTTTTCTTTTATCATTGATGCAAGGTCATGCTGCATATTAATTTTTATCTCCTGTTTCTGATTTATGTTTAGAGTATCAGCAGGTAGCGAAGCAGATATTTTCTCTGCCTGACTCTGTCTGTTTTAGGGCTGCCTGCTTTTGACCACTGGCATTATTATAAAAACTTTCTGACTTCCCCAACAATCTTGTTTACGTCAAATAATTGTTAAATGCACATAAAAAAATCACGGTTGTTCGCCGTGATTTTTTTACATTTCTAATTTTTTACATTTCTATATGGAGTTTTATTTTTACAGGTTCTCCGGTTTTTCTGTTTCATAGTTAGACCAGTCATCCACGGATGTGGCACTTGAAGTATCTGCGCTGTCCTGATAGGAACCTACTGTGATAGTATAATCACTGTCACCTTCTACATAAGTTGTTCCGTCTGTGCCTACGATGGAGACTGTTTTGCCGTCTGCATCTGTGATGGTTCCTGCATTTGACATGGATGTGATGGTGCTGTCACCTGTTACTGTCCAGGTGGATTCTTTGTCGATCACTACGTTGCAGTAGCCATCTCCTCCGTTTCCTGCATAAGTTTCGTCATTGACAAATGCGCCTTCCAGTGTGCTGCCGTTAGTCATGTAGAAGTCAAGGTCACTGATGGAATCCCAGATTACATTGCCTTTCATATCCTGGCTGTCTGCTGTAAAGCTGCAGTCAGATCCATTGGCACCGCTCTGACCCCATCCCCGCTGGTTGTTGTTTCCTGTGCACTGCAGGAAGAATTCGCTGTCGTCATTGTATGTGATATCTACGTCTTTTAATGCGATGGTGCATTCTGTGTTGGTTGTGTAAAATAAGCCGCCATTCTGGGATGTGATGGTACCGCCGTCCATCTGGAAGGTACTGTTACCTACCTCAGAGTCACCGGACATGCTCTGGTAGAGGATCACTGTCCAGGTTGTGTCGTTCTGGTCATCATCGCTCATGTTTCCGGTCAGGTTGCTGTTGTAAAGTCTCAGGGAGTTTAAGCCCTCGATGCATACTGCTTCTGAACCGTTTGCTGTCAGTTCTGCGTTGTTGACTGCAATATCTGCGGTACAGTAAACTGCCGGGGAGCCTACACCGTTGGATGTGTAAGTACCGCCGTCCACTACCATTTTTCCGCCGCCTCTATCACTGCGGATCGCTGCAGAGGATTCGCCGTTAGTCTCAACGTTCAGATTCCATGCATAAAGTGTTCCGCCGCCTGCTGCGTGGATTCCGCCTGAGGTATCCTGCTGTGTGGTAATATTGGTATCTGCTGCGTATACCGTTCCATCGCCGTATGCGAAGAGTCCTGCGCCTCCTTTGCTGTCTGTGCTTACTGTGCTGTCTTTGACATATGCGTTTCCATCTGTGGCAAGGACTGCTGCTCCTACACCATAGAAGCTGGAGTTATCACCGCCCTGGCTGTCGGAAGAGGTTCTGGAAATTGCATCATTGTTAAATGTAACTTCTGCACCATTGGAAACAAGTGCTGCGTTCTCGTCTGTTCCTGTGGATTCCAGGGATGTGTCGGAAACAGTTTCGTCTGAGCTGTATTCGTTGGCTGCATCATAGCTGTCCACACCGGAAGCCTGACCACCAGGACCTCCCTGGCCGCCGCCCATTTCCATGGACTGAACTATGATGGTTGCTGCATTTCCGTCATCGTCTAATGTGATTGCTACTACGTCGCCTTCTTTGATGTCGTCTAATGTGATCTCTTCGGTCTGACCTGTGCTGTCTGGTGCCTGGCCGTTGCCGTCCGGAGCTTCGCTCTTTTCTTCTGTCTTTTCACTGTCGGATGTTTCGGATTTATCTTCTGAATCGCTGCTTTCTGTGTCATCGGATGCTTCATCTGTTTTTTCTGAATCGTCTGTTTCCTTAGTATCATCAGATTTTGCATCTGCATTATCTCCATCCGACTTCTCAGGAACCTCTCCGCCAGGTGTTTCCTGACCTCCGCCCATGGACTGTTTTGTGATTACTGTATTGTCTGTAACTGTGACTTCCTGTTCTTCGCCTGTCAGATCTAGCATAGATGGTGCTTCTCCGTCTGGTGCTTCACCTTTGTCAGTTTTATCATCAGGTGTCTCGCCCGTTGATTCTGTATCTTTGGCATCGCCGCCTTCCTTCGCATCATCTTCGTCCGGTTTCTCCGGAGCTTCTCCATTCTCTCCGCCCTGTGGCTGTTCGCCATGCTGGTCCATTTCTTTTCTGGTTCCTACTGCGATAGTAATTTTCCCATCTTCTACAGATTTTACTTCTCCAAGGATTTCATTTGATTCTTCTGTATCTGATGCCTCTGCTGTATCTTCTGTGGTGTCGCCTGCATCCTGAGTGCTCTCTGTCTTGCTGTCTGCTGCAAATACTGTTGCTGCAGATCCTACAGATGTTGCTGTGATCATAACTCCCATAATCATTGCCAGATGTTTATGCTTCATAGTGATACCTCGCTTTATACTTTTATAATTCTTATTTTTTTAGTTCTTTTGTTTTTGTTGGTGGTATTACTATATCTAATAAATGTGTTTGATCTATGGTCAGTTTACGAAAAAAATGTGTCCTCTTATCTTTCTTATAAATGATACATCTCACATTTGCGGTGTTTCAATAATGGAAGCTGTTCTCTGATCTGGTCTTCCCGATCCAGATCTATTTCTTCTATTAAGATGCCTTCTTTCTCATCCAGCTGTTTCCTGACCTGTCCCCAGGGATCAGACACAATGGAATGTCCCCAGGAAATATATCCTGCCTGTGTGTCTCTGGCAGGAGCACATCCAAGCATATAAATCTGGTTATCAAGGGCTCTTGCACGGAAACTAAGTTCCCAATGCGCAGGGCCTGTAGTCATGTTAAACGCTGCCGGAACGAAGATCATTTTCGCACCGTCCAGTACCATTGTTCGGGCAAATTCAGGGAAACGGATATCATAACAGATCATAACGCCCATTTTCCCGAATTCCGTATCAAATACTGTAGCATGATCCCCCGGAGTCAAAGTATCTGATTCCCTGAAGTACTGGCCGCCTTTTACATTGATATCGAAAAGATGGGCTTTCCGATGTTTCCCGATCTGTTTTCCCTGTCTGTCAAATATATAGGAAGTGTTAAAAATATTTCCGTCCGCATCCCTTTCAGGCATGGAACCTGCAATAAGATAAATCTGGTATTTCTCAGCCAGTCCGGACATTGCCTGCCACGCCGGTCCTCCCTCTTCCTCTGCATATACCGGAAAATTTTCCGTCTGATAGGGACAACAGAACATTTCCGGCAGTATCACAAAATCCGGTTTCTGTGCACTCACTTTTTCTATATATGCACCTGCTGTCCGTATATTTTCCATTTTATCCGGTACCGTATGCATCTGGATCGCAGCTGTTTTTATTTTCATCTAAACATCCATCCTTTCTTCCCGGCTCATTCCTGCCACGATCGAACCATAGATTCCCGTTCCGATCACTACAGATAATGCGTTGATGATTACTCCAATAGGCATAACTTTTTTCTCTCTCCTTTACCTGATTTCAGACAGACGCCGTATTTCTGACATCTGCCTGAAATTTATTTATTATGTAACTTGTTATGCATCATTTTTCAATACATAAAATACCACTTTCCAGGCATGGCCTGCAATTCAAAAACAGGAGCAACCTATTCCTGTATGGAATACAAAAAAAGCAGCCCTCACCAACTGCATATTCTGCTACGGTAAGGTCTGCTTTTACTTTTTTATGAATTCTGTCCTGATCAGTCTTCGTATCCGTTCGGGTTATTGGACTGCCATCTCCAGGAATCTGCGCACATTTCCTTAATTCCGTTCTCTGCTTTCCAGCCAAGTTCTCTCTCTGCTTTGGAAGCATCGGAATAGCATGTTGCGATGTCACCTGCACGGCGCGGTTTGATCACATATGGGATCTTAACGCCTGTAGCAGCTTCGAAATTCTTTACGATATCAAGAACACTGTAGCCTTTTCCTGTACCAAGGTTATAGATGCTTAATCCGGAGTTGTCTTCGATCTTCTTGAGGGCTTTTACATGTCCCTTGGCAAGATCAACTACATGGATATAATCTCTTACACCTGTTCCGTCCGGAGTATCGTAATCGTTTCCGAATACACCAAGTTCTTTCAGTTTGCCTACTGCAACCTGTGTGATGTATGGCATCAGGTTATTCGGGATACCGTTTGGATTCTCTCCGATGGTTCCGCTCTTGTGAGCACCGATCGGGTTGAAGTAACGAAGCAGAACTACGTTCCATTCCGGATCTGCTTTCTGGATGTCTGTCAGGATCTGCTCCAGCATGGATTTGGTCCATCCGTATGGGTTTGTACACTGTCCTTTCGGGCACTCCTCTGTGATCGGGATGATAGCCGGATCTCCATATACAGTTGCAGAGGAAGAGAAGATAATGTTCTTTACATTATGTTTTCTCATCACATCTACCAGTGTTAAAGTACCGGAAATATTATTCTCATAGTATTCCCACGGCTTTACAACGGATTCTCCTACAGCCTTCAGTCCTGCGAAATGGATGCAGGAATCAATATCTTCTTTATCAAAAATTTCATTTAAAGCATTACGATCCAGAATATCCGCTTTATAGAACTTCACTGGTTTTCCTGTAAGTTTGGATACTCTTTCCAGAGATTTCTCGCTTGCATTGCTTAAGTTATCCAGAACCACTACATCATATCCGGCATTCTGCAGTTCCACAACTGTATGGCTGCCGATATAACCTGCTCCACCTGTAACTAAAATTGCCATAATAATCTCCTCCTAATCAGTCTGCTGTCTGTTGCCCATGTTCTGGGCAGTAACAGCCTTTGTTTTCTGTAAGTTCATTTCCAGTACATCGTTTCGTAAATAACGATATACCAGCTCTTTATTACAATCATTATACTAGTTCACAGTATCTGTAATATCCTTGAAAATTCTGAGCGGAATCTTAAAAATCCTGCGGATATAATCCTTCATCTTTCATTCTCTGGATTGCAGCCACAACTACCGGCTTATCCTCTTTATAGGTGACTCCATACCACTTATCCATGGATTTAAGAACCTTTACAGTTGCCTTGTTTTCGCCCAGAAGCTCATCTACTACAAACGGCAGAAAATATTCACATTTCATAGGATTTACCGGAAGATTTTCCTCCAGGAATTTCGGGAATCTTGCTTTTAATTCCTTCAGAATGCTTTCTGAAAATCCCCACATGTTCATGGAAACCGTACTATCCTGCGGTAAAGCGGTCCATGTTTTGCCCTCATCTTCTGTATAGGCAACATTACCCTCATGTCTTTCGATATGAGTACGCTCATGAATCTTCTGCAAATGTCCTTCTTCATCTGTCACGCAAACGCCTCTGGCCACATGACCATTCTCTGTCAGAGTATTCTCAAGCTTATATCCTACCATCATATATCTGTAGATGCCATCCTCATCCTGATTCTGTGTCAGGAAATCATACGCCATCCTGAAAGCATTTGCTCCGTAATAATCATCTGCATTGATCACGGCAAATGGTTCGTCGATCTCATCAATACAGCTTAATACCGCATGACCTGTTCCCCAGGGTTTGACTCTTCCTTCAGGAACCTCATAGCCCTCTGGAAGGTTCTTAAGATCCTGAAATACATAAGTCACATCCAGATGTTTTCTCAGCCTGTCTCCGATCGCAGCTTTAAAATCAGCTTCGTTTTCTTTCTTGATAATAAAGATTACTTTTTTGAATCCGGCTTTTACTGCATCATAAACAGAAAAGTCCATGATGATATGCCCTTCTTTATCTACAGGATCGATCTGCTTCAGACCACCATAACGGCTTCCCATGCCAGCAGCCATTACTACTAATACTGGTTGTTTCATAATAACAATCCCCTTTTTCTTTTTAATTCTGTTTTATATTACCACATTTTGGAGTTCTTGGGGTATTTTTTCTCTTATTGAGCAAAATTTCTCCCTTATCCTGTGATTTCACTGAGATGAGCGATGAATTCCTCCGGTGTCTCCGTAAGTCTGACCAATCTCAGAAGTTCCTCGCGGATTTCCTCTTTATAACCTTCACTTCTCTCCAGACCTGCAGCCCACATATAAGGGGTAGTCATGTTTTCCAGATAAGTTCTGGCATCTGCGATCGCTTCCGGCCACTGGGTAAAATCCGAATCTGCCGGAATGGAATTTACGGTTTCTGTCATTTTCATATCATATTCTCCGGTGCACAAAGAGTACGCGAAATCAAAACTCTCCTGCTTTTTCTCAGAACTCTCTGTGATCCCGAAGCCCTGTGCGCCAATCATCACACCTTCTGTTCCGTCTTTTCCCTCTGCCGGGGCAGGCCACGGAAAAAATCCCCACTGGATCTGAGAATCTGTTTCCTTCATGATCTCATCCGGTGCCCAGGATCCCTGCAACACCATAACAGATTCTCCGTTTCCAATCTCATTCTGTCCTTCATGTTCAGGGGCAGGCGCTTCTTTGCTCATATATCCTGCGAAAAAAAGAGTTCTGATATCCTTCGCAGCCTGGAGAGCCTCCGGAACCTGATCCCAGGTTCCATTGCGGATCACTCTGAGTACGGCATCCTGTCCAATATATCTGGCAAGCTGATAACCATAGAGCAGGTCTACTGCATTCTCGTCACAGGTCATGGCATTCAGGCCACTGTCACTGTTTTTTATCTTTCTGCATACCTTCAGAAGTCCTTCCCAAGTTTCCGGAATATCATCCTCTGTAAAACCTGCCTCTTCCCACAGTTCTCTGTCATACCATACTCCTGTAATATAGGGCTGGTAAGGCATGGTCAGAAGCTGTTCTTTATTCCACTTTTTCATCTGTTCCCTGAGTATCGGCATAATGTGCGTCTGATAATTCATGGTCTCTGCCATCTTATCCAGCTCTGTAAGATATCTGCTGTGATCCTGGATCATTCTCTGGTAATCATCGTCAAAAAGGTCTATTTCCTCCCCTGCATCCAGCGCAGGTCCGATAAGGTCGGAGATTTTTCTCCCCTTCCATTCTATTTCCACAGAAATTCCCGTGGCTTCCTCATAGGCCTCTGCGGCTTCCCTGATCACATCTGCCTGGGGTTCATCATCTTCCCACATGGACCAGTACACGATACTCTGCTCGGGGATCTCTGTGATCTCATCTGAGGCTGATACAGGAACTGTCCCCGCTGTGAACAACAGGGAAAAACATCCCGCTCCTGCTGCAATACTTCTCCATTTTTTCATACCGAAAATACCCTCCTGTTATGAGTTTATTTTCTCTAATAATTCCCTGTGTGTCAATCCCCTAAATTATCACTCTGTCTGAAATGGAGCACGCAGCCCTTAATTTGTCAAGCAGATATTCGCAATTGAAGCAGGAAACTTACTTGATTTGGTTAAACAGGATCTCCATCTTCGTTCCTCTGCCCGGCTCACTGTCCAGGAGAATTTTGGCATGATGCAGGACTGCTCCATGTTTCACGATGGACAGACCAAGACCTGTACCTCCGGTCTCCCTGGAATGGCTTTTATCCACTCTGTAAAAACGTTCAAAAATCCTCTGCTGTTCACTCTCCGGAATGCCAATTCCGTTATCTTCCACACGGAAATAAGGTTTCCCGTTAAGTTTTCCCACAAATACCTTTACTTCTCCTCCTTCCGGTGTATACCGGATGGCATTATCCGTAATATTATAGAGCATTTCATAAAGCACATGACGCACTCCCTCTACCTTGGCACTGCCGCCGCTGTATTTCAGCTCAATCTGTTTCTTCCCTGCACAATTCTGCAGATTATTGATCACATCCTGTCCCAGTTCTCCGATATCCACCGGTTCAAACATGGTTTCCCCGTTCTTCTCATCCAATCTGGAAAGCTGTATGATATCTGCCACCAGATTGGATAATCTCTCAGATTCGTGATAGATCCTTCCGGAAAAATCCTGCACCTTATCCGACGGAACCATTCCATTCATCATAAGCTCTGCATATCCGGAAATAGACATAAGCGGAGTCTTCAGTTCATGGGAAACATTGGCAGTGAATTCCTTGCGCACACTCTCCGCGTTTTTCAGATCTTCCAGCTGCTTCTGGATCTGTCTGTTCTGCTGATCCAGACGAAAAAGCAGAGGCCGCAGTTCCTCATAGCAGACATCATTCAGAGGTTGTTCCAGATCGATCTGATTAATAGGCTCGATCAGCTTCCTGGTCTGTTTCTGCACCAGAAAGATTTCGATCATAAGGATCACACATACCAGTCCTCCCAGAAGCAGGAAACTGGATACCATTGTCATAAGCAGACTGTCTGTGGTCTTGGCCACCCTGAGGATCTGTCCGTCATCCAATCTGACTGCATAGTAGAAAGTCTGCTTGGAAAGGGTATCCGAATATCGCACCATTTCACTGAATCCGTTTTTCTCAGCCTCAATAAATTCCGGTCTGTTGCTGTGATTTTCCATCTCAGAGGGATCCTCAATGCTGTCAAACAGCACACTGCCGTCTTTTCCCAGAAGTGTGATCCTGCTGCTGGTCGCATCCCCGACTTTGCTGGTAAGAAAACCTTCTCCATCCTCTTCCAGTCCTGTCCGGATATATGCAACCTCATCCCGCACTCCCTGTTTCATATAAAGATCATATCTGTTGTACATGACTGTTCCTGCTGCCAGGAAAGTAAGTATCACCGACAAAATAATAAGAAAACTGGTATGGCTGAATATTCTCTGCTTCATATTATGCTCCTATCCTGTATCCCACACCCCGGACAGTCTCTATCAGATTTCCGGCATCTCCAAGTTTCTGGCGAAGGGTTCTCACATGCACATCCACAGTTCTGGTCTCTCCGTCAAAATCATATCCCCACACATGGCAGAGGATCTGGTTTCTGGTCATGACCAGGCCTTTATTTTCCATCAGATACTGAAGAAGCTCGAATTCTTTTCTGGTAAGGTCGATCTTTTCTTCTTTCCAGCGCACCTCATGACGTCCCACATTCAGATAAAGCTCTCCGAAATGAAGTTCCCTATCTTCATTCTGACGTGCACTCCGTCTCAGGACTGCTTTCACCCTTGCCACAAACTCCATCATGCCAAAAGGTTTGGTAATATAGTCGTCTGCGCCGCCTTCCAGTCCTCTTACCTTATCAAATTCCGCTTCCTTGGCAGTAACCATGATCACCGGAACATTTTTTACAGAGGGCATGCCTTTCAGCTGTTTCAGAATGGTATATCCATCATCTCCCGGAAGCATGATATCCAGCAGGATCAGTTCCGGGATTTCTTCTTTCAGTGCCTGCATCAGCTCTGCACCGTTCCCGAATCCTCTTGCTTTAAATCCGGTTGTTTCCAATGTATAAATAAGAAGTTCCCTGATATTACGTTCATCTTCTACACAATAGATCATTGTTTCACCTTTCCCCTTTGTTCTGATCAAGCCGAGCCTGATCCAGTTAAACATATAAATTCAGTATACTTATTTTTTCCCGCTTATACAAGTACCTGACTTGTATACACCTCTCTTTTATAAAGCGGAAAATCCGGCCATTTTCTTTGAAATATCTCTCTTAGATACTCCAAAGTGCCCGGATTTTCTACTCTTATGAAAGTTGATATTTGATTCGTGCATCTTCCAGTTCGCGATAAAATGTTTCGTCCGGATGGCTCTTGACAGTGTTCAGATGGCTGTGAGTATCATACAGATCCTCATTTACCTGTGTTACGCACACACCAATGTTTGAACAATGATCTGCCACACGTTCCAGGCAGGTTGTAATATCTGAAAGGATAAAGCCCATCTCAATGGTACATTCTCCGCTTCGCAGTCTCTGTACATGGCGGCGTTTCATCTCTTTTGAAAGTTCATCGATCACTTCTTCCAGCGGTTCGATCTTTTCCGCAAGTTTCATATCCTGTTTGTCAAAAACTTCATAGGCAGTATTCACAATATCTTCTACTGCTTCGCCAAGTATCTCCAAGTCTTTCTTTGCACTTGCAGAGAATTTCAGACCTTTTTTGTGGAGTTCCTGTGCAGATTCCTTAATATTTACCGCATGATCGGAAATTCGTTCAAAGTCTCCGATGCAATGGAGCATAATGGAAAGACTGTGGCTGTCTGCCTCTGAAATATCTTTGTGACTTAATTTTACCAGATAAGTTCCCAGTTCATCTTCATAACGGTCTACCTTGGCTTCCATATTCTGCACACGTTCTACATCATCTTCACTGTATTTATCCACAAGTTTCAGCGCTGTAAACAATGCATTGTGGGATTCTTCTGCCATTTTTCTGGCTGCATTCCGGCTCTGCTCTACTGCAAATGCCGGTTTTTCAAGAAAACGTGGCTCCAGGATCATAAACTCCTTGTCCTCTGCGGAAACAGCAACATCTTCTTTTTTGTCTCTGATAGTGAGACAGGCAAGTTTCTCCAGTCCTTTTGCAAAAGGAAGCAGGATGATCGTTGCAGTGATGTTAAATACACTGTGGATGATCGCAATTCCTGCAGGTGTTGCTGACTGATGGAAGAATGAAAATCCGACGATTGCATTTATAATATAGAAAACAGTCATAAAGATCACGGTACCGATCAGGTTAAAGTAAAGATGTACTGCTGCTGCACGTTTGGCATTCTTTTTCGCACCGATTGCAGAAAGGATCGCTGTGATACAGGTACCGATGTTCTGTCCCATGATGATCGGGATTGCTGCACTGAACGGCACTGCACCGGTGAGACAGAGTGCCTGCAGAATACCGACGGATGCAGAAGATGACTGGATCACTGCAGTGAGAAGTGCACCTGCCAGAACACCAAGTAACGGGTTGGAAAACTTAAGTAACAGGTTTGTAAATTCCGGAACTTCTGCAAGTGGCTTTACAGCAGAACTCATCATGTCCATGCCGTACATCAGAATGGCAAAACCAATGAAAATCGTTCCAACGTCTTTCTTCTTTGAATCATTGATAAACAGGATAAATATGACACCAATGATCGCAAGGATTGGTGAAAATGAAGTTGGTTTAAACATACGGATGATAAAGTTATCACTCTGGATACCTGTCAGACTTAAGATCCAGGATGTGACCGTAGTACCGATATTTGCACCCATGATCACGCCTACTGCCTGGGACAGTTTCATAATTCCGGAGTTTACGAAACCAACTACCATAACTGTTGTAGCCGATGACGACTGTATAACAGCAGTCACTCCCGCTCCCAGCAATACTGCTTTAATTGGACTTGATGTAAGATTTTCAAGAATTTTCTCCAGCTTACCGCCGGAAACTTTCGCAAGGCCATCGCCCATTGCATTCATTCCATACAAAAACAGTGCCAGACCTCCGATTAATGTTAATATACTAAAAAAATCCATGGTTATTCTCCTTTTTCTTTTTCGAGTATGTAGGAACTTTCAGAAGCTTATGTACTCCTGACTTGTTTTCCATCATAACCATGCTTTGTAAAATCATCCCCATGGGAATGTTAAATCCATGTAAAATTTTTCACATAAAACCGCGGAAAAATAAAAAGAACTATTGTTTTTTCTCTACAATAGTTCTTCTGTTTCCAGATTATTCTTCTCTGGCTATATTTTTAATCTTAATAAAGTAAATAAAGGCATTCTTTTTATTAGAATCCGCGGATTTCTTCATCCTCAGATCCCGTCTTATCAATGGATCGGATTTCCAGGAAATAACTGTAATTGTCATTTACTTTTACTTCCACTCTGTCGCCAACTTTGTGGCCTTTTAATGCCATACCGATCGGAGACTCGATGCTGATACGGTTCTCCATGGAATTTCCTCTGATGGAAGTTACCAGCTTGTATTTCTCAATCTCATCGTCCTCTTCGAAATATACCTCTACGATATCATCCATTCCAACTTCATCGTCCTTGGATTCATCTGATACGATCGTTGCTGTTTTCAGCATATTCTCAAGGTAACGGATACGGCTCTCGTTCTGATTTTTGTGTTTCTTTGCCGCATAATATTCAAAGTTCTCACTCAGGTCTCCCTGCGCTCTGGCTTCCTTTACAGCTTCGATTGCTTCTTTTCGTACAACCAGCTTGCGGTGGTCGATCTCTTCCTGAATTTTCTCAACATCTTTCTGTGTAAGCTTTTCTTTCATTGCTGCATCTCCCTTTTCTCTCGGAAATATTGTCACTGTCATTGCCCGGCTTTCATTGGCTTAACCATAGCAGACGGATAACATTTTGTCAAATTTCACATAATGTTATCCATAAACAATAATCAATCTTCTTTCAGACGTTTTTCATTCATATACTGCGCCATTTCATCAGAAACATTATCGATCAGATAGTTCTTGCTGCTTTGGCGTTTTTCGTGCCATTGCTGACGAATCTGGTTTTCTGTGGCTTTTATTTCATCACGCAGACCTCGGGCAGACATACGGTGAGCGCCCTGACCCATGATGATGATCTGCTCCAGACCATCGGATGTGGCTACTGTTACCTGGTTTTCACGGCCGATCTTATGGACCGTTTTCTCAATGTACTGGTCTGCGGTTTCAGCTTCTTTCGTGTAGACTACATGGATGTTATGATAGGTGATTACTTCTTCTACATGACCTTCTACCTTGTAAGCATCAAATACAAGAATTAACGTACATTTCTTAAATCCCTGATAGTTGCTCAGGATATCCATCAGTTTTGTCTGAGCTGCATGGAGATTCGCATCCGCCAGTTCCTTTAAATCTTCCCATGCATAGATGATATTGTAACCGTCTACAAGAAGATACTCTTTCTCTTTCTTCTTTGCAGATGAACTGTTGCGGTAATAGCTGCTGTCAGTTCTAGAAGAAAATGTTCGTTTAAACTGCGGCTCTTTATAACGTTTGACCGGTCCGAAGGTGCGCTCAAAGATTGCTTTCAGCTCTTCTTCATCCTCGTAACTTCCTACCCCCGCATTCTTAGGTGGACGATATCCAGAATCTGCCTGATCGGGACTATTCCTGTTTCTTCCCTGTCCTTCTGTCCTGGAAACACTTGAAAATTCACCGCCAGTTGCAGTTCCTGCATTTCCTGTTCCATATTCTTCCTCAGCTATACTTCCACTCAGTTCAGATTCATCCACACCTTCTAAGTGCATATAATCTTCTACTTCATACCACGGCACCACGAATCCGGCTCCATGAGCACAGAATACAGAACCTGTCGGATTGTCCAGGTCACGTTCGGAGTCATATCCAATCTCATCGACAATCTCATCCTGATTCTGACATGGTGCATAACCTTTCAGAGAACAGAATAATCTGCCCCGGCCTTTGGTATAGGAGGTTACCTGTGTCTGGTAATCGCGCATCGTGGATACCGGTGCACTTCCTCTCAACACCATCATGTCATCTTCATATGCTTCCGGCTGCTGGAAAGTTCCGTTCATTTTCTGGATGTCAGTCATAGCACGTCCGATCATATCTCCCGGGATTTCAAGTCGGAACTCATAATATGGCTCAAGTAAAACACTCTTTGCTTTTTTTAATCCCTGACGCACTGCCCTGTATGTCGCCTGCCGGAAATCGCCGCCTTCTGTATGTTTCAGATGGGCACGTCCTGTGATCAGGGTAATCTGCATATCTGTGATCGGAGAGCCAGTTAATACTCCCGGATGTTCCCGTTCTTCCAGATGAGTCAGGATCAGGCGCTGCCAGTTACGGTCCAGCACGTCTTCACTGCATGCAGTAAAGAACTGCAATCCACTTCCAGGTTCTCCCGGTTCCAGAAGCAGGTGGACTTCTGCGTAATGGCGCAGCGGTTCAAAATGTCCCACACCTTCTACTGGTTCTGCAATAGTTTCTTTATATACGATATTTCCTGTGCCAAATTCTACTGCTACATGGAAACGCTCCCAGATCAGATGCTTTAATATCTCGATCTGAACCTCACCCATCAGCATGGCATGGATTTCTCCAAGCTGTTCGTTCCATACAATGTGAAGTTCCGGTTCCTCCTCTTCCAGCTCTTTGAGTTTCTTAAGCATCTGGTGAACATCACAGTCCTCAGGAAGCAGAATTCTGTAATTTAATACAGGTTCCAGAACTGGCATCTCAGATTCCCGTTCAATTCCAAATCCCTGTCCCGGATGTGTCTGGGACAGGCCGGTTACTGCGCAGATAGTTCCTGCCGGAGCTTCTTTTGCCAGTTCAAATTTCGCACCGGAATAGATACGGATCTGATCTGCCTTCTCTGTATCTGTGAGAAGTTCCTTTACCTTCAATGTTCCTCCGGTGATTTTCATATAGCTTAAACGATTGCCCTGATCGTCTCTGGCAATCTTGAATACTTTTGCACCAAACTCTGAAGGATATTCTGGTGTCTCACAGTATTTTTCCAGCCCATGAAGGAATTCTTCTACCCCTGTCATTTTCAGAGCAGAACCGAAGAAACATGGGAAAAGTTTTCGCTCTTTGATTACTTTTCGGATATCTGATGTTGATATTTCCTCTATTTCCAGATATTTTTCAAGCAGTTCTTCATCACAGACAGAAATATCTTCCAGAAACTGAGACTGCAGATCTGATTTTTCCCAGGTGAAATCAACGCAATTATCACTTAATCGCTTCTTTAATTCTGCCAGAATTTTCTCTTTATCTGTTCCATCCTGGTCCATTTTATTGATAAACAGAAATGTAGGGATCTGGTATCTTGCCAGAAGTCTCCATAAGGTCATGGTATGCCCCTGCACACCATCCGCTCCATTTATCACAAGAATGGCATAATCCAGAACCTGCAGTGTCCTCTCCATTTCCGCCGAGAAATCCACATGCCCCGGCGTATCCAGCAAAGTTATCCCCCTGTTCCCCAGTTCAAACTCCGCCTGCTTGGAAAAAATCGTAATTCCACGCTCCCTCTCCAGGTTATAAGTGTCCAGATACGCATCCTTATGATCCACACGCCCCAGCTTACGGATTTTTCCCGTTAAATATAAAATTCCCTCCGACAACGTAGTCTTACCTGCATCTACGTGGGCAAGGATACCTACAACAAGTTTCTCCATAGTATATTTAGAACTCCTTTTTTCTTATGAATAATCAGTATATATTTTTTAACGTTCTATCTGTCAGCTTTATCAGTTAATTATTTTAACATACTGATATAGAGAAATCCAATAGAGTTCTGCTATTATACGTTCATTTATTTCATATCACAATTAATTTTAAGCTCCATATTCAAGGCATTTTATATTCTTTTTATTTTATAAATTGTATAGAAACTTTTTTATTCTTTATGTGTTCCTCTGATCACTTTGATTCCACGTTTTTCTATCATATTGCAGATCTGTGTCATCCTTGGACATTCATGCTTTCCATCCGGGAGACGACAGACACCTACGTGGATGGCACTGATCTTTTCGCTGACCAGTCTGTCTATCTTTTCCAGGATTCCTTTGTCTTCTATGGGGTCTGTCGGGTTGGCGTCTTTGCATCCATTGCAGGTCATCATTGCTGCCAGACAGGTATCTTCCGGATAATCCTGAAAGAAATCGGTTCTGTTCTGAAATGCTGCCAGGCATCCAACTCTGGCGCATACATTATTAGTATGAATACACGTTAAAATTCCTATCTTATTCATCTTTATTCCCCCATATACAGCAGGCCAGAGTCAAAACATTCCTGACTCTGGCCTGTCAATTCTCATATTATAAAAATAAAATATGCATCTTCCCGCGGCTGTCATTTACCACTTCCGAATCTACCTGGTAAATCCTTTTGATCAGCTCCGGAGTGAGTACTTCCTGTGGAGTTCCATATCCTTCCAGCACACCATCTTTCAATACATAAATCTTATCGCAGTATGCCGCCGCAATATTCAGATCATGGATAGCTGATATTACAGTTACGTTAAGCTTCTTTACCAGTTCCATCAGCATGATCTGATGTGTAATGTCCAGATGGTTCGTCGGCTCGTCAAGAATCAGTGCAGGTGTCTGCTGTGCCAGTGCCCTTGCCAGAATTACTCTCTGCTGTTCTCCACCTGAAAGAGTCGAGAATGTGCGGTCTGCAAACGTCTCCATCTGCACCGTTCTCAATGCTTCATCCACAATCTGATAATCTTTCGCATTATCTCGTTCCAGTGTTTTTTTATGTGGTGCACGTCCCATAAGGACAACCTCTCGCACTGTGAAATCAAAATTGTAGTAATTATGCTGTGCCACAACCGCCATTTTCCTTGCAGAACTCTTGACACTCATAGAATGAAGTTCCTCTCCATCCAGATAAACAGCACCTGCATCTGGCTTCAGAATACGGTAGATACATTTTAACAACGTCGACTTTCCGCTTCCATTTGGCCCGATGATTCCTACCAGTTCTTTGTCCTGTGACTCTATGGAAATGCCTTTTAATATCTGTCGGGCGTGAAATCCAACCTGAATATCTTTTGTAGTGATCTTCATTACTTGCTACCTCCAAATCCATAGGATTTCCGCACAAGCAGATAAATAAAGCATGGAGCACCGATAATTGATACCAGCACACCAATCGGCATCTCAGAATTCTTCAGGATCACACGACATGCCACATCACACCAGATCAGAAAAGACGCGCCAAGAAGTGCGCTCAGTGGAAGTAATCTTCTGTGGTCAGTTCCAAACAGAATCCTGACTACATGAGGAATCACAAGTCCTACAAATCCGATCACGCCAGCACAATATACGGCAAATCCAATCATTACAGAAGCAACAATCAGGTAAAATGTTCTCAATCTGTGTAAATCTGTTCCAAGTGTGATAGAAACTTCATCTCCCAAAAGCATCAGATTCAGATTTCGATACTGTGTCCAGAAGATGACCACACATATCAGAGTAACCGGAAGCATCACACCTACTCTGGCCCAGCTTGCCCCTGCAAGACTTCCCATGCTCCATTTCATAACTTCCGTAGCTGCATTTTTGTCATTTGTAATGTAAATAACAAAATTTGAAAAAGCAGAGCATACCGCACTGACCGCCATTCCGGCAAGGATCAGCTTAGCTGATGTTGCCTTTCCTCCCATATTTGCAATAGCAATAACTGCAAAGGAGGTGATCATCGCGCCAATAAAAGCAGTAACTCCGACAGAGTTCCCGCCAAGAAAGCTTCCGATTCCGAGCATGATTGCCAGCGTTGCACCAAGGGATGCACCAGATGAAATACCCAGTACATAAGGATCTGCCAGCGGGTTCTGCACGATCGCCTGCATTACTACGCCACATACAGAAAGAGCCATTCCAACTGCCAGAGCCAACAGGACTCTGGGCAGTCGGATCAGCCATACAACATCGTGAATTGCACCTTCTGCATAGGCAGACAGACTTTTTATATGAAATAATTTATAAACAATGACACTGTACACATCCTTCAGCGACAGATCAGCATTACCAAAAGTAATCGCCGCAAGTATGGAAAAAATAAGAAATCCTGCAAGTCCGATGAGGACTGCCACATACATGGATGTTCTGAGCACACTGCCTTTTTTTGTCTGTGAAACCTGTTCTTTCACTGTATTTTCCTCAATCAGTCAAGATTAACGTCCGGGTATAATCCTTTTGCAAATGTTTCGATTCCATCCTGTGTACGTGTTGCACTTGCATACATCTCGCTGAGCATGATCGGATAAACACGACCGTTCTTTACAGCGTCAAGACTCTGAAGTGCTTCGTCATCCTGAATAACTGCAAGCTGGTCATTCTTAACTGTTTCCGGATCATCTCCTGCATATGGCATATATACTACGAAAATTACGTCAGGATTTGCTGCAATAATATCTTCTTTTCCAACTGTAGAAGCATCCGGGTTTGCCAGAGTCGCACCTAACTGTGTTACCATATCTCCACCAAGGCTCTTTGCACCATAGTTTGTGATATCTTCTCCAAGAGGTTCCAAAACCATTACGCTTGGTTTCTCTTCTACATCTGCTGTTGCTGTAAGAGTTTTATCGATCACTGCCTTTGCATCATCTACGATTGCCTGTGCTTTGTCCTGTACATCAAAAATCTTTCCAAGGTTTAAAATATCTGTAAATTCATTTTCCAGAGTTCTGTCTCCGTCAGGGCGTGTGTTTGTGTTGTAATAGGCGTTGCAGCCTTTGTCGATCCAGTCTGTTACATTTCCGAGGTTTTTATCAGAGAACAGGGAACTCCAGGATAAGATCATGTCTGGCTCCAACATCGTTACAGTCTCAAGGGATGGGGTAAATTCATCAAGATAATTTGTTTTAGAGAATGCTTCTTTGAGATCATCCGGAACTTCATTATCAAGACCCGCTGTAGCTACAAGGCGGTCTTCCAGTCCAAGTTTCAGCATAGTTTCAATGCTTCCCTGATATACAGCAAGAACTTTCTCCGGTGCCTTTTCATAGGTTGTTTCAATTTCATTTCCATCATAATCATAGGTTGTGATGGTCAGAGGATATTCTGTCTTTGTACCTTCTGCGTCTGCTGTTTTATCTGCATCTGCTGAATCCTGTGCGTCTGCATCTGCATCTGCTGCCGGCTGGTTGTCCTCTTTGATCGTCTCAGAGTCTGCTCTCTCTGCTGCAAAAGCTGCCGGAGCTGCGGAAACTACCATAGCTGCTGCCATCATAATTGCCATAATTCTTGTAGATAAATACCTGTTTTTCATTTGACTTCCTCTCTTTTCGTATATGTCGTTTACTTGTTCGTGTAACCGAAAAGATGGAACTTCAGAAAAAGTAAAATAGAAGTGATAAAAATAACGGATACTTTTTACGGAAGCTCCTTCTTTACACTGTCAGGCAGGTTTCCTGACTCACAGATCACAGAAAGTTTCCACAAAATAAAAACTGATACAACATCCATGCTTCAGCAGTTCATGAATGTTGTATCAGAAATATTTCCAGATACTCTCTGGCAGCCGGATTCCGCCTTCTCACATATTTATGCAATGACATATTACAATCCCGCTTTTTTCTGTATACAGTGGCCGCAACCGTTCAGGCATTTCACCTGATTCCCTCTCACATTATCATACACAGAATCTGCATATGATAATGTTCACTTAACAGCTATTCAATTACGCTGATATAATTTTAGCACACTGCATTTATAATTACAACTATATTCGAGACACATCAAAATTCTTTCTTCTCCATAAGCCGTACACTACCCCAATAAGATCCCATATATACAATTACTGTAAACAATACAGCTCCGGCCAATACCATTCCCCGGTTCAGTCCATTCAGCCATGCATCGACTGCGTCTGCTGAAAGTCCAATTGTTTTTATCAGACTATAAACTACGGCAATTATAATAGCCCACATGACCATTGCAATATAACGTCCTTTTTCCGCTCCAAAATGTATTACAAGCGGGAGTGATGCCGTCAACATAAGAAGTGCCAGTGGAATGTATATCAGGCTGTCGATGATAGTCTCACTCAGGTCCCCCTGAAGCTCTGCCACGCCTTTGCAGATCACTCCCGTTATCGTTGTAATTCCCCACGCTGCAGCCGTAAGCCCTGCTCCCAGCAGATATTTCTCTGCCACATATTGTTTTCTGGTAACCGGCAAGGTCATAAGAAATGCAAGACCATTATCAAACTCATCATAACTTATAGTCGTAATGGCAAAAATTGCTGTGACAAACGTAAAATATCCTGTAGCAAAACTGACACTCCCGCTTCCTGCCAGATTCAGGATGACTTCCATTACAACAACCAGGATAAAAAACTGTTTCTGCTGTTTCATCAGTTCTATATCCTTTACAAATAATCCCTTCATACCTGTTCCTCCATCATCACTACCAGATCATCAATCTTTCCATTCTCAATTACAACATCCGGATAATTTTCCATATAAAATTGTTTCTGGTTTGTCAGACACCTGTATCCATAAGCCTCTTTCCGGATCTTAATAAGGTATTGCTGATCCAGTTTTTCGTACTCTTCTTCTGAAACTTTAAGAACTGCATAATCTGACAGCAGTACATCTGTATCCTCATGAAGAATAATTTTTCCGGCATGGATCATATAAAAATCGTCACAAAGACTCTCCAGATCTGATGAAATATGGGAACTGATCAGAATAGAACTGCTTTCATTTTCTTCCATATATTCTCTCAGCATGTTCAGCACCTCATCCCTGGCGATCACATCCAGACCAACTGTGGGCTCATCCAGAATCAGCAGTTCTGCCTTATGGCTTAATGCTGCCAGTACTTTAAACTTTGCTTTCATACCAGTGGAAAATTCTTTGATTTTCTTGTCTGTGGGCAGATTGAATCTTCTGCACTGCTGCAGGAATTTCTCTCTGTCAAAATCCGGATATATGCTTTTCATAATATTGGCCACGCCCGCTGCTGTCAGATACATACTGAAGCCTGAATCTGCAAAAACAACTCCCAGTTTCTGCTTATCCTCCGGCTTAAGCTCTTCTGCCTTTTTCCCAAAGACCTCTATCTCTCCGCCATCCGGATGAATCAAGCCGAGCAAAGCTTTAAATGTTGTGGATTTCCCGGAACCATTTCTTCCAATAAGTCCTGTAATCATCCCAGGCTGTACTTCCATAGAACAGTCCAGCGAAAAACCTCTGTAATGTTTCTGCAAATGACTGATTTTCAACATGTCTTAGTCCTCCATGATCATTTCAAAAAGATCTCTGATTTCCTTATCGTTCAGCCCAAATCTTCTTCCCTTTGAAACTGCCTGTTCCAGGTCACTCTCCACTTCCTTAAGCTGTTCTTCTCTCATCAGGTCTCTATTTGTAGCTGCAACGTAGGTTCCTTTTCCATGAACAGTTACGGTAAATCCCTCTTCTTCCAGATTATCATAGGCTTTCTTGACTGTCAGAGCACTGATCTTCAGCTCCTTTGACAGACTGCGGACAGACGGTAACACGGTGTCTGGATGTAGCTCTCCCTTTATAATGGCAGTTTTTATCTGATCCATAATCTGTTCATAAATAGGTACCATGGATGAATTATTGATAATTATATGCATATGTGTCTCCTCCATCTGTATAACAGTATATAACAGTATATAACTGTTGTCAACTGTTTTATACTGTTATACATAAAAATTGGTTCAAAAAAACCTCCAGGCATTTCGCCCGAAGGTTTCCTCTTTTCATCCAACCGATGCCTTGTTACGGCATAACAGCTTTTTATTGATTTTTAGCTCAACTGCAAAGTCCACCTGATCATCACTGATCATTTGTCAAATGAAGTTTGTCCAGGATATAGAATACCAGGCTCAATGCCATACCAACTACACATGCCAGAACCATACCTGTCAGTTTTACATTTCCCAGGTTCAGGGCGATTCCGGAAAGACCTACGATAAACACAACAGATGTCAGCGTAAGATTTCTGGATTTGCTGTAATCTACTTTGTTGTCTACCAGCATACGAAGTCCTGATGTACCGATCATTCCATAAAGCAGGAATGAAATTCCTCCAATCACAGGTCCCGGAATAGTATTGATCAGTGCTGCCAGCTTTCCAAGGAAAGAACAACAGATAGAAAGAACTGCCGCGCCTCCGATTACCTGCACACTGTATACCTTTGTCATAGCCATAACACCGATATTTTCGCCATAAGTGGTGGTCGGAACGGAACCCATACATGCAGACAGTGTTGTAGAGAAGAAATCTGCAAACAGAGATCGATGTAATCCCGGATCTTTCAGCAGGTCTTTTCCTACGATCTTACTGGTTACGATCTGATGTCCGATATGTTCGGAAGTAACCAGCAGAAGTGCCGGAAAAATAGTCAGGATCGCTTCCAGATTGAATTTCGGATGCTGGAAATTCGGCAGTGCAAAAAATGCTGCCTCTTTTACAGCAGTGAAATCCAGAATACCGCAGAGAACTGCTGCCACATATCCTGCAATGATGGCGATCAGGATCGGAATTACTGATAAAAATCCACGGAACAAAATCTGACCAAATACAGCAACTCCCAGCGTTACCAGAAATACGATCACATTCTTCATATCTATCTTATCGTCCAGAAGACCAGCTGTACTTGCAGCACTTCCGGCCAGTTCCAGACCGATCAGTGCAACTACAGGTCCCATTGCTGCTGTAGGAAGCACGATATCAATCCATTTCGTTCCACATTTTCCAATGATCAGAGCCAGGATCATACCTGCAATACCAAGAATTACAAATCCGCCCAGTGCATACTGATATCCGAATTTCGTCATAACCAGGATTCCAGGTGACAAAAACGCGAAACTTGAGCCAAGGTAAGCCGGTGCCTTTCCTTTCGTAATAAAAATAAACAATAAAGTTCCCACACCGTTCATCAGCAGTACGATGGCCGGATTGATCCCGAACATAAACGGAACCAGAACAGACGCGCCGAACATGGCAAACATATGCTGGATACTAAGCGGAACCAACAGTTTGGCAGGTACTTTTTCTTCTACCTGAATGATTCTTTTTTCCACTCTCTTCTTCCTCTCTTTTCCCTTTATTTTTATACAGTTCGATTCATTATACACATATTGTTGCAAAAAATCTATAGTTTTTACCTTCCATTACACCCTTGCAGGATTCTTCGCCTGCGTCGGGTCGCTTCAGCGACATAATCCTCTCCACAGCAGTGCAATCCTGCCCGGAAGACTTTCTTATATCATAGGAATATTACGAAATAATTTTCTATAACATAAGAAACAGCTGCCCGAAAACAGGCAGCCGTCTGAGGATATTTTATTTGAGTTTAATTTCCTTTCCTTCCAGTCTCCACTGTCTGAACTCAGCAGATGCAGATAACAGAAGGTCTGAAGAAGAGTTTAATGCAGTCTCTACAGAGTCCTGAATTACTCCGATAATAAATCCAACAGCAACAACCTGCATGGAAATATCATCAGAAATACCAAACAGAGAACATGCCATCGGGATCAGCAGAAGTGATCCACCTGCCACACCGGAAGCTCCGCATGCAGACAATGCAGCCAGAAGGCTGAGGATGATCGCTGTAGGAATATCTACGTGGATACCAAGTGTAAATGCTGTAGCCATAGTCATAACTGTGATCGTGATAGCTGCGCCGTCCATATTAATAGTTGCACCCAGAGGAATGGTTACAGAATAAGTATCTCTATCCAGTCCCATCTCTTCACAGACTTTCATATTTACAGGAATATTCGCAGCTGAACTTCTGGTGAAGAAAGCTGTGATCGCACTTTTCTTCAGGCAGTGGAAGATCAGCGGATATGGATTCTGGCGGATACACCAGTAAACCAGAAGCGGGTTGGTCACAAAATAGATGAACAGCATACAGCCTACCAGTAAAACAAGAAGTTTTCCATATGTAGTAAAGATGTCCAGGCCATTGGTAGATACTGTATTAAATACCAAGCCAAAGATTCCTACAGGTGCCAGGTTAATGATCCATGTTACTACTGTGGAAATACCGTCTGCAACATCAGCCAGAACTTTTTTCGTCATCTTATCTGCTGCACGGAAACCAAGTCCAAGCAGAACTGCCCACATAAGGATTCCCACATAGTTGGCATTTACCAAAGAAGATACTGGGTTGGCAACTACGTTCAGCAGAAGGTTATTAAGTACCTCTGCAATTCCCTGAGGTGCTGTAGTGTCTGTTACGGCATTTGCCAGTGTCATCTCTACCGGGAAAATCATGCTGGCGAATACTGCGATCACTGCTGCCAGTACTGTACTGAACATATACAGGATAATGACCGTCTTAATAACTCCTCCATGTGATTTCCCTGCATTACATAGTGAACTTATAACCAGAAAGAATACCAGTAACGGCGCGATCGCCTTCAAGGCGCTTACAAATACATCACCCAGAATGGAGATGCCCGTAGCCTGTGGAACGGCCACACCCAGGATCGCACCCAGAATAAGGCCTACCAGAATTCGCTTCACAAGAGCGATCCCGGTCCATTTTTCCCAAAATTTCTTCATTTCTCTACTCCTTTTCCCCTTTAGTTTATTAATACAATGATACGTTACATTATAAAGGAAAATGTAGATGAATGCAATGCGTTTCGGCAAGATATCTGTTTATTTTTCCAGATATGCTTTCAGTTTCTCCATATCTGCTTTCATCACTTTTCGGCCAACATCATAAATCTTTTTCAGTTCAGCCGGATCACGTTCGATGACTTTTGCACTGATATCCCTGTCCGGGCGGATGACATGGATCCTGCCTTCCTTTTCCAGATATGCGATCTTATCCAGCATTCGGTTGTACTGAATATGGCGTTCATCCATGGTTTTTACAAGCGCCGGATAGTCGCGGAATTTCAGGCGGATCAGAGGCATCATTTTATTGTGCTCTTTTCTGTATCCCAGATGACGGGTGCAGATTACTACGTTTTTCTCGTAGCCCTGTGCGAGCATCCAGTTTACTGGGATGGAGTCTGAGATACCGCCGTCCAGATATAATTTCCCATCCAGTTTTACCGGTACGGCTGCCAGCGGAATCGATGCGGAAGCACGCATCCATTCTACATCCGCTTTGTCACCTTTGCGGCATTCATGGTATACAGGTTTGCCGTTTTCGAGATCTGTGCATACGACGGTGAACTTCATCGGTGATTTCGCGTAGGTTTCCGTGTCAAAAACATCCAGTTTCCACGGTACCTCTCCGTATGCGAAATCTCTGCTGTATACGTCACCGGTTTTGAGCCAGCATTTTAAGCCCATGTATCTTTCATCTTTGCAGAATCTGGTGTTGTAGCGCAAAGTTCGTCCGATCTGGCGGGACTTGTAGTTGCATCCGAAAACTGCACCTGCGGAAACGCCTACTGTAGAATCTGCGTAAATTCCCTGCTCCATCAGCTCATCCAGAACTCCGGCTGTGTACAGGCCGCGCATGCCACCGCCTTCGAGGACCATGCCGAATCCTTTCTTTTTGTTATTTTCCATAGCTTTTCTCACTTTCGTCTTTTTCTTAATGTCTTAATATAGTTTCCTGTCCCTGTCCACCATTTATTACTTTTGGCAATTGAGACAGAGGGCTTACTTAACTTGGATCAAGCGGATATTCGCAATCCGCTTCGCTACTTGCTCATAACCGAATAACTGCTCCGCAGTTTATCAGAAGGAGTTTGCACTCCTCCTGATACAAGCAAGTCCCCACTCACTGCTTATTGCTTTTCGTAATTGAAGCAGGGGACTTACTTGATTCGGTTAAATATTTATCTTTGACAGTCAATTGTAACTCTTATTGATTTCATTTGAGAGTCAAATTATTTAGAAATATTTTAACACCTTGACGAAAAATGTCAAACATGTATTCACCAACTGCCCCATCCCCCTATTTTAAAAGCCCCCTGAAATTCGTCCAAGAGGCTTCATACAACTCATAATTATATGTTATTTTCCAAGAAGTTCTGTAGCAACTTTCTCCAGCTCATCTCTGATCTTGATGTGCTTTGTTCAGGGTTTCCTGCTCTTTCTCTGTCAGACCGTTGAAGTCTTTCATATAAGAAAGATTGTCCTGCATCTGCTCTACATTGCTCATACCGGACAGAACTGTAATCACGCCTTCCAGGTTTGCAGTGAAGCGAACTGCCCAGGATGCTGCGGAAGATTCCGGCTCTGCTCCCTTCAGAATCTCTTCTACGCTCTTTGGAGGAGTTGCAAGCATTCCACCTTTTACAGGCTCCATAATTACAACCGGTTTGCCGTGCTTACGTGCTACTTCATAACACCCTCTGGACTGAATTGCCGGGTTTTCCCAGTCTGCATAATTAATCTGAAGCTGTACGAATTCCATTTCCGGATGTGTATTCAGGATGACTGTAACTTTTTCTTATTATTCTAGCATAACTCAATACAGCTCCCCCAAAAATGTCATTTCACGAATTGTTTCACTGTACTTCATAAACTGTAAAAGAAAAGCCTCTGGCAGGACTTTTTCAGTCCCACAAGAGGCATTTGATATTTCTAAAATATTCTTTACATACTGATAATTCCCAGCACGTTCGCAATAGAGCTCAACAGGATAATGATCAGACAAATTGAAGCAAAGTATTTAATAAATACTCTGTACAGTTTCTTTCTGCGGAATGGAGAAGACTGTTCGATTTCCTTTGTCATTCCATCAATTCCAACCACTTTGAGCACAAGAATACAAGTCGCAAGTGCTGCCAATGGCATCATTACTGAGTTTGTCATAAAATCAAAGAAATCAAGGAAGTTCATTCCGAAGATACGGATGAAATCCAGAAGTCCATATCCCATGGAAGATGCTGTTCCGAATGCAAACATGATCACAACCATCAAACCGCAGCATTTCTTACGGCTCCAGTGAAGCTCGTCCATAAATGTGGAAACACTGGTTTCCATCAGGGAAACAGCGCTGGTCAGGGCTGCAAGTAATACAAGCACAAAGAATACGCTTCCTGTTGCAGTACCAAATCCCATGCTTGCGAATACTTTTGGCAGCGTAATAAACATCAGGGACGGACCTGCCTGAAGTGTCTCAGGATTTCCACCGGAAAATGCAAATACTGCCGGAATAATCATCAGACCTGCAAGGATTGCGATGCCTGTATCGAAGATCTCAACCTGGGTTGTGGATCTCTCGATATCCATGTCTTTATGCACATAAGAGCCATAGGTATACAGGATTCCCATTGCGATAGACAGAGAATAGAACATCTGTCCCATCGCTGCTACGACTGTCATCCAGGAGAAATTCTTCACATTCGGAATCAGAAAATATTTTACACCCTCGATTGCACCCGGACGGGTAACAGAATAAATGGTAACCACGATCGCCAGAACAACCAGAACCGGCATCATAATCTTTGACATTCGCTCTACACCGTTCTGTACGCCGCCGAGAATAATGATAAATACAAGTGCCGCAAACACCAGAAACCAGAGTTCTACCTGCCAGGAATCTGCGATAAAGCTTCCAAAGTATCCATCTTCCGCTACTGCCTGAACATTACCTTTGAAATATTCTACAAGGTACTTAATTACCCAGCCACCAATGGTGCTGTAATAAGGCACGATCAACATTGGAATGACTGCATTCAGCCATCCGCCGATTTTAAACGGCTTCGTTTCCCCAAAATGTGCAAATGCACCTACCGGACTCTTTCTGGTCATTCGTCCCAGTGCTGTCTCTGACATGATCAGTACATAACCAAATGATGCCGTCAATAGAATGTAGATCAGCAGGAAAATACCCCCGCCATACTTCGCCGCAAGATACGGAAATCTCCAGATATTTCCCAGTCCTACTGCTGATCCCGCTACCGCCAGTACATAACCAATCCTGCCTGAAAAGCTCCCCCTGTTATGGTTACGTGTGGAATTGTTTTCTTTTTTCATTGTACACCTCACTCCGTTACAAAAACCTCCCATAGGATTTCTCCCATGGGAGGTCTGCAGATTTTTTACTGATTCTATAGTATCAAAAAGATAGGGGAATGTCAAAGATTAATATCTCGGTTCTGCCTCTCATTCTTCATGTGACATGCTCTCGCCACTTAAATCTTACAGATTTTGAAGTGGGAGCTTCCTGCTCAATTGCCCTTCAGGGCAAAGCTAAAACAGGCTATCCTCGCGTGTCCCGCGGTTCTTTTTTATCCGGTTACGGATCTTTTCTGTGCTATTATGCACATTTTTTATATATTCTTTTTCCTTCTTTCAGAATATTGACCGCCGCATTCACATCCCGGTCCATCCGGTTTCCACATTCGCATAGGTATATCCGTTCTGATAATGCCAGCTCTTTCTTCTTATTTCCGCATACGCTGCATATCTTACTGGATGCAAAATATCTGTCTACTTTTATCAGATATTTTCCACGTTCTTCCAGCTTATATCTAAGCATGGAAAGGAACTGACCGTATCCGTTATCCTGTATCCCTTTTCCGAAATGCAGGCCTCCGGCTATCCCCTTCAGGTTCAGATCCTCCACACATACTGCGTCATAGTCTTCTGCAAGGCTGTGGCTGAGCTTATGCTGGAAATCCTTCCTCTGGTTCTTTATCTTTTCGTGATATAAAGCAACCTTTTTCTTCTGTTTCTGATAGTTACGGCTGCCCTTTTCACATCTGGAAAGTTTTCTCTGTTCCCGGGCAAGTTTTTTCTCTGCATTTCGGTAAAACATAGGATATCCGGCTCTTTCACCGGTAGAAAATACACACATCCCATGCATGGCAAAATCCATCCCCAGGAATTTTTCCGCCTGTCTTTTCTCCGCTGTTTGGTTTTCACAGTCGAACAGCAGGCTGGCAAAATATTTTCCGGACGGTTCCCTGCTCACAGTCACTGATTTCAGCTTCCATCCCTCCGGGATCATACGGTGGAGTTTTATTTTTACCAGCTGCATCTTTGGCAGTTTCAGGAACCTGTCCTGCAGACAGATATTCCCATTTACCATATTCGTTGTATAGGATTTCCGCGAATGTTTTTTTGATTTATAATGCGGAAATCCCACTCCCGGTTCCCGGAAAAATTTCCGGAAAGCCCCTTCCAGATTTAACTGTACATTCGCCAGCGCAAGAGAATCTACCTCTTTCAGCCATGGATATTCTTTTTTATATCCGACCGGCGTATTTTTCAGCATCTTTTTTTCTTCCTGATAATGACGGATCTTATCCGCAAGCATCCGGTTATAGAGAAAACGACTGCAGCCGATCGTCTTCTCTATCTGGGTTATCTGTTTTTTATTTGGATAGATCCTTATTTTTACTGCCCGGTTTATCTTTCTCACCCTGACTCTCTATATACTGATGGATTGTTTCAACAGGTGCTATATTTCAAAGATTTCTTTTGTTCTCTCTGACATCTTATCGTCCAGCATCTTTCTGCCATATTTCATAACCAGAATCAAACAAAAACACTGAATGAGAATTATTATCTAAACTCATTATGTACACTCACTTATTGCTTATTTCGACCGTCCAAATTTCAAGTTCCAAATTTCAAGAGCATATTGTTCTTTTTTCTATTATAATATATTTATTGTGTCAGAACAAGTGTTTTTGTGATTTTTTATAAATTTGAGCAGACATGCTCGAATGTGCAATTCATCCCATCACCTATAGAGGTTAGGGAATTCTTGCTACGGTTGTTAAATAAAATCCCAGCCCAAAATCTTTTCTCTTTGCACATTTGGCAAGATCTGCTCTTTTGTGCCGATCAGTGCCACGCCGCCGCCAGCCATCAGCTGTTTTATCCCCAATTAGGTGTAAAACTCTGCTCGATGGCGGGCGGCGGCGTACAAAAAATCTATATGGTGTTTTTAAGAGAACCGTCCCGGCGGGACAGGTCAGGCAGTGACCTGTTCCACCTCTGGGATGGGTTTGAGATTAAAATGAATTTCGATAGAAATGTGTCTTGTTTTATCTTCGTCAATGCGCTCATGCACGACGATTTCTTTGATTAAGCGGTTGAGGGTGGCTGCGTCCAGCTCTGTGATATTGGCGTATTCCTGAATGGCTTCCACCCATTGTTTTGCGTCATTGGCAAGCTGGACTTCATCGGACAGCCGCTTTCTGCCCTCGGACACTTTTGCTTTAAGCTCCGCTTGCTCGGTCTGTGTCTTTTCCAGCATGGTGTTGA
Source organism: Blautia luti (assembly GCF_033096465.1). Lineage (NCBI taxonomy): Bacteria > Bacillati > Bacillota > Clostridia > Lachnospirales > Lachnospiraceae > Blautia > Blautia luti. Next base: position 628,707 of record NZ_AP028156.1, on the reverse strand, counting down.
AATTCTGTTCACTGATACGCCCTGCAATCATATCCTCATAAAGCCGCATTACCATTTTGTCCAGAACCTCAATCCGTTCCTCGTCCCTTGTGAGGGAGCGTTCCATTGCTTCCCGCTGTTCCCGCTGCTCGGCTTCACAGGTATTGGTCAAGCGGTCGGCAACCGCTTCCCCGTCCATCAGGGCGGCTCTGGCACATTCCCGGATTTTCCGCAGCACATGGCTGTAAAGGGTGTCATAATCAATCCGGTGCTGGGTGCAGTGGTTCTTTCCAAAGGCATTGTAGGTTTTGCAGGAGTAAATCTGCTGGGGATGTTTTGCGTTTGTGTAGCGTATCGTCAGTGACTTCCCACACTCACCGCATTTTATCAGTCCGGCAAACAGGCTGATTTCATTGGTCTGCCCCGGACGCTGGCGGGATTTCAGCTTGTTCTGCACAATGTCAAAGCTCATGCGGTCAATCAGCGGTTCATGCTGTCCCTCCACCACAATCCAGTCCTCCGGCTTCTTTTCCCCAATCGTGCCGATTTTGAAACGGTAGTCCTTTTTCTGGGAAGCAATCGCCCCGGTGTAGACGGGATTCATCAAAAGGTCTTTGATAACGGAGAAGTCCCACATATACCGCCCGTTTTCCGGGTCTTTCTTTTCCCATTTGGTGCGGGTATTGCGAAGCCCCCGTTCCCGGTTCTACCATGTGGGGCAGGGGATTTTTTCTTCCTCCAGCCGTCTGCGGATATAGTTCGGACCATGACCGTTTAGGGCATATCCGAAAATCAGCCGCACAATCGGGGCGGTTTCCTCGTCAATGAGCAGATGGTTTTTGTCCTCCGGGTCTTTCCGATACCCGAACGGGGCAAGACACCCGGTAAACTGTCCTTTCTGCGCTTTCAGAAGATAAGAGGAATGGACTTTCTTGGAAATATCCTTGCTGTACATCTCGTTCAGGATATTCTTGAACGGGGCAATATCGTTGTTATCCCGCAGGGTGTCGATACCGTCATTCATGGCGATATAGCGGACACCATTTCTTGGGAAAAAGTCCTCAATCAAATGCCCGGTTTGCAGATAGTTACGCCCCAGTCGGCTGAGGTCTTTCGTGATGACAAGGTTGATTTGCCTGCGCTCAATGGCTCTCAACATTCTCTGTAAATCAGGACGCTCCATATTAAGACCTGTGAAGCCATCGTCCTGATAGACTGCCACAACCTCCCATCCCTGCTTTTCGCAGTATTTTTCCAGCATATCACGCTGGTTTGCGATACTGGCACTTTCGCCTTGCAGGTCATCGTCCTTTGACAGTCTGCAATAGACCGCTGCACGATAGCCCCCGGCAAGTGCCGAACCGATTGTTCTGTATTCCATTTCGTTCATCATAGCCATTTACCCACACAATCCAGACGGTATCTGGCTCTTTTGAACCTCATCTTCATTATACTTCATATCTTTCTTTTTAGCAAGATATTCTTTTGTATTCGTCTTGCTGTATTTCTGGGAAATCAGGCTGACGAACACATCGGTGGCGTCCAGCTCCCCGTCAAATACAGTAGTCACATGAATTTCTGTTTTGTTTTTTGCCATAGGCAGTTATCCTCCATACATGAAAATAGCCAGACAGAGGGTGTCGGCAACGAAGTCCGGCAACGGGCTTCAAAAGACCTTGCAAACAATCTCAATCTGGCGATGGTTACTATTTATACTTTTCTTTTATTTTTCTGTTGTTTTGGTTGTCATAGGGGAGAAAAGCCGATAGTTTCGGGATTTTCCCCGGCAACCGGCTCGGCAACGGGATAGCAACAGGGGGTGCAACGGGCTGCCATTTTCAGAACGGAAGCTCCATCTGTTCTGTGACCTCCACAAAACCGTCCATCGTTTTTTCAGACGGGTTGCCGGAGTCCGTTGCCGGGTTTTCACGCTCCCAGCCCTTTTGTCTGCCGTATTCGGAAAACATTCTTGGATTCGGAAAGTACCGCCAGCGGTCAATGCATTGGTTCATAATCTCATTGATTTCCCGTATTTCCCATTGCTTCGGCTCGTCAAAGGCATGGTTCAAAGCTTCCTTGTAGAGCTGCTTGGAGCAGACCATGCTCCCGGTGTACTTATCAAGATACGCCTGTATCATCCCGGCTTTGGTGTCCTCCGGCATAAAATCCCGCTGGTGTTCTTTGAGATACCGCTGCATGGCAGGGCTGAAAGCCAGCTTGAACCTGCCGCTTCTGTAAATTTCCATCGCTTCTGCCCACATCTGCTCGATATAGGCTCTGGAAGCGGCTTCGTCCTCCAAAATGTGAACCTCGGCTTGCTCCGGGTACACCATGACGGGGATAAAGCGGCGGTTGCCGGAACGGTCAAGGGGCAGGAAGTCAAGGGCATTGGAAGTGCCGCCAAACACGCACTGACGGGGGCGGTCTGCTGGGTGGGTTTCATAGGGTATCTTGTAAACCTCTTTCTGTCGGCTTAAAAATGACTTGATTTCCTCAATGCTCTTGGCGTTGGCGGTTGCCATCATTTCCGACATTTCGATAATCCAGTGACCTTGCAGCTTGCGGTACACATTGTCATCGTCCAGCTTCCGCAAATCATCGGAGAACCACTCGTCCCGGACTGCCAGCAGACGGAAGAAGGTGGACTTGCCAGCCCCCTGACCGCCTACCAGACAGAGCATGATTTCAAATTTGCATCCCGGCTGAAAGGCTCGTGAGATTGCACCCAGCAGGAACAGCTTCAACGCTTCATAGGTGTAATCGTCTGCGTCAGCCCCCAGAAAGTGCCGCAGACAGAAGCGGATTCGTTCTGTCCCGTCCCACACCAGGGTATTGAGATAGTCCCGGATGGGGTGGTACTTGTTTTCATTCGCCACAATCCCGATGGCATTATCAATCTTTTTCTCATTGGTAAGCCCATAGGTTTCTTCCAGATAGAGAAGCAGATACTTCATGTCCGTATCGTTCAGGGCGGTGCTTTCCCTGTGGAAGCCGATGGGCTTTATGATGTCCTTGCGGTCGGTCAGGATGTTGTATGCGATAGCCCCGGAAAGCAGCGGGTCACGCTGGAATACGGTCAGGCAGTTCCGTATGCTCTGACGGACACCGCCTTTCTCGGTAGTTTCCAGCCCCGCCTTGATTTCCTCAAGGCTCTGGGGCGGCTGCATGGCGTTCATGGTGTTTTTTAGTTCTTGCTGCGTTTGCGGCGGCAAGCTCTGCCATTCGTTGTTCAAGCTGTATCACATCCTTTCCGTAGTCCGTAATCAAAGCCGCTTTTTCCTCTGTCTCCCCAAAGAGCAGCACATCCAGCAGATATTCCACTTGGTCTTGCTTCTGTAAGGCTTCCACAAACCGTGGATGAAAGGCTTCCTCCGGGGAGTGCGGGGCATAATCCTTTCTCCATGCCCGAAGCAAGTGAAGATAATCGGCAAGAATACGGAAGCAGCGGTTTTTTGCTTCCTGAAACTGTTCCTCCGGGGATTTCTGCCGGGGCTTGGGCTTTTTTGCTTTTCCCGGCGGTTTCCAGTCCTCATAGGAAAGCCCGAAGTCCTGTGCCAGCTGTACGGCGGCTTCTTTCTTTCCCAGCCCATACAGGGCGGCGGCAAAATCAATCACATCCCCATCCGCACCGCAGCCGAAGCAGTGGTAACGCCGATCCAGCTTCATGCTTGGGGTTTTATCATGATGGAACGGGCAGCAAGCCATCCCGTTCCGCCCTACATGGATTCCATAATGCTCCGCAGCCTGTCTGGTTGTGACGGACTGCTTCACAGCTTCAAATACATTCAAATCTATCCCTCCTTGAAAAAAGAAAAAAACACCTGACATTCTCTGATTGAAAATGGCAAGTGCCTGTTAAAGTTCCATATCCTGTCGTCTGTGTTTCGCCTGTGCCGGGGCGGTTCTTTGTGCTTTTTTCTCGTCTGCCTTATCCTGCAAGACTTCCTTGATGGGCTGCTTCTTGGGCGGCTCTTTGCTTTCCTCTGTGCCGGGTGTGGCTTTCCGTACCCAGTAGCGAATGTCCCGCAGCTTCTTCAAATCCTCCTGTACCTCGGTCAGCGGTATTTTCAGGGCTGCAATTTCTTCCAGAAGCGTTTCCTGCTCCTCTTGCAGCTCCTTTTGGGTACTGTCCTTATCGTCCGGGTGCTTGGCAAGGTAGGCGGCGGCTTTCGCATACCGGGCAACCTCCGGGTGTTCCTGTTTGAATTTCTCCTTTGTTTTCTTAAAAAATATCTTCTGGTACTTCTCATAGACAGGCTTACATTCCTTGCAGTCTGTCCGGCTGGCAAGAATCCCGTCAATCACTTTGCTGCGGGCTTCCTTTGGCTTCATCTGATTGCGGTAATCTGCGGCTGATTTCCCGGAAGATTCCAGAAATGCTTCTAAGTCCTCCACAGTGGAAAGCCCCTTTTGCCGGAGATAGGACAGGGCTTCGCTGACTGCCTTTAAGTCCTGTGAAGTCCCCCGGTTCTGTCCAGCCCTTGTCCAGTCCTTCCGTTCTTCCTTTCGTATCTCCATATACTTCATCAGCAGATTGGGAAGAAGTGTCGCTTCCTCCGCCGCTTTTTGTGCAAGCAACTCCTTCCGTTTTTCTCCCAGCTCGGCAATCCAGCCTTTGAGGTTGTGGATAAGCTGCCGGATGGACTTCATCAGGCGGTTGGCGGCTCTGATTTCCCGGTTCAGGTTTCCGATATTCGTCTGGATACCACGCTTTTCCATCTGCCGGACAGCCGCTCCCTCATGGACAGTGGGGACTATATCAAACCCCTGTCTGGCATAGGAACGCAAGTCCACACGCTCCGGGCGGTCATTGGCTTCCAGATAGCGGTTCTGGATGACCTCCCATTCATGCCGCCAGATTTCACAATATTTCTGGTCGTTCCAGTCCACCGTATCCTCCTTGTGGCTTTTCCACCTGCCAGATGGCAGCTTTATCCGTTCCCCATTCTCGTCAAGGTCATAAACCTTGCGGCTCTTGGGAAGCCATTTCCCATGTTCGTCCATTGCCCTCATAGTCAGCAGGACATGGGCGTGGGGATTGTGTCCCGGCGGATGGGGGTCATGGATGGCAAAGTCAGCAATCATGCCTTTGGAAACAAACTGCTTCTGGCAAAACTCCCGGACAAGGACAGCATACTGGTCGGGCGGTATCTCTCTGGGGATGGTAAGCACCCACCGCCTTGCAAGCTGGGAGTTCCATTGTTTTTCCACCGCTTCGGCGGCGTTCCACAAAGTATTGCGGTCTGCATATTCCTGTGGGGCATTAGGTGGGAGCAGGATTTCATTGTGGACGATACCACGCTTTTCCGGGTAGTGCTTCACTTGCTGGTCATATTCACAGAACAGTTTTTCGCCACTCTGGTAAGCAGCGGCGGCAACCGCAGACTGCCGCTGGCTGCGCTGAACAATCGTGATTTCGTTGTGTGGACAGGGCATTTCGTGTCCCTCCTTTCGCTAATTGGTGGACGGGGTGGCGTTTTACCACCTCATTTTGGGCAGAAAAAAGCAGGAGACCTTTTTCAGATTTCCTGCTCGGTGTGCCGCTATGTGGGCGGCGGGTATTTAATTGTAAAAGTTCGGGGCAAGTTGACCCGATGTGAAGCTGACAAACTTGAATTTATTTTGGCAAATCATCTTCCGCTTTAAAATTCACATTACTGTCATCGATCGAGATTGTGATCGTGTAGTTATAGATTATACCATCTTCTGTTTCCAGCCTAAATGTTACCGCACCACCTCCGAGATACTGAAAATCAGGTTCGTCAGACATTCTTGCATATGTGCCATACTGTTGAAAGTATCCGTCTGCATCAAAGAACGCAACATTGCTTGTTTGCTCCTTATCGTTCCGGAAGAGTACTGCACCAACACGGTCACTAGCATGATCTGGAATTAAAACACAGTCTATGTATTCCCAATCTGTTTCTTGCACAAGAGAGAACATCGACACAATATCTTGTTCAGACCAGATTTTTCCTCCATTCAGATTACTGATATCTGTATTCTGAACCGGATTGCTGGCAGAATCTGATGTTTCTGGCATGGCGTCTTTGCTGCTGCAGGCGGACATTCCTAATACACAAACCGTCATGAAAATAAAAAGCAATGCTCTCTTCATATGAACACCTCCTCAAATCCCGATTGTTCTAATCTTTTTTACGCCCACCTTCTTGCCCTTCGGACAAGAAGTATCCCTCGCTCAAAGAGCTCGGTCAATTCCGATTTTCTCAATTCTCCAAACTTGAATTTGTCAAAGAGGATTATTCCAATATTCCACAGTATTTCTATTTACATCATAAAAAGTAATATTACCCGCATTTATAGGCAAGACAATCGCAAAAGGTTTATTGCGGTCAATATCAACCACTTGAATTGTGTTGCCATCATCTATTTCAAGTTGTTGCACCTGCTGTTGATTCATAGAAATAAATGCTCGTTCATTATATCCCTCTACAGTAAACTCCACAATTCCTCTTTGAATCCCCGAAAGAGTTCCACCTCCACGGAAAAAATATCCGAAGGAAAGTCCTGGACGATTGACATAGACGGAAAAAGTGTGGTCGCTCATGTCTTGAGAATAAGAAATATAAGCAGCCATCGTGTTAGAAACGCTTCCATCGAGCGTCCAATCATCTTTAATCTTCTGCGATGAACGAATATCCGTTTCCAAATTGGTCGAAGTCATACCGATGTTATTGTTTGCATAAAGAAATCCAACGAATAAAATGCAAACTAAAACAATCCCTATCACAATTTTAAGAAATCTCTTTTTCATGCTATCAAAACTCCTTGCCAAATTCCGATTTGTTGTCATCTTCATTATACTTCATCGCCTATCGAAAAGATAGCGTATTTTATGAAACTTGTCGGCTGGGAACAACTTGCAACGCAAAGTGTCCCCAGATGGCAAGTCCACAAAAGGGTAGCTGGCTGCAGCCAGCGCAGGGGAAGTGTAGCGTCCCCTGTATGATTTGGAGCAGACCATGACTGCGGAAAATCACAGCCCTCCGGCGAGGAGCCTTCGGAGAACGCAATGCACCAACCTCTGGGTGGTGTATAATTGCGCCCTTAGTAAACTAAGGGGTTTCCGGCTTCTCCCGTTCCAGCAGTTTTTTCAATATATCTTGCGTGTCCTGCCTGTGAAAAATGAGTTTCAGCAACAGCATGACATCATCGTCCGTCAGGCGTTCCGGCTCTTGCAGAAAACTTTCCAGCATACCGCCACGAGTACAGAGCCGGTGCGTCCGTTCCTTTCGGGTAAGCTGCTTCAACTGGTGCTGCAATGCCTTTTCATCATTGATGGCTTTCCGCAGTTTCTTTTCGCTTTTCTCCAACTCCCGGTTGAGCTTTCCCAGCTTTGAGGTATCAGGCAAGGGTAGCGCCCTCCTTTCCCGGTATCAGCACATAAATCCTGTTCGGTTCTCCCACGCCCTGACGCACCCGCATGATAAGTCCGGCGGTTTCCAGTTCATTCAAAGAACGCTTGACCGTCATGAGGCTGCGGGACAGGACTGCGGCAATGGCTGTGATAGGGAAGCAGACAAAAAGAATCCCGTTCTCGTCCGCCTGCCCTCTGAAAAGCATAGCGTCCAACATCCGGCAGTACATGACCTTTGCGGTGCTGCTGACTGGAAATCCTGTCAACGCTCTGGGAAATGGCATACAGGGCGGCAATGGTGTGTCTATCGTCATAAATTCAAAATTCATTCGGTGTGTTCCTCCTTTTTCTTTGCTCGTTTGGATAAATAACGGGGGCAGTCAATCACAACCGCCCGGAAGCTCTGCTTGCACCCATGCTGGCATTTCCGGCATAATTCGTTGTAAGTGACACGCCCCCGGTCATTGAGGTAAAAGGAAAGCTCATGCTTCCGCTTTTTGCTCATTCTCGGCATGTTACGTTTCCTCCCGTTTTCGTGTATGGTTTCGGGGCGATTTTCGGCAAAATTACAGCCATAGAGCCGCTTAAAATCTCCCGAAGTCTCAGCGATAGGGTAGACTATCTCCCTATCAAATTGTCGTGTTTCGGTATCATTTCGGTGTCAGTTCGCCAGTTCTCCCCGGTGTCGTTCCTCCCCTGAATCTCACAGCGGCGTATCGCTCCCTTTGGTACGCTCGTTTCGGTCAGGGTTCCTCCATATCCCTGCCAAAAGTCATGGCGCTACATCGCCGGGGAAGCATATCCCACACAGGCTGGTCATTCGATTGGAATAATCCATCGATGAACTACCTGTATCATAGAACATTTTTGTGCCCTGTGCCGTATATCCACAAAGTAGGAATCAGGGGGAAAATCAGAAATTTCCACGATTGCGGAAAGTGTGATATAATCCAGTTAAACGGCAGAAATAAAACCACCGGAAAGGAGCGTGCGCCCATGAAAGTTGCAACAAGCATACAGGAACGCCTTTGGGAACTCCGCAAAGACAAAGGCTTAAATCTGGAAGAACTATCAAAGCTGACGGGCATTTCTAAATCAGCCCTTGGCAGTTATGAAAAAGAGGATTATAAGGAAATCAATCATGGCAACCTTATCACGCTGGCAGACTTCTATGGGGTTTCCGTCGATTATCTGCTGTGCCGGACAGAGAACAGGGAGCAGATCAACACGCCACTGACGGAGCTGCATTTGAACGATGAGATGGTGGCACTGCTGAAAAGCGGTCGGATTAACAACCGTCTGCTCTGCGAACTTGCCACCCATAAGGACTTTATCAAGTTTCTTGCGGACATTGAGATTTATGTGGACGGGATTGCCACCATGCAAATCCAAAATCTCAACTCCCTTGTTGATACCGTCCGGCATGAAATTATTGAACGGTATCGCCCCGGCGAAGATGACCCGCATTTGAAGGTGCTGCAAGCCGCACATATCAGTGATGATGAGTATTTCAGTCACATGGTTCTGGATGACCTCAACCTGATTATCCGGGATATTCGGGAATTCCACAAAAAGGACAGCGAGAGTGCGCCCCAAACTACCGTTGCCGATGAACTGAAATAAAATCTGGAAGCGGTCGAAAATTTCAAGGGCAGTCGAGATGAAAAACTGGTTATCCTTTACTGCAAGCAGCTTGGTATCAACTATAAAAACCTGTCAGAAGAAGAATTTCGCTGGTTCATTCGTATTCTCAAAAAATCAAAGAAAATGGGAACGCCTATCAGCCAGAGGAAAAAACGGTAAAGGAAAACCGCTGTTGCATGGTTTGTTGGATTCCATGTAGCAGCGGTTTGTGCTGTGGTTATTATTTCATTCGTTTTCTTAATATTCGGCGATAATTTGTTTCTCCCTTTGGTGCGTCCTGTATAATTTCCAACACACCATCTTCAAGCATTTTATCAATGCGATTGGAAATCCATACATCACTAATTCCAAGTTGATATTTTCCTAAAACATTACCTATGACAATAGCCATTTTGAATTGCTCTGGCTGTTCCGCAATTTCACGAAGAATGAAACTATCATATATATCTTCTGAAACGCTTTGCAATTTACCATTTAACATTGCACGCAAAGGTGCATTTTCATTTTGAAGTTGATTCCATTTCATAGTACAAGCTGAAAGAAATACAGGATTAGCTTTCTCTTGTAGAGTTATATAGTTTCCCCATTCGCCAGGAGAGACCTCGCCCCATGCTATTTTGGATGTCATAGTATTTTCTTTTCCATATTCCCATGTAGGTAACTTAACCAAATAAATTGTTGTCTGGCAGTTTAATGGTTGAAGTTGTTTCATAAGCCAATACATACCACAAAGCTCATCTGGATTATAGCTATACCAAATGCGAATTTCTTCCCCAGCTACATATCGTTCAATCACTGAGGTCAATGTAGTTTTAATTTTCTGTATTTTTTCTTCAACCTGATAATCTAAATCCTCTACAAAGCAGACAGACAGCATTTTCTTGAAAATATTTTTCCGCTGTTCGCCAATTCCATTATCAGAAATATCTCCCACACTAAGAGCCATATCAAAACAATAAACATCACTGCTCTTGCCTCCCAATGGAATAGCATTCTCCCAAGCAATGCGTTCTTGTTCCTGTGCTTGAAGCTGTGCCTTTTTCATTTCATCTGAAGATGGAACACTCCCGTCTTCGTGCCTCATAAATATTGAAACAGCACTTCCTCTATACTTTCCCTTGCCGTAAGTTTGGGCAATTTTCAAACTTCCACAGGCACTTTCACCAAATACAATTTCAATCATCTTATATACCTCCGATTTAATTGCTCCCGTTATGAATAAATCATCTCATACAAAACAATTTCTTCTGCCCTGTTGTGAATGTTATTGCAACGCTGCACCCATTCCATTTGTCGGGTACACTTCAATTCCTCTGTCACGCCCTCGGTAGCTTTCATCTGCTCCATGATAGTGTCTAACCGTTTTTGTGCCTGTTCATTCAGGTCTGCAAGATATGTCAACAATTCTCCGGTCAGTATCAATGTATTCAATCTGGCTGGGTGGACTTCTCTTAAATATTCCCGGTGCATTCGTCCGTACTTTCCGATAGGGCGGTGTTCCTCCGGCAGTTTCAAGCCTGGAATGTAGTAATCTCCGACAAGGATATAATCAATTCCGTTTTCCGTTATTCTTGGTTTCAATTCGCTCATGTTCCTTACCTCCTGTGGAAGCAGGCTCGTCTGGTACTAACTCAATCACATCAGTAATCTCACAATTCAGAGTTTCACAGATACGGGCTAATGTATCCATGCTGATGTGCTTTCCCTCTTTGCTCATGTTGGCAATCATATTTGTTGTCATACCAGCAGCAAGCCTTAAATCCTCTTTTCTCATATCACGCTCTAACAGTGTGTGCCAGAGTGGTTTATAGCTGATGTGCATATTGTTTTCCTGCCTTTCTATCCATACCACCGGGGCGGTTGCCCCGGCAGGAACTTTTCTCTTATTATAACACCAATCTTGTGAAATCACAATTTATTCTTGTAGCCTGCCGCTGATACCGTCTGGATTGTGCATTCCCTTTCTTTTTGTTCCCTTTAATTAGCCATGAACTGCTTCATACCCTGAGACTTTGCGCCAGGGTTGTCGTTGCCGTAGCCTTCCAGCAGGTTGATAGCTTCCCAGATGCCAAGACCGGCACCCAGTGCCTGATTCAGCTCTTTTAGCGTAGTCGACTCCGAACTGCCAAGGAAAATACGGGAATCCATATTGCCGATGATGGTATCAGCATTGTCCTTGTAGATAGCCTTCAACTGGCTCTGCGCCTGAAGTACCAGACATGCCGAGATTTCTCTTGATCGGATGGTGGCTACCAGCTTTTCCAGATTCGGAATCTGACCACTGTTCGCACACTCATCAATCAGGCAGCGCACATGCACCGGCAATCTGTCGCCGTAAATATCATCCGCTTTTTCGCACAGCAGGTTAAACAGCTGTGTGTAGATCATGGAAATTAGGAAATTAAAAGTCGGGTTTGTATCGCTCATAATAAGGAACAGAGCCGTTTTCTTATCTCCCACCGTATCCAGCAACAGCTCATCGTACATGGTGATATCACGGACTTCCTCAATATCGAAGGGAGCCAGACGTGCGCCGCAGCTCACCAGAACCGACTTTAAGGTCTTGCCAGTAACAAAATGTCAATAGTTTTTTAATCACTTTTTCAAAAAAGGAAAAAAATAGAACGTATAGTTAATTTCCATACGCTCTATCTCACATTTCATATTAAATTTTTGAATTCTACAAACTTGAATTGAGATTTCATATATTCCAAGGGATTTAATAATTGTTATATTTTATTACCAAATATCTCTCAAGCCCTTGAAAACACTAAGTTTATCGCAGGTGAGCTTTCCCTTATTGTTTCCCTTGTATTATATTGTCCCATGAGTATTTACGAACTCTGATAAGGGCAAAAACAAGGGAAAGATAATCCTCTAAAACAGTATAACATAAAATGAAAACGACATGGTGAACTGATTGAAATGCTTCTAATTTTTGTAACGAATGATTGATTGGACGATAAGGAGATATGATACGATGAGAACAATATTTGCAGAATACAATCCACAACGCAACAGCATTGATGTGTATACCAGTGCTGGCTATATGCTCCGTATTGACTGTTGGGAAGCTGAGAAGGATTTATAACCCACACCCGGATCAGTCTGTTCATTAAACGCACTTGTCATTGATGAACCACTTGAATATGCAAAATTATATCTTGATGGAACGATGCAAATATGGGTGGATGCAGAGGACACTCTTTATTTATAATGTTAAATAATCCCCAAAAATTCTAAAATTTTTCGGGGATTATTTTTGGATTATATTTATTATTCAATTTAACTGATAATGATTCTCATATGAGATTTATCTTTAGAAATCATATCATCAATCACACCAGTCTGCATCTGATTCCCATTTACATTCCGTAATCTGCATATTTGAAAATGTTGCCTTATATGAGCCTTCTGTCGGGCTGCATGCATATATTCCATAAGTAATTTTTTCTGCACCTTCCCACATATGGAAAATACGCATTTGTCTGAAATTTATGCCATCCTCACTGCATTCAATACAGTAGTCACTGTCCCTTCGTGAAAAACGATACCACATACTTTTAATATCAGAGGATATGTCTGTTGTTGCCCAGTCAGAATATCCATGATTGGTTACAACGCTTCCCAATCGCTGTATTTTTTCATTCTCATATTCTATAGATGCCTTAAACCAATTATCACTATTTAAATACATAGCCACACCACACTGGTCAAAACGACAGGTACTCTCGAATTCTGTTTTAACAATAAAAGAAAAGTACTTGTCCGTTGTTTCAACTTGAAATACTGGAGCATTATCATTTTGAAAACCATAATAAGTGCGTGCCCATAAGTCGGTACCCCTTTCTGTAAGAATTACAACTTTATCCTCACTAATTTGTACCTGCTTTGGTTGACGTATCCATTTAGGATTGTTTTTCAAAAATTCCATCTTTTTTCTCACTTTCTTTTTTATTTTAATAAGCAGCTATATTTAGTGCCTACTTTTCACTGTATTATAATTAGTAATTTTCTTTTGTCTTCTGCAAAGAATGACTCCTATAAGTAGCAACACTGGAAAAATAATTCCTGCCAAAATTCCCATCTTTAGGTTATCCCCAAAAGCTCCTGATACCATTCCAACCAATGTAGGACCTCCTGAACAACCTATATCTCCACCTAATGCCAGCAATGCAAACATGGCTGTTCCCCCTTTGGGCAAAGCTGCTGATGCCTTGCTGAAAGTTCCAGGCCACATGATTCCCACTGAAAGCCCACAGACAGCGCAGGCAATCAGATTTAATAGCGGAATCGAGAATAATGAAATCCCTAAATAGGATAAAATACATAAAAAACTACTATAAATCATAAAGTGTTCCAAATTGATACGGTCACCATACTTACCATAAAACAATCTTGATATTCCCATTAGAACCGCAAATGCCATCGGCCCTGCTAAGTCGCCGGCTGCCTTTGAAATTCCAAGACCTTTTTCTGCAAAAGCAGAGGCCCATTGACTTACTGCTTGCTCACTTGCTCCTGCACATATCATCATAATCAACAAAATCCAAAAAATTTTCATCCGAAACAATTCCTTTAATCCAAGTCCGGTATCTCCATCCTCAAGCAATGGTGCAATGGGAACCTTTGAAAAAACAAAAGCATTTCCAATTGGAATAACCGCCCAAATAATGGCTAATATTTTCCAGTTATCTATACCGACTACATAAAAGAACACTGTTGATATGAGTACAACTCCGGCGTGTCCCCAGCAATAAAAAGAATGCAACAGGCTCATTGCTTTTTCCTTATTGTCGGATGGACAAGCCTCAACAACTGGACTGACTAGGACTTCCAAAAGTCCACCACCTACCGCATAGATCATTACAGCAATCAAAATTCCAATAAAGGAAACTGGTAAAATCTCTGGTAAAACTGTAAGAAGGAATAATCCTGCCGCTGCTAGAACATGAGCTATAATCATTGATATCCGATATCCTATTTTATCAACAAATCTGACAGAAAGAAAATCAACCAGTAGTTGTATCCCAAAATTAAAAGTCACTAACAATGTAATTTGGGAAATTGGAATATGATAGCATTTCTGAAAAAACAAAAAAAGCAGTGGTGTAAAATTATTAACGATAGCTTGTACAATATAACCTACAAAACAGGCTGTAATTGTCTTATTATATTGGCTTTTCATTTTGTCCTCCTCTAATAAATGTGATTATATCGTAAACTTTATATCTAGTCATTGTATAAAATCATATATTTATGGTACAATATAACAAATTTTATTATTTATGAGGAAATATAGCATGGAGACTTTTAAGATAACTACAGATGAAACACTACGAGAAACCATCCAGCATGGCAACAATCGTTATCCATTTGCATACTATCCTGATAATATTTGGAAATTTGACTTCCATCGCATTGACTGGCATTGGCATCATGAATTAGAATTTCTTTATACTGCTGAAGGTACTGCGTTCTGCCTTATAGGTACAAGTAAAATAGAACTACATAAAGGTTGCGGCATATTTATCAATAGCGGTGTCCTGCATCGTTTTGAAGCACAAAGCAGTACATTTGCACCTAATATTGTTTTTTCGCCAACCCTATTAGCACCCGAAAACAGCCTCATTTACGAAAAATATATTCTTCCTGTGATAAGCTCGTCTGTTTCATATCAAGTTTTCAGTCCATCCAACACATTTGGAAAACAGGTGCTACAACTTTTGTCGCAAATTTGTACTATTCAGGAAACTAAGCCGGATAATGAATTATGTACTATACAACTTTTATTTCAGCTTTGGAACATATTGCAAAAAAATATGGACTGGACTTCTGATTCTAACAGTATTCATCGATTAAATCACAAACAAGCAAGATTACAAGCTATGATGCAGTATATTCATGATCACTACATGGAAGAGATTACATTGGAGACGATTGCGGCATCGGCATCTATCAGCAAAAGTGGAGCTTTACACATTTTTCAAACTGGCATCCACTGTTCTCCGGTAGCATATCTAATTCAATACAGACTAGCACAGGCTGCTGAACAACTTTATATCACTCAAAAATCGGTTTCTTCCATTGCAGAAGAAACCGGATTTACAAGTTCCGGCTATTTCTGCCGGAAGTTTAGACAATATTATCATATGAGTCCAAATGAATACAGAAAGAAGAAAACAGAGGAAATTTCTTAATTTCTACTTTCTGTAACCATACAATATTTGGAGATGATGTTGTTTTTCGTTTTATTATCTGTATCAATTATGCTGACAATATACTATTTATGCATCATATTTAGAATGTTCAAAAGATAAAAGTATTCTATATGCAAATGGATAGATTTATATATTTTATCTATCTGTTTGCAATTTTAATAATAACTCCTTGTATCCCGCCAGCCTTTCATATACCACCTGATTGCAACATATACCAGTTGCACGAATAATAAGAGAAATAGCAGATTAATCGGTGTTCTTGTCTTTATCCAATCTCCAAAGTAGATTGCTATTTCCATTCCAGAAGCAGGCTACGGTAATCCAGATATGTTCTCATGCATCTTAGATATTTTTTCTGCCAGAGTTCTTCCGGTGTCGGCTTCGGCTTTTTTATTGGAACACGTCTCTTGTTCTGCTGTGATTCCCTGTCCTTGCCTGAATAAGGAATCCTAAAATCATCTGCCAGCTTCATAGCAGCATCTTTCAGTCCAATGCCAAACAGTTGTGCTGTAAAATCAATCGCATCTCCCGTACAGCCACAACTGAAGCAGTAATACCTCCGGTCAACTTTCATACTGGGTGATTTGTCATTATGAAAAATACAACGGATCAGTCCGCTCCTGTTGGGCTTCAAGTATTCGTTAGCAAAAGTGGCTCAAATATTGGCTGTCACGTGGCTCAAATATTCATTGACATTCACACAATTGCTACTTTCGTGTGATTTACTTCCGGAAATGTTTTTTACATTTTTTAGTATAATGAGGGAACTTTAAAGGAACCTTAAAGAATGGACGGAAAATGTGAAAGGTTTGTGAAAAGACAGATCTCTGTAATCCAGATCGCTTTTTGAATACCATATAAAAAAAGAAAGAGCCCGTTTCCGGACAAATTCGTTGGAAGCAGATTTGTTCGGAACGGACTCTTGTAGCCGATATGCAAAGTCATGAAACATATAAAATAGGAAAAGCGTCAAAAATCATCTTGGCCAGCGCTCTTTTCTGGACATTAGTGGCGCGAATGGTACATGAGGATGCGTCTGGTACCAGTAAGCTGTGGTAGCGACATCATCCTGACGTTCAAAAAGACCTCCGTGACTGACACCAATCTGCTGCAGAGTTACCTTAAGGTCCTTCTCAAAAAGGATAGGATCAAGAAGGTGCCAGCGATAGAAGCTGCGTTGTGGCATCTGATCATCATTGTGGTAATCATTATGAAGGAAGGTATCGTGGCTAGAGTAGTAAGGATAGCCAAGATACGGAGTACAGTACTGATTTTCAACGGTTTGGCCATTTTGCTGTGTTGCAAAGCTCCAGGCACCGCCGAAGTAATCTTCTGTTCCGGTTCCGCAAATGGTTGGATAATCCTTGTCTCCATCGATGTAGAATTTCATCTCACCTTCTCCGTACCAGTAGCGTTCGAGGCTGGTAAGCGCAAGATAAGTTCCAACGTACTGGCCTTTCCCTTTGATGTTGTCGAGGACAACGTAGTCTTTTGCCTTTTCCGTTATGCGCTGACGACGCCACTGGGCATGGAAATAGGCAGCATCCTCCGGAACCGTTGTCAGGCAATAGTCGATCTGATAAAAGAAGGCCGGAATCGGCTCATCACACTGATTTTCAATGGTAATACGGGCGTTTTTACGGAACGGCATCGGGAAATAGCTGTTGAAACCACGGGTCGGATTGACAGCAATCGGGACTGAGTTTACCTGGTAGGAAACACCGAAGCCGCAGCAGAAGAAATCGCCAAGCGGGCATTCAACGGATGGGAATTCTTCATCGTCCCAGTACATGCGCAGAACAAGATCCCGCAGAACATAACGGTTACGTTCACTGGTACGGTCTGTAACGGTGATCCAGATGTGCTGAATCATGCCTTCTCCCTGGATTTCACCAAGTGTTACAGTCTCTCCTGCTTCTATTTTCGGGATACACGGGGAACCTTTTCTGGACGGACCAAGATCGCTGGATGCCATGCCGCCTTTTCCTTTTTCTCCGTTCCGGTTTTCCCAGTTGATGGAACGGGACTGCCCGTTTTTCAGCCGGAAAATATTCTGTAAACCACAATCAAACATCATATATTCCTCCTACTAATTTTTGTCATTATCCCTTGCTATATTTAACCAGCAATATATCTAAGAACTTTACCCAGGCAGTCTCTGCTGTTATCCGCAGACACCTGTTGATTACTTCCTGGTGCGCTAAGAGGCATCGCTCCCCACATAAAATGCTGATTATAATAATCTAAAAGAATCCTCTCGTATGTACCTGCTACTGAAGTTGAACTTTCTCCAGAGGAAAGCCATCTCCAATTTCCTATTGCTTGATAAACGAAGCTGTCAATAACGATTCCTGACAAATGGTAGCTTCTAAAATAGTTATCTCGCACATAGAATAAATCTGCTGCGCTCGTAGTTTTGTCGGCGCGCCATAGATGTTTGTCTCTTCATTCAACTTTTTAATGTCTGCAAAACTCTTACCCTCGCTCAAAAGCTGCACGGTTTTCCAAAATTCCATGAATCAGAACGAAAATTTCACTGCTCCAGCACTATACGGTTTTCTTTCCATCTTCGTTCTCTCCATTTCCGGATTTTGTTTTAATATATCTGCCGCTTTTGATTCTGGCATCCTTCGGCTTTTCGGCGTTAATAGGAATGACCCACTAATGGCCTAAACGCTCGGCACCATCAATTCGCCCTTCCGTGCATAATGTCTGTACTCTCCTTATGCAGATGCCCCATTTTTCAGAAGCCTGCTTAATCGTCATGAAATCCATACGGAACCTCTTTTTCGATGTCTAAAGTCACTCGCAACAAGTTAAAATTTCTCATTTATATTCTACTCCAAGAAACGAACAAAATCAATCGAAAGTCCTTCCAAATTTTGAACGATTTTTTTAGAACCCACTCTTCTGCAAGCAGGGCTTTCGTGACACGAAAGCGATTTTCTGCTTGTTGGGGAAACTCCCCAATCCCCATAAAACGCTGCCTGCGGCATCGGGCTGCGCATCCGTTCCGGATGCTTTAACGGCAGTTCCTGCCATAGAAAAACCGGGATGCTCCCCACCCCGGTTTCAAAAAAATATTTCATTGACTCTTCTGCTGTTTATCGTGATAATCGGCAAGAATTTTATCCAGCGTAATGGATTTCCTGCACAATCTTCTGCGCCACAAACCAATCCTGCATTTCCGATTTGGTCTTGCGGTACTCTGCATAGAAGCTTTTCTTTCGTTCCAGAAGCATCGCATACTCTACGTTCAGCTCGCTGATGCGCGGGAGCTTTTTGTCAGAACCGTTCTCTTTCTTATAGGCATCAAACGCCTTTTTCGCTGCGCTGCGTAAGACCAGCGTATCCCGATGGGCTTCATAGAACTCCCGATTGTAGCCGGATGCTTTATACGCAGCAAAAACATCTTTTGTCTTAGCATAATTGATTAGATGCTTACCGCCCACGATCAACTCGCACAGGGACAGGATGAAATCTGCTTTCAGGGCAATCGGATTATCCTCTTCTGAATAATTCGCGTTGCCTGCCTCGACTGTCCGCCATGAATGCCCACATCGGTGTCATGGGTCTTCTGATTGAAATCCGTCATACCTGTTACCTCCTACTCAAATTTGTCTCGCCGGATTTCGGGCGAAAATCTGTCAAGGATATGGGGCTAATTTCCCCTCCAAAATGGGCTAATTTGAAGTCAAATTTCCTCAAATTTCACCATCGGAATCAGGTGATTTTAGGCATAGAAAAAGCCCGGAAATGGCGTATTTCCGGGCTTTTTTAGCATTTTTAAGCTGTAGATTATCGCTTGCTGAACTGAGGTGCTCTACGAGCTGCTTTGAGACCGTATTGCGCGAGTTTTTGAGCTGTTTTTCCTTGATACTCCGGGCTTTTCCGGCTTTCTGCCTCTCAGTTATCCGGTGTGCGGACCATAAAAAACGGCCTTTTTTCATTCAGCAATAGCCTGATGAAACGCACCATTTACTACCCCAAACAGCTCCTCTGGTTTATTGTACTTCACTTTTGCATAGATGTCCATAGTTGTTTTGCTGTTTTCGTGTCCGGCAAGGTATTGGACGGTCTTTGGATCAACACCAGCATAGAGAAGATTGGTAATGTAAGTGTGCCGTAGCTGATGCGGGGTTACATCAAAGTCCAGCGTATATCTGATTTTGGGTTGATTTTTCTGGGTCATGCCCAGCGTTGGGGTAACCGCGTATTTGATGCTCTGCCCATTCACATACTTATAATAGTTCCGGGGCTTAGTGGAGCGGACAACGACATACTGCCACACTCTTTGAAACTGCGAAGCAGCCAGCGGCTCCCCTTTACTGTCAGCAATCACATAATCTGATATGGAATTTTCTTTCGTTTCTCTCAGACAATCCACCAAACACTTCGGTATCGGAATATCCCTTTTTGCCGCCGGAGTCTTTAGCACCGTAGAAATCACGGGTCTGTTATGCTCTGTACGCCATGCCCGCCTCACCGATAGATAAGGTGTATCCTCGTCCAGAAATACACAATCCCATTGCAGTGCAAGAATTTCTTCCCGACGCAGACCGGAATATAAACCGAGCATAATAAACAAATATGGAGGAAGCCCCTTGACTGTATCCAGAAGCACGGCTACCTGCTGATCTGTCAATGCCTCTCTCTTTTTTGATGGTTTTCCGCCCTTGCCCGATATTCCCACACAGGGATTGTGTTCAAGAATTTGGTTTCTCTCTGCCGCATAAAAAATGCACTTGAGTAGCATATTGACCTTATTGTATAAGCCTTCCGATTTCTTTGACAATGGAACAAGCGCCAGCCGAATATCGTCAGCGGTCACTTCTTCCATATACATCTCTCCCAGAGGTTTTATGATATAGTTTGTCATATCCCTCGTATAACCTCTGAGTGTAGACGCAGACACCTTTGCCGACTGCATCAGCAGCCACTTCTCTCCATACTCGGCTACTGTCGGGTGCTGCCGGTGAAAGATAATTTCTTCCACCTGCTTCCGGGCCTCTAACTGCTTCTCATACAATTCTTCACAAGTTGCGGCATACAAACTCAACTCTTTTCCATCTGCATCCGTAATCCTGGTTCTGTAATACTGGATTCCTTTCAATGTAATGGTCCCGTACTTCGGGATCTGTGTTTTCTTTTTTGCCATCTTTGATCGTCCTTTCTTGATAATGTGTAGTCTCCGTATCTACACTCTCTTTTTATCAGAAAGCCTCGATTTAATCAAAGATACGGCTGAGGTAAAACAAAGAGCGAGACATCCTTGCCTCGCTCCTGCTTCATTTCCTATTTGTTATTACTGTGCTGCATCCCAGCTTGCAAACGCACAGTTCATTGATCTGACCAACTCATTTGGTCTGTTGTACTTAACCTTTGCATAAATGTCCATGGTAATCTTGCTGCTTTCATGGCCTGCCAGGTATTGAACCGTTTTGGGATCTACCGATGCATGAATGAGATTGGTAATGTAAGTATGCCGCAGCTGATGGGGTGTTACTTCAAAGTCCAGACTGTAAACCACTTTTCCGTTATGAGCAGCCTTTTCTCCCAAGACAGGTGTGACAGTATGCTTTACTCTTTTTCCATCTTCATACCGATAATAGCTCCGCTCCTTGACCGTCCTCGTAACAATATACTGCCAAAGTCGCTTAAACTGCGTGTAGGACAGCGGTTCGCCATCCCGGTTTGAAACCACATACTCCGAAGTCGAAGTTTCCTTTGCTGCTTTCAAACACTCAGCCAAGCAAACAGGAAGGGGGATATTTCTCTCCGCAGCCTTGGTTTTCAATTCATCCGAAATCACCGGTCTGTTATGTTCGGTGTGCCATGCCCGTCTTACCGTCAGATATGGAGTATCTGTATCCAGATATACTGAATCCCATTGCAGAGCAAGAATTTCTTCCCGGCGTAGCCCTGCATATAAACCAATCATGACAAAGACATAAGGCGGCAAATCTCGGATAGCATCCAAAAGGCGCTCCACCTGTTCATCTGTCAAAGCCTGACGATCCTCTTGTGGAACACCGCCACCTTTTGTTGTCAGATAAATCGTTGGGTTGTGGTCAATAATCCTGCTTTCCATCGCTGCGCGAAAGATAGATTTGTAAAGGATTACCACAGATTTATAAACCGATGCAGATTTTTTGGAAACCGGAACAAGGGCAAGCTGAATATCATCCAGGCTAACCTCACCCATCCGTTTATCTCCCAATTCCGCTATAATATGCCGCCTGACCTTTGAGGTGTAATCCGTCAAAGTAGTAGCTCGTACATGAACCGACTGCATCAGCAGCCACTTTTCACAATACTCTGCAACTGTGGGCGTTTTCCGATGAAAAGTGGCATTCTCAATCTGTTCCAACGCAAGCGTTTCTTTGTTGTATAGTTCTTCAGGTGTTTTTGCGTAGATAGCTACGAGCTTACCATTCGCGTCTTTGATTCTGGTCCTATAATATAGGACACCTCTTTTCATAACTGTGCCATATTGAGGAATTATTGTTTGCCGTTTGGCCAATTCCGTCACCTCCTAAGAATAGACTCCAGCGCTGTATCTATGTTTTATCAGACCATTATGATTTCGACAAGGATACGGACCGGCTCACACTCCAGCTCTGCGAGGTTTACGATAAGTTGCGTTCTTTTCTGTTGGCTTTGCTCTGTGGGTGCATTTTGCGATATACTCCTGAAGGCCCGCTGAAGTAAAGTACACACAGCCATTCTGCACATATTGCACATAAGAAATAAGACCATTGTTACGGGCCGCGTCCAGCGTTGCAATGCTGATACCTAAAATTTCTGCTGCTTCTTTTCGTGTAATAAGTTTTTCCATAAAGCATATTTCCTCCAATCTGTCAAGTTTGTCATCGTGTTTGTTCAAAGCCACATGAATACGCTGGCAGCCGAAACTGCCAGCGCATGGTATCTGATTTTGAACAGGAAGCTGCAAACGCTTCCTATTTATATAACTCAGCTTTCATCACATTTGCCACGCCCCCTGACGATGGGAACACAACAAGTCTCCGCTGGCGCGGCTGTCATAACTCCGCAGCACCGTTCGTATCGTGTGCCGCAGGGTTCCCCCCAAGTCTTTGGCGGGCCGTGAGGAAGTATCTTTAAGCCCCCATGCAGTCATCGCGCCGAATCTGCCACAATCCGTTTTATGAAATCGTAGATCGCTCCGAAGCAGTTCTTTCATCACCTCCCTGACTGCTCCATCTTCGCGGCGTTTCATATTCGCTCGTACATGGGTTATGTACCTGTTGTGCTGTCTATTCGATTGTCAATGTACTGATGAAGGAGGAAAACTTGTCCTTCTTATTAACACTGACAAAAAAGGCAAAAAACAGGCGCATCAAATGAAATTTTATCAAAAATATTTTACAAGCTGCTTTAATCCACGGCGGATACTGTCTCGGACACGGCTTGGGTCTACACCTTCTACTTCGGCAATTTCATTTACCGTCATTCTCAGATAGTATCGGGCATAAATTCGCTTTGCCTGTTTCTCCGGCAGCTTCATCACAGCGGCATAGACCTGCTCCTGAAACTGTTTTTCCTCCAGAAGCATCTCCGGTGTCTGGGGCTTCATCAGAATCGCATTTTCAATGCCGTTGTCGCAGTCCAGGGAGTAGTACGCCTTATAGCGATACATCCTCCGGTCATAAGCAGCTTCCGCACGTTCAGCTGCTCGAATAGTCTCCATTACTTCCTCTGTCACATCTACAAAAAAGTCTGTTGTATAAACATTAGGATAAAGTTCCCGAAGGTTAATTTTCTTCATTATGTACCTCCATTTCGATTCACGGGTGATTGACGGGTGAATCGAATGGAGGCGGAGACCGACACCGGCAGACAACCGGGTCATCTCCGAAAAAATGGCAACAAAAAACGCCAGATTTCCGTGAGGGAAAACTGGCGCGCCAAGAACAGCCATTATTATACTGAATTACATGGAACGATAATGCCGATGCAATGTTATACTTGCCCGGAGGAGGAGCAATGCTTTTTTTAACTGATGTAGATCATGTGAGCTTTGAAAAAGCAAACGAGACACGGCAAAATAACCTCCAATCGGCTACCGTGTCCCTGCAAGTCGTTATAGGTTTGTGTAAACGCAAAGAAACGGCGGCTCTGATTTCTCAAAACCGCCGCCAAAGTAAGTAGAGTAAGCGCACAAAATCAACCTGCCCAGCTACGGTTTTTTTCTTTCCCCATTGGGCGGGGCAGGCTCTCGTCGTATATTGAAATAAAAAAGGACCGATAACCACAAGTGAATTTACCTTGTGTATTATCGGCTCTGCGTCTGTGCGTCTGGCTCTTGAACGATGGATAAATTTAGTTTTCTTACCGTAATCAGGGTTTCATGTTTGCATTTAGGACAATATAACGGAAAGTTTTCCAGTACTGTATCACCGCGGATTTTCAATCGCGTTTTGCTGCCGCAAAAGGGGCATAAAATCCATTCTATCTTCATGTTATCTTCCTCTGTGCTTGGCTTTCTTCTTTTCCTGCCGTATGGCAAACTGACGGTCTTTCTCAGCCTCTTTCTGCTCACGGCTCTTGGTTTTCCGTTCCAGCTTACATTGCTCATGCTGGAGTTTCAACGCCTGCTGTGCCTTTGTGCCAATGCCTTTATCCTGCAGTTGGCTTTGAATTTCGCGCTGCATACGTTTGGGATTGATTTTTCGCTCCATGGCTACTTCGGCCTGGATTGGGGGACTAAATTTCAACTTGTGCCAATTCTTCAGCAGAAACTCATAGACCTCGTAATCTTTGGGCTCTGAGCCAAAAGTGATTTTGCATACCTCGTACTTACCGTTATCCGTTCTTTCATATAGACCGATCCAAAACGGAGCTTCGAACAGGATGGTCAAACTGCTTTGGGGGCCTGTACTCATTCTTCTAAGAACTGCCCTTCAAAGTGATCCAGCCATTCCAGAAGGGCTCGATAGAGAAGCTGCTGCTGCTCAAAAATCGTTCTCCCAACCAAAGGAATGTCTGTAAATTCCCGCGCATAGCCCTCGTTGGATTCAGCCGAGGACTGTATGCTCTGGCGCAAAGCCGAAACCAGCTCCAACGCTTCGACCTTGTCCATCTTGTTCAAATTGGTAATGACCACATTGAAATCGAATAGCAAGGGTACTGGGCCAGCGACATAAGAGGCCATCAGCTCCTTGAAATACGCTCTGCCCTGATCGGTAATAGAATAAATGGCTTTATCCGCAAACTTATCGCCCTTGACAATATCGCTTTGCAGATAACCCTTTTCGCTCAACTGGAGAACCTTGCGATAAATAGAAGGTACGCTTATTTTTGTCCAGCGGGAAAAATGGTGGTACTCCACATCCTTTTGAATGTCATAGGCGCTTTGCGGTTTTTCCAATACAATACCAAGTATGACTAAATCGATTGACGACATAACTACACCTCCAACTTTTACTATTATCAATAGTACTATTGTTGATAGTAAAAGTCAAGGAGAAGTATCTTATATTTCCGAATTGGACATAGCCTGTTTTTCAGCCATAGACAATTCCCGATGAAGGTGTAACGCCATAAATACAGTGATTACTACGGAAATTACATCTGCGATGGGTTGGGCATATAGGATTCCGTTCATTCCCCATACCATAGGCAGCAGCAAAATGACAGGAACAAAGCAGACACCTTGTCTACATGCTCCCAAAAAGAAACCTGCCGCACCTTTACCCAAGGCAAGGAACAAAGAGGAGTAAACCGTGTAGAAACCAAAAAGAATGAATGTGATCCCATTTGCAAACAGTGATTTTTGACCCACTAAAATCATTTGATTATCTCCCTCAGTAAATTGAGAGATAATCTGCGTAGAAAAAACGGCCATCACCAAGCCTACGACTAAGCAGAAACTTGTAGACCAAATGATTGAGGTTTTGATTGCTTCGCGCAGGCGATCAAACTTCTTTGCCCCATAGCTGAATCCAGCAATAGGCTGGAACCCTTTCAGAAATCCAAAGACAACAAGAGTTCCCATAGAAGTAACTCGCGTAACCGCCCCCATGCCTGCAATGACCGAATCGCCATAATTGCTGGATGCGCGGTTAATTAGCGCAATCGAAAGACTTGTTAGCAGTTGGAACACCAAAGTGGGAACTCCAATTTTCAAAATTTCCGTTATCATTTGCCTCGTAGGAGAAAACTCTTTTATGCTGAAGGAAAATACGCTTTTTTTGCGCAGAACATAGGTAAGATAAACAAGCGTGGATACCATTTGCGAAATTGCTGTGGCGATTGCTGCACCTTCTACTCCCATGTCCAAAGTATAAATGAAAAGAGGGTCTAATCCGATGTTCAATACGGCTCCCAATAGCAAGGCACACATGGTCGTTTTTGCTGCACCCTCGCTACTTACAATATTGTTCATTGTTACATTAAATACATTGAAAACACAGGACAGCACATAAATTCTTGCGTATGTCAAGGCATACGGCATAATTGTTTCCGTCGCGCCCAACATTACCAAAATTGGTTTAAGGAAAATCGCAGAAAGTAGGATGATAATAGCACCAATCAGAATACTGCTATACAATGCGGTGCTTGCCACTTTATCGGCGGTATCTTTATCTCCGCGTCCCAATAGTCTTGACAGATAAGATGCGGCTCCGTTACCGAACATAAGGCCTAAACCAACCACGACTTGTCCCAACGGAAATACGACAGAAATAGCACCCATTTGACTTTTGCCCAAGCCACTCACAAAATAGGCATCCACCAGATTATAGAGTGCATTGATCAACATCCCAATCATAATCGGTATGCCGAGAGCCATCAGCGCTTTTGGGATAGGCGCACTGCCCAAAAGCTCAAGTTTGTTGTTGCGTTCATTCATTGTTAATACTCCTTTCGCTTCTTTGAGTGTAATTTATAGTAGTATAGATTATAGTATACTACCGTATAAATCATATTACTATAATTTATAGTATATGTCAAGAGAAGTCAGGCGTTTTATCTTGACAAAGAGTATAAAATCTAATACTATAATTTATAGTAACTTTGACAGTATTCTTTCATGCAGAAAGCATAGTGAAAGGGTGTGATTCCACATGGCAACCATAGATTTAATCGTGTTGGGAATATTGAAAAAGGAGCCAATGAGCGCCTACGATATTCAAAAGTTAGTAGAATATAGAAACATATCCAAATGGGTAAAAATCAGCACTCCATCCATTTATAAAAAAGCCATTCAGTTAGAAGAAAAGGGGCTAATCCGAGGCGAAATCGTAAAGGAAGGGAAGATGCCAGAAAAAGCGATTTATTCCCTGACGGAAGCGGGAGAAGCGGAATTTGAACGGCTCATGTTTGAGATTTCTGGAAAACCTATTAACATTTTTCTGGACTTCAACGCTGTTATTGTGAATTTGGATTCCTTGCCACCTGAAAAACAAAAATCGTGCATAGCAGAAATTGAAGAAAATATTAGTACTTTAAAATCCTATCTGGAACATAATATACAGAAAAAAGAAAATGAGCCCAGTATTCCCGCAACAGGTATGGCTGTTTTGCGTCAGCAGTATGTACTGGTGGAAGCAATCCAAGCATGGATTGCTTCATTAAAAAAGAATCAACAATAAATCATTATTCGGAAAGACCAGCAACTTTGAGTGGCGCTGGTCTTTTATATATGAATGAGGAAAAGTGATTTTGGCAAAGCTACTGCTTGAAAAACCAGATGTATTGCTATTAGATGAGCCGACAAATTTTCTTGATAAAGATCATGTTTCTTCACTCAAAGATAGCTTTACAAAATACACCTCTAAGGCTACTACAATAGGTAGGGCGCAAGGTCTTATGCAGAAGCACTTTGAGACCTTGCGCCCTCTGTTATTCTACCCTAAAAATACTTTGCCAGCTGCTTCAGACCACGCCGGATACTGTCACGGACACGGCTTGGATCTACACCTTCTACTTCGGCAATTTCATTTACCGTCATTCCCAGATAGTATCGGGCATAAATCCTCTTTGCCTGTTTCTCCGGCAGCCTCATCACAGCAGCATAGACCTGCTCCTGAAGCTGTTTTTCCTCCAGAAGCATTTCCGGCGTTTGCGGCTTCAACAGCACTGCATTTTCAATGCCATTCTCGCAATCCAGAGAATACTGGGCCTTGTAGCGATACATCTTTCGCTCATACGCAGCCTCCGCACGTTCAGCTGCTCGAATAGTCTCCATTACTTCCTCTGTCACATCTACAAAAAAGTCTGTTGTATAAACATTAGGATAAAGTTCCCGAAGGTTAATTTTCTTCATTATGTACCTCCATTTCGATTCACGGGTGATTGACGGGTGAATCGAATGGAGGCGGAGACCGACACCGGCAGACAACCGGGTCATCTCCGAAAAAATGGCAACAAAAAACGCCAGATTTCCGTGAGGGAAAACTGGCGCGCCAAGAGCAGCCATTATTATACTGAATTACATGGAACGATAATGCCGATGCAATGTTATACTTGCCCGGAGGAGGAGCAATGCTTTTTTTAACTGATGTAGATCATGTGAGCTTTGAAAAAGCAAATGGGACACGGTAAATTAACCTCCAATCGGCTACCGTGTCCCTGCAAGTCGTCATAGGTTTGTGCAAACGCAAAGAAACGGCGGCTCTGAAAATCAAAGCCGCCGTTTCATAGGCGCGTGAAAATGTGTCTGCTCTGCGACGGCTTTTTTTCTTTTTCCGTCGCGCGGCAGATTAACATATGAAACTATAATTCATTGATGGTTGCAGTAATCGACATATTGCGAATTCGTTTTGCCGGAGCATATACAGCTGCGATTGCCGCAATCGAGACAAACAGAAGAATAATGCCCAAAGAGATAATTGGGAACTGCCACACAGCAGATGGAAAATGCCCTGCAATAAGGAAATCATACAGCGATTTGCTAAGCGGCAAGCCAATAGCACAACCAACAACGCACCCCAAAACAGCATAGGTGAATGCTTCACAAGCAATCATTTTCGTCATTTGCCGTTCATCCATTCCTACTGCCCGCATAGCTCCATATTGCTTCATTCTGGCAGACACACTCATGGAAATGCTATTGACAATGTTCATTACCGTTACCAGTGCAATAATTGCCAAAAACGCATAAACACAGAAAATAAAAGCCATATAAGTTCCCGTAGTGCGCTCGTCGCGTTTATCTCGAAAGCTATATGTTTGATCTACGGAATTCTGGATTGCCTGAACATTTTCGTCCGTAACATCTCCCGTTGTTTGTATCAGCACAAGAGAATAACCTTCCTCTCCTGTCAAACGGACAAATGTTTCATCAGAGGTAATCAATGTGAGCTTTCCATTTGTCAATCCATTCTCACTAAATGGGTCGTTTTTTAACAGTCCAGCTATGGTAAGGGTTTCATCCCCAATCTGAACAGTGTCACCGATTTTCCATGTGCTGTCCTGATCGGATGTTGCCAAAACAAAATTGCTGTCCCCAAAAACTTTGAACAGATCACTCCCCCTTTTCAAAGCACTGTCTTTTTTTAGACATTGTAAATCAAAATCGTCATAAGAAATCAAATCGACTGTACCAGAAAAGTTGGTGTCGCCGTTTAGTTTGGCAGAAACATCAAACACACTACGACGTCCGTAAACTTCCTTCACTCCATCCATTTCGCGGATGGTTGTAAGCAGTTCCCAAGGAATCGTATTACCGTCAGCACTTGCAATATCAATATCTGATGTGGCAGCTGACTGAGGTATCAAATAATCCACAAAATCGATCATAACGGAAAAGCTCAAAAATAAGATGATACTAAGTGCAAAAGAACCTGTCATCAGGAATAAATTTTTCTTCCCGGAGACCGCATGGTCGATACCGAGAAGCGCTTCAATCTTTCCGAATCCTGTATACTGGCAATGATGTATTGTTTTTCCGTGGTCTGCATTTCCAGACACCGCTGTGATAGGAGATACTTTCGCGGCATGTTTCGCCGGAGCATTTGCGGCGATCAGCACAGTAATCAGTCCAACAAAGATACCGCAGACAATGCCAAAAATACTGATACCAAAGAGGGGAATATCAGAAAATTCTTCTCTAACTACAAAGCGTAGTACCGCACATAGCCCCCATGTTGTAACAACCCCTAAAATAAGACCGATGGGTACAGCCGTTTTGCACCAGTTCAATGCCTCCAGACGAACAAACCGAATAATCTGCTGCTTACTCATACCAATGCAGCGCATCATTCCGAAAAATCGGGTTCTCTGTGCAACGCTGCTGTTCATGCTGCTGGAAATCATCAAAACGCCTGCAATCAAAATCAGCAGGAATAGAACAACCGCAACAGGAAGAAGGGTTTGCCCCATGGAACTGCCGAGTAAGTCTCCAATAGAGAAACTTCCATGCTTACCAACCAATCGGGCCTGTTCCATCCGAAAACCCATTTCTGCCATACTGAATATTGCTGTTACCATAAACACAGCAAATACAATGCAAAGCAGCGTCATACGATTTTGTCGGCGGTGAACTTTAGCGGAGATGGGAATAAGACTAAGATAGCTTTTCATTCACGGCACCTCCCAAAATCAGTCAAAGTACCATCCGATACCTGTAATACCCGGTCTGCCGTTTGCGCAATACTGCGGTTGTGGGTAATCATAATGATGGTCTGCTCGTATTTTTTCGATGTTTCTTTGAGCAATGCTATGACCTCACTGCTGTTTTGTGAGTCCAAATTTCCTGTTGGCTCGTCTGCCAGAATCAGAGAAGGACGGGTAATCAATGCGCGGCCAATCGCCACTCTCTGCTGTTGACCGCCGGAAAGCTGACTGGGTAAATGATTACGACGATCTTTCAAATTCAAAACCGTCAGCAGTTCCTCCAAATATCTCTTATCCGGCTTTTGATAATCCAACAACAGCGGAAAAATAATATTTTGTTCCACCGTCAACTCCGGGATAAGGTTAAACGCCTGAAAGATAAAGCCGATATTCCTCCGGCGGAAAACGGTCAGCTTTCGATCGTTCATGGAAAAAATGTCCTTGCCGTCAATCAGAACCTTGCCAGATGTTGGCGTGTCCAAAGCACCGATCATATTCAGCAGTGTACTTTTACCAGAACCGGATTCCCCGACGATTGCTACATACTCGCCCTTTGGAACAGAAAAGCTGACATCCTTTAATGCCTTGACAGCGGTTTCTCCGTTGCCATAGGTCTTACTGATATTTTTGACTTCTAATAAGTTCATAGTGTAAACACCTCTTTCTGAATGATTTTGCGATATAGGCAGGCTGTCTTTGTTTGTCCTGCCTATGTTTGAGAGAATAGCACCTGAATCTTACTGTAAGCCTACAGCCAGCCTACAATTTTGTAGGAATCAGAAAATTCATTGTGAAAGTTGTCCCGATACCTAATTCGCTGTCAACCTCAATGGTGCCGTTATGTGCTTCAACGATTGCCTTTGCCAAAGGTAATCCCAGTCCAATCCCTTGCTTGTCCTTAGAAAAACGACTGCGATAAAACCGCTTGAAGATGTGATGTATATCTTCTGGGTGGATGCCGCATCCATTATCCGTTATCACAATTTGGACACCAGACGGCAACTCCTTCCACGCAACACGAATTGTTGCACCACTTTCTGTATGGTCAAACGCATTTTTCACAATATTGTCGATTGCCTCATTCAACCAATCACGATCACAAAAAAGAGAAAGATGATCCGAGCCAGACAGAATGATTTCTTTCTTTTCCTGTCTGGCTCTATATGCAAAATGCAGTTCAATATCCCGCATCATATCTGCAACATTTTCTGTGTTCTTTTCCAAGGCAATGGCTCCGGCATCCAATCTTGTAATCTTGAGCAGACTTTGCACCAGTGTTTCGATACGGTCAAGTTCCTGCTCAGACAAACCCGCAAATTCTTTCACGGAGGACACTTCTATATCCTCGTCTTGAAGGAGTCCGTTATAAATATTGAGTGCTGCCAGCGGTGTTTTCAGTTGATGGGAAATATCAGAGATCGTATTTTTCAAAAATTCCTTTTCCCGGAGTTCATTATCTGCATGAGCGTTTAAGACAGCCGCCAGAGAATTGACAGCATGAAATAGCCGATATAGTTCACCCTCGTAATCACATTCAATACGAGCGTCAAGATTCCCATCAAGATACGCATTGATCTGCGATACTGCCTGCTCCATGATCTTATTTTGTTTTCTGAAATAGGAACAGCATACTGCCAACATGGACGTTCCAGCCAATAAGGAAACAAGCAATAAAAACAGCGAAAACTGCTGATAGAACAACCATAAAAAACCTTGTGTCAGCAGAAGGGAGACTACCCAAATAACGGATACAGCAAGAAACAATTTTTTTATTTC
This sequence comes from Blautia luti, assembly GCF_033096465.1. Classification (NCBI taxonomy): domain Bacteria; kingdom Bacillati; phylum Bacillota; class Clostridia; order Lachnospirales; family Lachnospiraceae; genus Blautia; species Blautia luti. The sequence continues at coordinate 597,129 of NZ_AP028156.1, read as the reverse complement.
CTTGTTTGCAAATATTTTCATAGGCCACCTCACTTGATTACATTCCATTTGTAGCCCATACCACGAACTGTCAGGAGCATTTGCGGTTCGCTTGGATTATCCTCGATCTTCATACGAAGCCGACGCATATAGACCGTAAGGGTACTACTGTCGATATAATTCCCGTCGCAATCCCATAGCTTATCTAAAATTTGTCCCTTTGTCAGCACCATGCTTGGGTTTCTCATAAACAAGCACAGTAGCTTGTATTCCGCGGCAGTCAAATCCAACAGTTCCCCATTTTTGAAAACCTGTCCTTGAAGCAAAAGAACTTTGATGCCATTCGACTGCAATTCTGTGTCTGCTGCTTGAAAAGAATTTGCACGTCGAAGTAAGGCGTTAATCCTTGAAACGAGAACCCCCAGTTTGAACGGTTTTGTGATATAGTCATCACCTCCAATATCCAGCCCCATAATAATACTTGTTTCCTCATCCGAAGCCGTCAGAAAAATAATTGGCACCTTTGATGTAAGTCGAACTCTTTTGCAAAATTCAAAGCCAGACCCATCTGGCAGAGATACGTCCAACACCAACAAATCATATTTTCCGTCTGTCCACAATTCCTCCGCTTCTTTGAGCGTTCTGGCGATATTTAATTCAAATCCCTGCTTTTTGAAAGCAAAAGAAAGCCCGTTAATCAGGCTTAGATCATCTTCAAGAAGTAATATATTACTCATACTTTTCTGCCTTTCCTTGTTTTGTTCGACCATCAATCGGCTTTTCCGCATCCTTTGGAATTAGCCAGATAGTTGCCATCTTTACAGCTCCAGATATGCGCCCGGCGGCACAATAGTAATTTACTCTACGAGGTGTCACGCCCCATTTTTCGGCGGCCTCTTTTAGTGTCATATAATCCATTCTGCACCTCCACAGAGTACATTATAGTTCTTTGTCTCGAACAATACAAGTTTATCACCAATCGCAGCTCTATAAAATCGGCATAATCATACTGATTGTCAGGCATAATAAGGTCATTCCATCATATAAACCGGAACGATAAAATATATTTGAGGTGAATGATTATGCCGATTGATGATTTAACTGCTTTAGGGCAGAAAACGCGGGAAGCCCGAAAGAATAAAGATCTGACGCAGCAGGAGCTTTCTGATCTGAGCCATGTTTCTGTAAAGCAAATCGCCAATATCGAAAAGGGGAAAATGAATCCTTCTTATTTGATTTTAAGAGCATTGGCAAAGGTCCTGCACATCTCTTTAGATACGCTTATAAATCCAGATATTTCTCTGGAAGATGAAGGTGTCAATCAGATGAAAATGCTTTATTCCAGCTGTCCGCCAGAAATGCGTGACACCCTGTTACATCACACACAGGAAACAGTGAAGGAACTGACAGAGTTGTCCGAGAAATTTGAAACAAATTGAGCCAGTGAGTGAAATTTAACGATTCTCTCACTGGTTCTTTTCAATTTCGGAGAAAAGAGGCAAGCAATGCCTGTGTTAATACACACAGGCCCGCAGAGAAGAAAATCCCTCCGTGATTTTCCTCTCCGCTTGCTTGTTGAGGGCAGCGCCCCCAAGCCCCTTTGAACACAGAATTTCATTCTGTGGCTGCGCGTTCTGCGAACACTTTTGACCAGGACCAGCTTACCGCTGGCCGTGGTCTTTTTCTTTTTCAACATCCTGTTCTACCTCCATTTTCAGCACTCGATCTACATTTGCCTTTGCCGTTAAAAGCTCCCGCATTTCCTCACGGGAACGCCGGTACTCGGCATAGGTCTTTTTCTTTTCTTCCAGCAATTTCGCGTACTCCGTCTGCAACTCTTTGACCTTGGGAAGCTTCTTGACTCCCATCTCATCAAAGGCATTCTTAGCAGCCTGGTGGAGCAGAATTTCTTCCTCATGTTCTTCCCGGAATTTCTTAGAGTAACCCGCCTTGCGGTATGCCACATAGACCTCACGGGTCTTGGCATAATTTACGATGTGAGTACGCAGAACAGCGATCTCTGCCATGCGCTTTTCAGCCGCTTTGATCTGCGCCGAAAGATCATTGTGATGTGCCGTGGCAGCCGCAGCCTTTTCTTCCAAAACCGCATACTCCAGCAGATTGTTCTCTGACAGGTAATTCATGGTCTGCGCCATTTGTTTCAGATTAAAAACTTTAGCCCATCGAGCATAGCCAGCACCTTTTCCAGCCTGCAATTTTGCCTGAATGTCCACCAGCAGATTGACCTTCGGCGGCTCTGCCTGTGTGACGGTTTTCTTTCGCGGGGTATGTGCTTTCTTCCCTAAGAGAACTGCCCGCAAATCTTCCAATCCATATCCTTCGCCCAGACTGTCCATGCGGGCGGCTTTCTCCCAACCAGAGAGCTTCAGTCGATACGATTTTCCGCGCTTTGAGACTTCACAACCATACTCTTGCAACAGCTTCAGCAGTTCTTCAAAGTCAGCAGGACTTTGTGATAATGCGTTGTCAATCATCACACGCAGCTGTTCCCGATGGGAGGGCTTGGCCTGATCGCCCAGCCATTTGTTATAGCTCTTTCCGTGAAGTTTCGGATTCTCTACAATGGACAGTCCATTCTCAATACAGATGGTGTCACTTAGCCGACGAACCGCCTTGGTGCTGCCCCAAAAGTTTCGGAACTTCCGGTCATATTCTAAGCTGACCGATGACCAGATAATGTGATTATGAATGTGCGACTTGTCTATGTGAGTGCAGACCACAAAGGCATGATTGCCTTTAGTAAAACGCTTTGCAAATTCTACGCCCAGCCGGTTTGCTTCTTCCTGGGTAATCTCACCAGGGCAGAAGGACTGACGCACATGATAGGCAATCACATCATCTGTACCACGCACTCGTCCGGTAGCGGCAATGTACTGCCGCTTTGCCAGAAGGAACTCCGCATCCACAGTCCGGCTGTCACACGCATAGCCGGTAATGAGCCTGCCGTTATCTGTTTTCTTTGGATTGGCCACATAGTCGATGATGTCACTGATCGCCCGACTCTCTGTGCGGCCTTTGCCGACATGAAGCGGCATGATTCTTGTAGTTGCCATAATAGAAGGTCCTCCTCTCATAAATATTTTTGTTTTCGCTGAACTCTTTGCTTCTATCGTTGCAATAACTTTCTCCGCTGGGTATAATAAAAAAGAATATTCTACAACCTCAAAGGAGGGATTTCTATGATAGAACAGCTCATTGCTGAAGCAACCGAATGTGATTTCAAAGTTGCTCTCGAAACAAAAAAGCCAAAAAGCTGGTTAAAAAGTGTCAGTGCCTTTTCCAATGGAATCGGCGGCACTCTGTTTTTCGGAGTCTCCGATGACCGGGAGCCTATCGGCTTGTCCGATGTTCAAAAGGATGCTGAAGCGATCAGCCGCTTAATCAAAGAACGTATCACACCATTACCGCAGTTTATCTTAAAGCCATTGCAGGAAGATGGTAAAAACCTGTTGGCTCTGGAGGTTTCTCCTGGCCGCAGCACCCCATATTATTACAAGGCAGACGGCGTGATGGAAGCATATATCCGTGTTGGAAATGAAAGCGTAATTGCCCCGGATTACATTGTGAATGAATTGATCTTAAAGGGAACCAATCAGTCCTTTGATACCCTAACAACAGACGCGGTAAAAAAGGATTACAGCTTTACACTTCTGGAAGCAACCTATCTGGAACGAACCGGTCTCCGCTTTGAGCCATCCGATTATGTTTCCTTTGGTTTGACTGATAAAAATGGACTCCTGACCAATGCCGGAAAACTCATGACCGATCAGCACACGGTTTATAACTCCCGTATGTTCTGTACCCGGTGGAATGGCTTGGAAAAAGGCTCTATCTTTGATGATGCGCTGGACGATAAAGAATATGAAGGGAATCTGATTTATCTACTGAACAGCGGCAGTGAATTTATTCGCAATAATTCCAAAGTCCGTTTTGTCAAAAAGGCACAGTATCGTGTAGACAAGCCGGATTATGCTGAACGAGCTGTGACAGAGGCTCTTGTTAATGCGCTTATCCATCGTGATTATATTGTGCTTGGCAGTGAAATCCATATTGATATGTTTGATGATCGGGTGGAAATCACATCTCCGGGCGGTATGTTTGGCGGCGGCTCAATTCAGGAATACGATATTTACAGTATCCGTTCCATGCGACGAAACCCTGTGATTGCTGACCTGTTCCACCGCATGAAGTATATGGAACGCCGTGGAAGTGGCCTACGCAAAATCGTCAGTGAAACCGAAAAGCTGCCTGGATACACAGAGGCATATAAGCCCGAATTTTCCTCAACAGCGACAGATTTCAGAGTCATCTTGAAAAATGTAAACTACAACATGTGCGGTGCTTCCGTACATGATGCCGCACATGATACAGCACATGATGCCGCACATGATACATCTGTGATCAGCAAGCAAAACTTGCTATTGGAATTTTGTGCAGACCCTAAAAGTCGAGATGAAATGCAAGCATATATTGATGTTTCCAGCCGTTCTCACTTCAGCAAATATTACCTCAAGCCTTTATTATCTTCTGGTAAACTTGAAATGATGTTTCCAGACAAACCCAAAAGCAAAAATCAGAAATACACTACCGTTCATTCCAAATAACCAAGAAGCAGGGCATTGGGTCTCATCTCCCATTGTCCTGCTTCTTTTTCATTCCAAATTATATTCACATCATTTACCCATACACCCAATCCTGTATCGCAAATTTCAGACTCTGCACCTTTCCCAGCAGCCAGATTGCAGCCAGCGGCAGCCCCATCGGGCTAATCAAAAATGCCATAACCAGCAAAATTGCACCATTCTGCGGGGAATAGGTAATAAGCACAGCCACGCCAAGCAGAGCAATTACCGTGCTGAGCAGACCAAGCACCAGACTGGATATATAGATTAGCCCCGTGCAGAGCCAGACAAAAATCGTCAACACCAAGATGGCCGGTGCAGTTACAATCATCAGCAGGCATTTCAAAATCTTCATTCCAGTTCCTCCCTCCAACGCTCCAGATGCCGTTTGCACAGGGTATCCGCTTCTCTCTCATCATCTTCCGTCACTTCCCGTTTTCCTTTGGTCAGTTCAATCTCCAGATAAGTCCGGTAATCATCGGCTAAGAGGTCGAACAGTTCCTTGGGAGTATGGCACACCTCGCCAGAGCAATAGTGAAAATCTTGGTCAAATTCAACTCTTACACATCCATGGCGGCTGATATAAACTTCTATGGTCTCGTCTGCGGTCAGGTAATCCGCAAAAATCTCCAGCACCTTTTCAAAGGTCAGCATCTGTTTTCACTCCTTTGCTACGCTTCTTATTCTACTCATATTATCCGGTACGGACAGGCAAAAGACAAGGATACAGACAAAAAGAAAAAGCGGAGGAAGGTGCGGCGAAGAAACGCCGTTCCTCCCTCCGCAAATGGAGTATCTATCCCTGTTATGAAAGTTTGGAGAGTTGGGTAAGGATTTCCTTCACACCCTCCCACAGTTGTTCCTGCCGTTGGGATATATCCTCCAAGTCAGCATCATAAATCCGCCCGGTCTCATGTACTTTGCGGGTCAGCTGATTCAAGTTGTTGCTGCTTCGGCGCATCAGGGAAACCAACTCCTTCAGCTCCGGCAGATCCAGTTTGACCACATACCCATCCAGTGCCATTTTCCGCAGATAAGCGCTCAAATTCTCTGTCCCGTATTGCTGCATCTTTTGATGGATCAGCTCCAGTTCTTCTGCGGACACCCAAAACAAAACCGGAACATCCCTCTTGCGCTTTGCCATGGTTATCGCTCCGGCTCCCGTTTTTTCGGGGCGGCAGACTTATGGGCGGGCAGCTCCTGTTTGAGCTTTTGCAGGACAGAACTTTTCTGCTGTTCTTGAGCAACTTTTCGGAACTGTCTGGTGAACAGGTCGGTCAAACCGGGATTGACCTGATCTACCACCAGATAGGCACAGTGGCGGGAAGCGCCGCTGTCCTCCAGCATAGGAATGGTTTTTGCCCATGCTTTATTGTCCTGAGAGATACGCCCGTCATAGTTCTTGCGCTGGATGGTGTTGGCAAGAATAAACTGTACCCGTTCCATCCCGAACTTTTCCAGCACATCTTTGACCGCCGCCTCCGTATCCAGCCGATTCTCTGCATAGTGGGCGCTGATGGTCTGCTCAATGGCTTCTTTACAGGCGCTGTTCGCCTGATATGAGAGGTTGTACTGTGCCATTTCCCCATGCTCGGACGCATAGGCAGCAGAATATGGATAGACCGGTGTTGTTCGCAGTTCCTCTTTGGCTCTGCACACATCATCGGCACGGTTCTCAATGCTGTCCCTGATCGCATCCATGTAGCCGGTTTCCAGCTTTTCAAAATAGCGGTACACATCCGCCAACGGAGAGGGAGATTCCAAAAGTGCCTGTGCCTGGGTGTCGGTCAACTCCAATTCCTCCATTGCCATCACGATGTCCTCCCGGATGGTGTACTCATAGGCATGGTTTAAGACTTCTTCCGGGGGCTGGCTTTTCAGCCATTCCCGGAACTTGTCCTGTTCGACAGCCATCTTTTCATAAAGGGCTGTATTCAGATCGTTAGTATTCATGTTATCGCACCTCCTCATGCTGTTTTGGTTTCTTGTCTGTACTGCGGGGTTGCACCGGGCGTTTCAGGCTGTCCAGCACCGAAGTCCGTGTGCTTTTGGCAACAACAGCCTCGGCGTGTGCCTGTCCCTTTCCGTCGATGTTCAGCAAAGTATCCAGCTCCACCAGACGGGCATTTTTGCTTCGCAGTTCTTCTTCATAAAGGAATGGCTTTCCGACTTCCTCCTTTGCGGCAGCCTGCTGCTGATAGAGGTTATCCAGCTGGGCCTTTGCCGCCTCCAGACGCTGTGGCATCTGGGCGAGGGCATTGTCGATACGGGTAAGATTTCCGCGAGGGTCTGTACCAAGGGTTGCCCGGTGGGTCATCTGTCCTTTCAGCAGGAGCGTATACTCCTGTTTCCAAGCGGAAAATTCCACGGATATGGCATAGCCCCGGTAGCTGCCGATCTGCACCGGATCGGAGGTTTTGACCTCCTTGCAGGCATCCAAAAGGGCTGCGCCGGCGTTCTCCTTATCGGTCAGCAGGTCTCCACGAATCTCCATACCGGCAAAGCCGTCCTCCGGGTGCGGGTGCGCTGCCAAAACCTCCAGATCGGATTCAAAGCCCTTGATAAAGCCTTTGTGCTTTTCAATCTCCTCTGGGAAGTATTTGAGCAGCTGGTCCTCCAGACGATATTGCTTGCTCTGGTGGTCGGCTTTCATCAGCTTCAGCTTGGCAACTTCCACATCCAAATCCATGCGCTCCTTGATACGGGGGTCTCCGGCACACAGGGCTTTGATCTCGGCAAAGGAAAGCGCCGTTTCGTCCACATCATCGCAGGAACGCACCGGTGATTTAGAAGTCATGATCTGACTGATAAATTTTTGCTTATTCTCCACCGTCTGCCAGAGGTATGCGTCAAAGGTTCCTTCGGTCACATAGCGGTACACATGGACAAGAGGATTCTGGTTACCCTGGCGCTCGATACGGCCCTTGCGCTGGGCAAGGTCTCCCGGTCTCCACGGACAGTCTAGGTCATGAAGTGCCACCAGACGGTCCTGCACATTGGTGCCTGCGCCCATCTTGACGGTGCTGCCCAAAAGGACACGCACCTGACCGGTACGGACTTTAGAGAACAACTCCTTTTTCCGCACTTCGGTGTTGGCTTCATGGATAAAAACGATCTGGTCGGCAGGCATTCCCTGAGCAATGAGTTTCTGACGAATATCGTCATATACCGTAAAGACAGGTTCCTGCTCTGGCAGAGACACAGCATCTTCCAGTGCATGAAGCAGTGGATTATCCAGCGTTTTCGCCGCCTTGCTTGCAGGAGCTTTTGCCTGCGGTGTAGAAATGTCGCAGAACACCAGCTGGGTCAGCTTGTCAGCTTTGCCGTCCCGCCAGATCTGCATGATGTTGTCCACGCACTGATTGACCTTTGTGCCAGGTTCATCCGGCAGCATCTGGTTGACGATTCTCTGGTCAAGCCCCAGCTTGCGGCCATCCGAGGTAATCTTGAGCATATTGTCCTGAGACGGGTCAACGGTTCCGCTGTGTACCAGCGATGCACGCTCCGAAAGAGCCTTGACCATTTCCTGCTGATGTTCGGTGGGCTGCGCCACAACATTGTGGTATTCCACCTCCGGGGTAGGCAGATTCAGTTGGTCGGCGGTCTTGATGTCCGCCACTTCTTTGAACAGGTTCATCAGCTCCGGCAGATTAAAGAACTTGCTGAATCTCGTTCTTGCCCGGTAGCCGGTGCCTTCCGGTGCCAGCTCCAATGCTGTGACGGTCTCCCCAAATCGGGAAGCCCAGCAGTCGAAGTGGGTCATGTTCAGTTCTTGCAGGCGTTCATATTGAAGATAACGCTGCATGGTGTAAAGCTCGGTCATGGAGTTGCTGACCGGTGTGCCGGTGGCAAAGATCACGCCACGGTTTCCGGTGATCTCATCCATATAGCGGCACTTGGCAAACATATCGGAGGATTTCTGCGCGTCCGATGTGGAAAGACCAGCCACATTCCGCATTTTTGTGTATAAAAACAGGTTCTTGTAGTTGTGGGCCTCGTCCACAAACAGCCGGTCCACACCCAGCTGCTCAAAAGTTACCACATCATCTTTTCGCCCCTCGGCTTGCAGCTTTTCCAGTCTGGCTTCCAGAGACTTTCTGGTACGCTCCAGTTGCTTGACGGTAAAACGCTCGCCGCCGCTGGCCTGCACCTCTGCGATGCCCTCGGTGATCTCGTCGATCTGCTCATAGAGAAGCCTTTCCTGACGCTCCCGGCTGATGGGGATACGCTCAAACTGACTGTGTCCCATGATGATGGCGTCGTAGTCACCGGTCGCAATACGGGCGCAGAACTTCTTGCGGTTATGGGTCTCAAAATCCTTTTTGGTGGTGACTAAGATGTTGGCGGAAGGATAGAGGCGCAGAAACTCCGATGCCCACTGCTCAGTCAGGTGGTTGGGAACCACAAAGAGAGATTTCTGGCACAAGCCCAGGCGTTTGGCTTCCATCGCAGCGGCCACCATCTCAAAGGTTTTGCCCGCGCCTACTTCGTGTGCCAGCAGGGTATTTCCGCCATACAGCACATGGGCGATGGCACTTTTCTGGTGTTCCCGCAGGGTAATGGCCGGGTTCATGCCGCCAAAAGTGATATGGCTGCCATCATACTCGCGGGGACGGGTAGAGTTCATTTCTTCGTTATACTGGCGCACCAAAGTCTGGCGGCGCTCCGGGTCTCTCCAGATCCAGTCCCTAAAGGCTTCCCGGATAGCCTGCTGTTTTTGGGCAGCCAGAGTGGTCTCCTTGGCGTTTAGTACGCGGCGCTCTTTTCCGTCTGCGTCCTCTATGGTGTCATAGATACGGACATCCCGCAGGTTCAGGCTGTCCTCCAAAATCTTATAAGCATTGGCACGGCTGGTTCCATAGGTGGTATAAGCTGCCACATCGTTGTAGGATACGGAAGATTTCCCCTTGATCTGCCATTCAGCAGTAAAGGAGGAATAGTTGACCTCGATGCTGCGCTGGAGATAAAACGGGGTGTTGAAGGTCTCGTACATAAACTGCTGGATATATTCCTTGTCGATCCAGGTGGCACCAAGGCGCACCTCGATCTCCGACGCATCCAGGTCTTTGGGCTGGGCGGCGGTAAGAGCTTCCACATTGACTGCAAAAGAAGGGTCCTGCTGCGCCGCCCGCTGCGCCTGACGCAGTTTGCGGCGTACATTGCCGGAAAGGTATTCATCAGCAGTCACAAAATGGGGTGTGCCGTCTTTCTCCAGCTGTCCCGGTACACGGAAGATCACGCCTTGCAGCTCTCCGGCCAGTTCTTCTTTTGTTTTTCCGGTAAGCCGACTCATATAGTCCATATCCACGCAGGCTTTTTCCGAGATGGACACCGCCAGTGCTTCGCTTGCCGTATCCACAGTAACCACTGCCTGATGGGGCTTGATGGTCCGTTTGGTGAACATATCCGCCTTGCGCTCCAGCTTTCCGTCCTCGTCGATAACTTCCAGCGCACAGAGCAGGTAATAGGAAGAATCGTCTGCATAGGCCAGACGGTTTGCACGGTCATTGATGAGACCGTATCTGGCAGAAAAGCTATCATAGAGCCGGTTCAGTTCCGCCTGTTTTTGGGTAATGGTGCTGTCTGGAACCGCTGCATCCATCTGAAGATCGATCAGTTCCTGCACACAATCACGCAGTCCCACAAGACCTTTCACGCGGGCTTCGGCGGTGGCGTTGAGGTCAGGGCGCACCATACGGCTGTTTTCCCGGTAGTACGCCTGCCCGTCTACAATGGCATAGGAATAGTTCTTCACATTGGGGTCGGCAGGAATGGAGGTGTCAATAGCTTCGCCTTCGCCCAGTTCCGGCAGCTCTGCCTCCTGATAAGTGCCATGAATATACTTCACCGCATCATGCAGCTGGTCGGAAAGCTCCAGTCCCGCGATAGGGTTCACGGTGTAGTCCATACCATGTGCAGTGCTTACCGGCTCCTGTCTGCCCAGCACCATTTCCGGGTGGTCGATAAAATACCGGTTGATGGCAAATCCGTCCTCCGTCTGTCCGATCTGGGTCCATTCCGGCACGATGTCCAGCGGGCGGTCCCGCTTTTGGAGGAAGATGATGTCCGATACCACCTCGGCACCGGCATTCTTTTTGAACGCGTCATTCGGCAGACGGATCGCTCCCAGCAGCTCAGCACGCTGGGCAAGATAGCGGCGCACGGTGGAATCCTTGGCGTCCATGGTATAGCGGGAGGTCACAAAAGCCACCACACCGCCGGGACGCACCTGATCTAACGCTTTTGCGAAAAAGTAATTATGAATGTTGAAATTCAGCTTGTTATAGGCTTTGTCATTGACCTGATACTGACCGAAAGGCACATTGCCGACGGCAAGGTCAAAGAAGTCACGCCTGTCAGTGGTCTCAAAGCCGCCTACTGTGATGTCCGCCTTTGGATAGAGCTGCTTTGCGATACGCCCGGAAACCGGGTCCAGCTCCACACCGTATAGACGGCTGTTTCTCATTTCCTCCGGCAGCATACCGAAGAAGTTACCCACGCCCATAGATGGCTCCAAAATATTTCCGGTTTCAAATCCCATACGGCCCACAGCATCGTAAATCGCTTTGATGACCGTAGGGCTGGTGTAATGGGCATTGAGGGTGGAGCTTCTGGCGGCTGCATATTCCTCCGGGGTCAGCAGTTCTTTTAGCTGGGCATACTCTAAAGCCCATGCCGGTTTCTCCGGGTCAAACGCATCAGAGAGACCGCCCCAGCCCACATATCGAGAAAGAACCTCCTGCTGTTCGGGGCTTGCCTGCTGTCCGGCAGTTTCCAGCTCTTTCAGCAAACGAATGGCATTAACATTTGCCTGGAACTTGGCTTTCGGACCGCCTTCACCCAAATGCTCATCGGTAATGCGGAAGTTTTTTGCATTGCGGCGCAGGTTAGCCTTGTATTCCTCATAAGATGCTTCCTCGGCAGCTTTGGCATTGGGAAAGGTCTGCCACTGGCCATTGACCTGAATGGAAACCGGGTGTTCATCCAACACTTCCTCAAAGGTTTTCTCCGGCTCTGTCACAGGCGCTGGTGGCTCCGGCTCCTCGATATGCAGTCGTTCCACCACCACATCATAAGGCAGATTGTTCTTATCGCCCGGATAGACGGCCACGGTCTCGGAATGGAAGGCCGGGGATTCGGCAGCCGGTTGGGGCTGTTCCTGTCCAAAACCGTCCTGCTGACGGGCATACATCCCGCGCAGCAAAGGCGCAACCTCATCCCAGCGGAAATACAGCACAGCCAGACGCTTTTCCTCTGCATCCATGACTTCCAGTTCTATGCCCTGTGCCGTGGTACGGTAATCGGCAATATCGCCGGTCTCCAGATTCAGTGTCTCGATCTCACCGGAATAGGCTCTGCTCAGCCAGTAGGCGATCTCGCTGTTGCTCCTGCCGGATTGCAGCAGCGTGGAAATCTGCTTTTTATCCGCTTCATCCATCAGTCCATGGGCCAATACATCCCGCAAGTCCTGATCTGCCTTGTCCGGGTCAGTAGGAAGAAACTCGGTATAGTAAGCATTGCGGCGGTCTGCCCGAAGCAGCTGCTCGAACTGTTCTTTGCGCTCTGCCCGGTAGATGGGATATACCATCCCGATGGGCAGAAGCTGCACGGTATCATCCCGCAGCTCGGTGATCTGATAAGCGTCATCCTCGATATACACGGTATCGCCCACGGCATAGACCGGGGCAGCAGGGTCATAGGATGTTCTTTGCGGAGTTGGGCGGCGAACTGCATCATATTCCTCATCGGAAATAGCAACTTCGGAAGGCTGCTCTGTCTCGGCAGCTGCGATCTGCTCTACATCCGACACCACCTGTTGGATAAATGGGTCATTGTCCAGTTTTTCCGGGTCTGCCACCTGTCCGTTGACAATCCCTCTTTCCTCCAGGGCTTCCCGGATGGCGATTGGGTCGATGTCGTCAAAACGTTCCTGTTCTTCTTCGGTATAGAACCGGTCCTCCTGAATGAGCTGGGCAAGCCTGCGCTGTACCTTCGGCCAGGGCAGCTGCGTTTCCTCCGGGCTGCCGGCACGAACAACGAACAGGCTGTTGCTGTTACTGCCGCCGTATTCCTGAGCCAGCCATGCGGCGGTATCTTTTTCTCTTGCATGGTCTTTCATATAGCGGATAACAGCGTGTTTACTCTCGATATTGCCGTTCCATGCACAAAGGGCAGTATCAATATCTTCCTGAGAAAGAGGGCGCAGAAGCTCATGGAGCTTTGGATAGGTCTCGTCGATCACTTCCCGGTGTAAACGCTGGCGGAACTCCGTCACATCCGAATAGAGTCGGATCAGCTCCATATTCTTAGAACCAAGGACTGCACGGCGCACAGCGGCATTACCCTCGATGACAGCATTTTCACGGTCAGAATGACCGCAGGCATTGCGATATGCGGTATCCTCGTAAATGGCGGCAGTCACCACAGGCTTATACTGCTCAAACTGCTCCCCAAGGGTAGGCTTTGGTGTTTCTTTCTCCATCTCCGGCTGCTGGGCTTGAATAGCATCTTCTTCGGCCAGTTCCTGTTCAGACTGGATCTTGTCATACTGTGCCTGTTCCTGTTCGGTAAGATAGCAGTCTTTCTGGACAAGTGAGGTAATGCGCTTGGCAACCTTTTCCCAGTTCAAGTGAACATCCGGGCAGTCCTGCTTTTTATAGTGCAGTCCTTTCCCATCGTGATCTTCGCCGCTGTGTGTTGCGCCGGACAGGGCATGAGAGCGTCCGCCAATGCCATACTCGTCTTTGAGGAATCTCACTTTCTCCTTATCCGTATGGTTTGCCATGAAGAACGCATAGATACGGCCTTTTCCTCCGGCGAAACTGCTGCCGCCGGTCATAGCGGCGTCGATCTCATCCTCGGTAATGAAGTGCTGAACGGTTGGCACTTGGGAAAGGTCTGAAGAAAAGGTCCTGCGTGGCAGGTCAAAGTCCTTCAGGTTCTCCCAGATCTCCCTTGGTCTGTGATAGTGAAAACGCAACAGGTCACGGTCCTGCTGATAGGCAGTCCAGAAGGCGGCGTATTCTTCCTTGAGGGTCTGGCGGAAAGCCGGGTCACTCAGCTGCTCCGTCAGGCGGCGAGTCTCCTCCGGGAAACCATTGCCTTTGATCTCTGACAGGCAGGACAAATATCCGGCTTCTCTGGCACCCTCACTGAGATCGTGATACAGATGCCAGAGCTTTTCTGAAAGGAGGGAGCGTTCATAGCCTGCCGCTTCTGCAAGCTCCACATTGGAGGCAAACTGGCCGCTCTCCAAAAGCTCCCCGATACGCTCTGCGGCGCTCTCCCAGGAAATGACCTGGGCAGACCTGTCATAACGGACAGACTTCCCATGGGAAAGATGGATACCATCCTCGGCATACCATGCGCTCACACTGCCAAGGCCATTGCCGCCGTGGTACAGCGTTTTCAGTATCTCGGCAATCTCAGCGGTGGTTTTCTGCTTTTCAAAGGCTGCAACCACACGCTCCCTTTGACGGTCTGTATTGCCGCCCAAACGCAGCACATGGTCGATGTCATTTTGGGCAAAAGAAAAAGCAGAGGATGTATGCGCTACATTCTCTGCTTCATCTATGGATTGGATCTGTTCCGCTTCGGAGAGGAACAGGTTTAGGGTCAGCTGTTGATAAGCTCCGCCATCAGGATTTCCTCGGCCTGAGCTTTGCAGGTGTTCATCAGCCCCACCCACTTCATGGGATCGCTGGCTTTCAGTTCCTCGGTGGCTCCCGCTTCCTTCGCCAGCTGGGGCATCATCTGCTCCAGTCTGCTCTGGGCGGTCTCGTCGATCTCCAGAAGGTGCGGGTACAGCTTCTCGCTCAGCAACATCTGGTTGTAGAGGATGGGACGATGTTCCTTCAGGTAGGTTTTCCTCATCCTGCCGTACTTGCCCAGGGGTTTCTCCGGCTGCTGGCTCAGCTTCAGGTCGGGAATCAGATAGTCTCCGTTCTGGATATAGGTCATGGGATTGTTCATCTTGTTTGCTCCTTTCTTGGTTGGATTCGCGCTCTGCATTTCGGACGGTGACGCCGATCTGCCGCAGCACCTGCTGGTTGATCTGGCTGACCGCTGTTCCCAGCGCCCCGATGGTGGACGGGGTGTTGAAATCAAAGATCGCCATGAAATCTTCGTGGTCGAAGTAGCGTTCCGGCTCCAGTCCGCAGCGGGACATCAAAGCGTAAGTGATGCTGACGGTGGCGGCTGCCTTGAACTGCACTCCGATGTTATACTCATCATATTCCTCCAAAAAAGAACCGTCAACGATATAGAAGAAGTCCTGCTGATGCTCCGTCCAGTATTCCTCAGCCAGTTTTCCGGCTACCTCGGTGAGCTGTCCGGCAAGGTCATTACCGGAAACATCATAGGTGCGCTCCAGCATGGCCTGCACGGAATCCAGATGGCGCTCCTCCAACTGCCACAGCCAGGGAGTGCGGGAATGTTCACGGGTTCCGGTGTCGGAAATGTCAAAGACATAACGCAGGCGAGGTCTGTCCCCGGAATCATCCACCAGAGCGATTCCCTTGGAACCGCGCCTTACATAACGGCCCATCTTTTCATTCCACAAATCGTACTCCGCACAGGCGGTGGCGTCCGGTCGCTGGGCATAGATCATCAGCTGCTCATGGAACGGGTACTTGTAAAGGCGGGAAGCAGTAGTGAGAAACCCTGCCCATTCCTGCCAGCTCCCCGTGAGCTGTGTTGCCACCTTGTCCGCCATCTGTGCATATAGTTCAGCTTTGGTTGGCATAGTGTTCTGTCCTCCTTTCAATTTTGGGGTAAAAAGGCGGGGTGGCAGATCGCCACCCCATCCCTGCGGTTATGTTGTTTACTGGTCAAAATCCGGGTACAGCTCCAGTTCGGCAAACTTCTCATCGGTCATCACACAGAGCTTCGTAAGGGCGCTGTCGGTCAACTCTCTCAGCTCCGTTTCCTCCGGCGAAAGCTCGCCGCGCATCTCACGCAAACTGTCAATCAGCCCGGTGCGGCTGCCGGTATTGTAAATGCACATCAGGTTCATTTCCTCAAAAGTAAAGTTTCCCATATCAAATCTCCCTTTCCGCACTCTTTTTGGGTGCTGTCTTTTTGTGTTCTGTCTTGGGCTGGCCTTTCAGCTGCTCCATGACGGACTTTTTCTTTTCCCGTTCCTCCCGATGGGTGGCGGCTGCCAACTCCATCAGGGAAATGGGCTGACCGCTTCGGGCCTGCTGTTCCAGCTCTGCCACCGTAGGCTCTTTTGCGCCATTGTTGATGATACCGTCGATCATGCCGTAATCGTCCTCCACGGCCATCTCCGCATTTTTCAGCGGATTTTCCGGCAGGAATCCGGGGATCTGGGTAAAGCCAACACTGTCACAGTAATGACAGGATACCTTACCGTCCTGCCTGACCGCAACGATGTCGCTGACGCTCATGGAAGGACTGTGAAAGTCCACGGGCTTTTCCAGATTGAATTGCTGATAGAGTTTTTCCAGCTGCTCCGGCACAGTGCCAGACTCCCTCAGAGGAGCTGTGTAAATGAGGTCATAATTGTTGCGGTCTATGGAAATGTCATGGGCCTTTAGCCAGTCCAGATTCATAAAGCGCACATTCTGCGGATCGTCACGGCTCACCTGGTAGATGGCAAAGCAGTTTCTGTTCTGGGAGAGAAATGCCTGTTCCCGTTCCTGCTGATGTTCCAGACGCTCCATGACCTTTTCGTGGAACTGAGGGCTTTTCTCCCATTCCTCACGGTCCACGCCAAAAAGACCACCATGATCCATGATTTCCTGCGGGTCAAACACCATGCTCTCCGTATTGTCCTCATGCAGCACATAGACGGTCAAACCGGCGGCATCCAGTTCCAGCGCCCGTTCTCTGGTAACAGGGAGCATCCCATCATAGGAGTAGCCGTATTCCTGCATATCCGGTGTGGAGACCTGCTCATCAGGCATGGGGTATTCATCCAGTGCCTGCTCCTGTGCTTCCGGCAGCTGAGAAGAAGCAGTTATCTGACCGACCTCTGCTTGCATCTGCTGATAGGCAGCGTCCTGCAAGGTCTCAATCATGGACAACGGTGCGTATTTTACCGAGTCTCTGCCCAAATCGTTGTCATCACAAATCTGGAGAACTGCCTTCATGCGGGAAATCTCCGGCATATCCAGCTGACCACCATCCAGCTCTTTCATGGACGCAGCATCGTAAAGAGTGTAGTCCCATCCGCTGTCACAAGGTTGGATATGAAGATAGGTAGTATCGTTGATCAGAAACAAAGCCTCCTGCTGGTTGGCATCCGCCCCCAGTACCTCCATTTCCGGCATGGCCGCAGCCAGTTCCTTTACCGCTTTCTGTACCAGCGGATTGTCACGGTAATAGTCGATTGCCTGAATAGTGTCCAGGTCAATGGTCTGCCCGGTCAAAATCGGAAACGGTCCTTCATAGTCGCTTCCGTCTTTCAGCTCAAAGCCAATCCCTTTGACCCCGTTCATTCGCTCTGCCGGAATTTCCTGATAGATGCGGACCGCCTCCTCCAAAGACAGGTTATCGTGATATTCTCCGAGGTTTGGAAATTCCATGCACTCTGCTACATAGTAGGTCAGATCGCCGGTCTGCTGTCTATCAGATACCTTAGCGGCATCTTCTGGCTGCTCTATCGGGGCGGGTTCCGGCTCTACCTTTGCATGAGGGTCGATTCCACGCTCTTTGCATATTTCCTTATAGTGGCGCTCAATGTCAGAGATCAAAGTGCCGGAGGTCTTATTGATGGTCTCCAAACTGGCTCTCAGCTCTTTCAGTTCCTTGCCCTGACTCCAGCTTGCAATATAGCCGAAGCTGTTTTCTCCGGTCTCGATGCCAAAATATTTGCAGACCGCATAGGAGATGCTTTCAGCCTCTACTTCCTCCGTGTGACGATTTTTGATTGCCTGTTTTTCTGCGGTTGGATCTTCCTCAACTGCAAGACGCCATTCAAACTGATTTTCGTCCACATAGCGCCAATCCATATCAGAAGCAAACTGTTCGGCTTCTTTTTCTGTGGCAAAATCCAACTTGAAATCATGCTTGGTTCCACCTTCACTCTCCAGCACAACCTTCCATGACGGTAGCATTTCATATTTTTTAGGGTCATGAAGCTT
This sequence comes from Blautia luti, assembly GCF_033096465.1. Lineage (NCBI taxonomy): Bacteria > Bacillati > Bacillota > Clostridia > Lachnospirales > Lachnospiraceae > Blautia > Blautia luti. The sequence goes on along the minus strand of NZ_AP028156.1, from coordinate 579,401 downwards.
GCTGTGGGCAATCTCATGAACCGTGGCCGAAACTGTCTGCACCTCACTCATGCCCTGACGAATGGCGATTTTCTGATGATCGGCAGAAAAATAGCCGTCCGTATCAGCAGCCATTGCTTCAAAAGTAATCGGTACCGGTGCGCTGCGGCGCAGGGCCTCCATGAATGCCTCATAATTTGGCACATTGCCGGAAAGGGAGGAAGCAAGCTCCGGCAAAGGTTTCCCGTCGGTCTGGCTTACATCAAAGACCTTGACCGGACGAAACATGGGGATTTCGATTTCTTTTTCCTCTGTGACGATCTTTCCGTCTTTATCCAGAATCGGAGCCTTGGTATCCGGGTCCAGCTTCTGCTCCTCGATTTTCTTCTTATACGGTGTGGGGGCGATGATGGTAATGCCATGCTCGCCCTTTTTTACATGACGCTCAAACTGGTCTTTCCACTTATTGTATCCGGCTACCAATGTAGCGTCCGGCTTCTGCATATAGATGAGCATGGTGTTGTTTACCGAATAGCGGTGGAAGCGGGACATGACGGACAGATAGCGCATATACTTTTCACTCTCAAACAGTTCCTTGATCCCCTGCTCGATGCCATCTGTGATTTCCCTTAGCCGCTCTCGGTTGGTGGGTTTGTTCTCAGCCATGATTTTCAATCTCCTTTCCAAGTGTATGATTTCTGCTGTGTGTTCTGCAACCCATGCCCTTTGTTCTTCTTCACTTTCATAAAGAAAAAGGTCCAACAGGTACTCTACATAGGTTTTCTTCTGGATTGCTTCCACAAAGCGGGGGTGCGGTTCTTCCTCCGGTGTCCGGGGAGAATGGTCGGCCTCCCATTTTTTCAGCAGATGGTAATAATCGGACAGTACGCGATAACACCGCTGCCGGTCCTCCCGAAACTTTTGTGCCTCGGTTTTCTGCCGGACATATCTCCTGCGGGGAGGGGCCTGACTGTCATAGATCAGGCCAAAGTCCTGTGTCAGTTTCTCCGCCGCTTCTTTTGAGGAGAGGTCAAAGAGCTTTGCGGTAAAGTCGATCACATCCCCATCTGCACCGCAGCCAAAGCAGTGGAACCGCTGGTCTACCTTCATGCTTGGGTTCTTATCATCGTGAAAGGGACAGCAGGCCATGCCATTTCGTTTGACCTCGATCCCATAAAACGCTGCCGCATCTCTGGTGCTGACCGACTGCTTGACTGCTTCAAATACATTCTCTGTCATGTGCCTTTAACTGCCGGACTTTTTCACAGGAGGCTGGTATCCGGCGGCTTTCGCACGCTCACTGGCGGCTTTGCGGCGTTCTGCGCTATATGGCTCCCGGACTGATACACACCGCTTGGGGACGGTAAAGTTATGGGCGTCCTTTCGGGTGATCTGGTCGGGGTGCTTTTTTGCCAGCAGATCCAGCTTCTCCATCAGACGGGGATCATGAGTATAGATTTCAGCCATTGGTTCTGCCTGGTTATAGAGGAGAATGGTTTCCCGTTCCACTAAAGAGAGCTTCATCGGCTGCCTCCTTTCCGCTGGTCAAATTCCAGCTTGAAGTTGGCGTACTGTCCATCATCCTCCAAAACCACAGCGGCATCGTAGGTCTTTCCGGTTTTCTCCGAATATAGGCCCGTCACACGGACACGGCCATCGTTAAGCAGTGCAGACACCACAGCCTTGGTCGGCTGTTTTTTCTTGGCAGCCCACCATTTGTTGTTTTTCCAGATTGCAAATTTGCAAGAATCATTCTGACAGAAGAAGCCTTTTTGCAGTTCTGCAACTTCACCGCCGCAGCGAGGGCATTTGCCCACCACCTCACGGGGCGGAGTGAACAGGCACTCAGTTCCCTTGATGACCTGATAAGTCCCTACCAGATCTTTCAGCATGGTGCTGATCCCGTCCAAAAACTCCTCCGGGGCAAGCTGCCCGCGCTCGATCTCGCCCAGTCGGTACTCCCACTCGGCAGTCAGAAGCGGCGATTGCAGTTGTTCCGGCAGCACCGTGATAAGGGATACTGCATCGTGGGAAGGAAGAAGCTGCACCGTTTTTCTGTTCTTTTTTCGCTCCAGAAAACCGGCAGATACCAGCTTTTCCAAAATACCGGCACGGGTGGCCGGTGTCCCCAGACCTTTTCTCTCAGCATCCTCTGGCATATCATCTTTCCCGGCAGTCTCCATTGCGGACAATAGGGTATCCTCCGTAAAGTGCTGAAGCGGACTGCTTTTGCCTTCTTTGACGATTGCCGCAGAAACCGAAAGTGTCTGTCCTTCGGTCAGCTCCGGCAGGGCTTTCTCTGCGCCCTCTTTTTTCGGCTCTGCATCCTTCATTTTGGCACGGTAGGCGTCCTCCAGTGCTTTCCATCCGGGGTGCTTCACCGTTTTTCCTTTGGCGGTAAACTCCCTACCGGCACACGCTGCAATCACAACGGTTTCCGAATAGATATGGGGCTGGGCCACGGCACACAGCAGACGCAGGGCCACCAGCTCCAGCACCGCTTTTTCTCCCGCAGGAAGGGCAGAAAGGTCTGCATCCTTGAGATTTCTGGTAGGGATTACTGCATGGTGGTCGGTTACTTTCTTATCGTTGATGACCGTCTGCGGATCACAGGTAACGGCGATCCCTTTGCAAAACGGCATAGCATTGGCAACCAGGTTCACCAGCACCGGCAGGCTGTCTGCCATATCACCGGTCAGATAGCGGCTGTCAGTACGGGGATAGGTGCAGAGCTTCTTTTCATACAGGCTTTGCAGATAGTCCAGGGTCTGCTGGGCTGTAAATCCAAGCAAGCGGTTGGCATCTCTTTGCAGAGTAGTCAGGTCATAGAGGGCAGGCGGCTTTTCGGACTTTTCCTTGCACTCCACTTTTTTGGTTGTGACAGCTGCACCCTGACAGGCTTCTTTCAGCTGCTCTGCGCTTGCTCGGTCACTCATACGCTCCCCGGATACGGTAAGACCAGGCAGCTCCAGCGCCACGGTATAAAAGGGAACCGGCTTAAAGGTGTCGATCTCAGCTTCTCGTTGGACAATGAGCGCCAGCGTTGGGGACATAACGCGCCCGATGTTGAGGGTGCGGTGGTACAGCACGGAAAAAAGCCTTGTGGCATTGATCCCCACCAGCCAGTCGGCCTTGGCACGGCAGAGAGCAGCATCCCGAAGTCCATCATAATCTACACCTGGGCGCAGGTTTGCAAAGCCCTCCCTTATGGCGGAGTCCTCCATCGAAGAAATCCAGAGCCTTTTCATCGGCTTTTGGCAGCCTGCCAGCTCATAGACGCTGCGGAAGATCAGCTCACCCTCGCGTCCGGCATCACAGGCATTTACCACTTCCATCACATCCGGGGCGTTCATCAGCTTTTTGAGAATATCAAACTGCTTTTTCTTATCCTTTCCCACTACCATCTGCCAATGCTCCGGCAGAATAGGCAGGTCATCATATCGCCACTTGGCATACTTGGGATCATAACTGTTTGCATCTGCAAGACCGGCCAGATGGCCCACGCACCAGCTGACACGCCAGCCGTTACCCTCCAGATACCCGTCCTTACGGACGGTTGCGCCGATCACCGCCGCCAAACTCTGGGCAACTGATGGTTTTTCGGCAATTACCAATTTATGTTGAGCCATGATGGTTCCTCCTCTCTTTGAGCCATCGGGACATTTCCCGGTGACAGATACCTACGCAGGGTCTTCCATAATTCCCGCAACCATAGCAGGGGTGGCTGTGGGGTAAAGAAGGAGGACGGGAAGTTTCCTTCCCGCCCTCCGGCCTGCGTGTCATCATGCGTTCATAGGGACTGTCTGTGAAACGGGTCATTTCACACTGTCCTCATCATCTTCTTCTGTGCTGCCCCCGTCAGCATCCGGTTCTTCCGACTCCTCATCCTCTGTTTCCCATTCCTCGGAATCTTCCTCTCCATAATCATAATCGTCCAGACTGTCATTGCCCTTGGTCTTAGGCTTATTCTTAACGAGCTTCAAGTAGGCAAATACGCCACCGCCACCAAGCAGAGCCAGCAAAAGGGCCAGCGCAGCCGGGTTCAATCCGGCAGGCTTCTCTTTTTCCGGCTCCGATGTTTCTGCCGGAGGTTCCGGTGCTTTGCCCGTACATTTACTCTTATCAGTTGCGCAGACCGGGCAGGCCGTATTGACTGCCCCTGCTTCACATTTTGTTGAACAGCTGCATACCGCAGGCATCTCCTCTTTGGTTTTTCCATCTTCCATCAGCGCCGCAAGGTCTGCATCGTCCACCTGATTCAGAAAGTGAACAGCAGTCTCCTTGTCCTCATTCGCCCTATCAATCAAGATGTAAAAGTAATTTCCAGCTTTGGTCGTAACAGTAATAAGCTGCTTATTGCCTCCAAAATCATCCACCAATGCCGCATTCCCCTCCGGTGTAAGTGCCGGTGCCGGTTCTGTTTCTTCCACAATCACATTGCTGTCATTGGTAGAATCCTCTACCGGTGCCGCCGGAGCCTGTTCTGACCCCTGTGCGAAAGCAGGGATCGTAAAGCCAAATGCCACAACCATTGTCAGGCAAAGGGCGGAAAGTGTTTTGCAAATTCGTTTATTCTTCATAAGCGGTAACCTCCTGATTATTTGATTCCGACAGTGCTGTATCTCTGCCGTGGTTCATTCCACCGGAAAGCATAGCGTTCAGCTGTGCTGGAGTCATGCGTAACGCACGAACCATCTGAACGATTTCCAGATTCTCTGCCTCCGTTTTCTGTGCTTCCAGGGTCTTGAGCTTTTCCTGATATTCCGCAATCTTCTCACGGGTTTTCTCAATTTCCTGGTCGATACGTTCAATTTTGTTTTTTGCCATAACCGTTCACTCCTTTCCACAAAGTCTGTTACCAGTTCATCAGGCCGTAGCCCTTAATACTTTGATAGTTCAGGTCATAACTTTTGATCTTGCAGGCATCGCCGGAATTTCCCTCCACCGTATAAACACGGCTGCCATCCGTACCGATCACGATACCCACATGGTCTGCTGTCCCATCTAAATCCCAATCAAAGAAAATTGCATCTCCGGGAGCCAGATTGTTATAGCCTCTTGCACCCCATTGTCCATGAGACTGGAACCACGGAACGCCCTGCCACTCACAGCCTGCAAAGCGCGGCTCACTTTTTCCAGCCTGGTTATAACACCAGGATACAAAGCAGGCGCACCACTCCACGCGGCTGTCAAAGCCATACCAGCTCCAATAAGGATAGCCGCCCACATTGCCGACCTGACGCTTGGCCAGCTCCACCAACTGCGGATTTCCGGGACGGGTTCCATTTACAAACTGTACACCGGTCAAGTCCTCGGAATTGCCCATGTCAGGGGAACCACCGCCAAACAACAGCGGCTTATTGCCCATGGTCTGCCGGTAAACCTGATACATTTCCATCTGCTCCGGGGTCAGTAACTCCGACGCCACAGCGGAAATGGGCTTGCTGGTGAGTTTCACATTCAAAATGTAATACTCATAGGGGACTTCTTCTGAGGTGGTCTCGCCGGTCTCCGGGTCGGTGGAGGTCTCCGTGCGGTAGCGAATCTCCACTTCCTCAGTAAGCGTCAGCTGATACTGTGCTGCAAACACACGCGCCAGCTCTGCCTGAGCGCTCTGCTGGGTGTAACCTTGCAAGACGGCAGACAGAAATGCTGCCAGCTCATGAGGGTCATGGCCGATCATACCAAGGTCATAGCGATACTCGTCATACCCTGGGTGGCTGCTTTCAATGTTGTCGATTTCCTCCTGCAACTGGACTTCTCTGGCTGCATAATCTGCCTCCACTGCCAGCATTTCCGGGTCATCCGACGGATAAGTGGTGCCGGAGAGAACGGAACCGATGCTCTGCGCCATCATGGAGCAGGAGGACATGGTATTCATCAGCATACAGGTAATGAGGAACAAAACCCCTGCCATCAGGAAACCCTTCTTGTGGCGCATGACGAACGCCCCTACCTGCTGTGCCTTTTCTTTTACCGTCCTTGCGGCTTTTCCGGTTTTGGACGCAGCCTGGGCGGTATTTCCGGCAGTCTGACCGGCGTGTTTGGCGGCGGCATACTGCCTTTTGATGGCCTGCTTTTGCTGCCAGCGGGAAAGTGGATTGCTGGCAAACTGGGGATTTTCCTGCAAAGATTTCTGGTACAGAACATTTACATTTGCCTTTTCCAGTTGGCGCTCTGCCTGTGCTGCTTTGCGGTACGGCTTCAGCTTGTGGCTGCGATAGCCCTCCCGCACCAGATAAGCGCCGGTCTCCACCGCTTCCTCGGACTTGTGGGCGCTTTCCACGCCCACATTGTCCTGTTCTGTTTCCCGGATCTCTTTGTGGAGCTTGCCCGCAACCAGATGGACGGGAGCTTCCTTGACCCCTTGAGAAAGTTTGGAGGGTGGCTTTTTCTTGTCCTCAAAGGTCAGCTTCGAGGTCTTTTTTCCGGTATCCGGGTCGATGACCGTCTGCCTGACCTTTTTCTTTGGGATATTGGCCTGCGCCTTATCTGCTCTGGCCGCAGCTTTCTCCGCTTTACGGATCGGCTTTTCCAGTGCAGGATCAGACCGTTCCTCATCAGTAAAGCGCAGGCGCGGCTCTTTATTCAAACCATTCTCCCAGCATGAGGGAGGACATCATGTAGTGCAGCTCTGCATAAATGGCCATTCCCACAGGATCGTTGAACATACAGCCGGACAGGTAGGCATAAAACTGTGCCACCACATCGGACAGGATTTTCGCTTCGGTTCCTTCCAGAACCAGACCACCCATACCTTCCTTGGCACGGATGGTGCTCCAGACCTCTGCCAGACGGAGCAGCCCCACCTGACCGGTCTCATTCAGTTCGGCTGCCTGATCTGCCGCCGTGCGGCACTCACTTACCGCATCGGCCATGACCGTAAGCAGCTGGCTGCGCTGGGCATTTACCGCCCTGTCAAAAAACATCAACGGGTTTTGATTCAAAATGTTGGGGTTCATCATCATTCATCCTCCTTCTTTTTCAGTTCCTGGGGTTTGGTGGTCATAATGCGGTACAGCTCGGTATTCTTCGGGAAGTGGTCCACGAAAGGCAGAATTGTGGAGCCATAGAACAGCAGGCCCTCGCCCTCACCGGAGTGGGTCACATAGCTAAGCTGGTGCGTGGAAATGCCCAGCTGCTTGGCAAGTATCTGACGGTCTCCGCCTGCCTGGTTGAGCATATACACGAAGTCGGAGTTTTCAAAGATGTTCTCTACCTCGCGGCTGCTCAAAAGGTCTTTGACATTCTGGGTGATACCTGTCGGGATTCCGCCCCATTTTCGGAATCGCTTCCAGATTTCCACTGTATAGGCAGCGGTCTGCTCCTCCTTCAAAAGCAGGTGCATCTCGTCGATGTAGTAACGGGTGGACTTGTGGGCAGCGCGGTTAATGGTAACGCGGTTCCACACCTGATCCTGTACCACCAGCATACCGATTTTCTTGAGCTGCTTGCCCAGTTCCTTGATGTCATAGCAGACAATGCGGTTGTTGATGTCCACATTGCTCTGGTGGTTGAACACATTGAGGGAGCCGGTTACATAGATTTCAAGGGCCGTAGCGATATACTGGGCTTCCTTTTCCTCCTGTTCCCGAAGCAAGTTATATAGGTCCTCCAGTATGGGCATATTCTCCGGGCGCGGGTCATTGAGGTAAGTCTGATAGACCAGACGCACACAGCGGTCGATGATGGTTTTCTGCACCGGCTGCAAGCCCTCCTTACCGCCCACAATCAGCTCACATAAGCTGAGAATAAAATCAGACTTGAGGGACAGCGGGCTTTCATCATCCGAGTAGTCCAGGTTCAGGTCCATCGGATTGATGTAGTTGGTGGAGGTAGGCGAGATCTTGATGACCTGCCCATGCAGACGTTCAACAAGAGGTGCGTACTCCGCTTCCGGGTCACAGATAATGACATCATCACTGGTAAGCAAAAAGCAGTTGGCGATTTCTCGTTTTGCGCTGAAGGACTTACCGGAACCCGGCGTACCCAGAATCAAGCCGTTGGGGTTTTTCAGCAGCTTTCGATCCACCATGATGAGGTTGTTGGACAGGGCGTTGATGCCGTAGTACAGAGCCTCTTTGCCGTTCTGGAATAATTCCTGTGTGGTGAACGGTACAAAGATAGCCGTAGAACTGGTGGTCAGTCCTCGCTGGATCTCGATCTGATTGAGTCCCAGGGGCAGACAGCTCATCAGCCCTTCTTCCTGCTGAAAGTCCAACCTGGTCAGCTGACAGTTATACTTCTGGGCAATGGAGCCTGCCTGGAAAATGTTGTTGCCAAGCTGACGGGGATTGTCCGCTGTGTTCAGCACCAGAAAGGTCAAAAGGAACATTCTCTCGTTGCGGCTCTGCAAATCCTGCAAAAGTTTTTTCGCTTCACTGCCGTAAGTAGCAAGGTCAGATGGAATGATGTCCATGTCGTATCCGGCGCGGACTGCTTTTTTCTGTTCCTCGATCTTACTGCGGTCCAGGTCGGTAATCTTGCGCTTTATCGTTTTGATGGCTTTCACCTGATCCACCGACTGAATGTGCATACTCACAATGAGCGAGCTTTCCATATCCAGAAAATCAGCCAGCAGACGATCATTCAGCTCCGGTGCGAGAATCTGCAAAAAAGAAACAGCCCCGTATTTCTTGCCCATACGGAACTGCTTGCCGGTGCGGAACTCAAAGGAGCTTGGTGCAATAAAATCCTTTGTGGACAGACCGGAAGGAGCCAGCCAGTCCCATTCAAACTGAAACGGGAGCTGTTCATCCATGTGGAATACCGCATGAAGCTGAGAAAGCCTTTCTTTACCGTCCATCGTTCTGGCAGCTACACCAAGACGCTTGAAGTTATTAAGTATATCGGTCTCAATACGCTCCAGACGGGGCTTGGCGGCTTTGATGCTGTCTGCGTCGATACCAAAGGTCAGGTATTTGGTCTTGATGAGACCGTTGTTGCCTCTGGCCAGCTGATTTTGCAGCATTGTGGTGTATTCCTCGCGGATACTGTCAAAGGCATCCCTCTGGGGCGGGATGGAAATGGAGTTAGCAAAGGTCTCCTCCGATGCCGCAAGGTTCAAAAAAGACAGCTGGAAATGAATTGAGCTGTCAAAATAATTGAGGAAATCACACCAACCCTCGAAGATTGCCGTCTTATCTTCGTTTTGGGAGAGCTGATAGTTGATGTCTTGAAACTGAATGGTCTTTGTGTAGTGGCTGTCCGATATGCGGCAGATCCCGTCCGGCCACATCCGTTCATAAGGGATACTGTCCTGCGCAGATTTTCCTTTTTTGTCCGTGCGGTTAGCGCGGGCAATGGCCGCTTCGATCTGCTTCTTATCGGCGCGAGACAGCTTTTTCTTTGTCTTTACCGGCTGCACAGTTTTTTCCTCGGTTTTTCCGAACATCCGATGCAGCCATTTTTTTATTGCGGTGAACAATGTCATACACCTCCTTATCGAGCATTTCCTGCCGCTTTAATACGGCATAAAAGTTATTGGTCTGGTAGGGACGCTGCTTGGGACGGATCACAGCTACTTTGAGAATGTTGCCCACGATCTTTTCCAGGGGCTGTCCATGCTTTTCGTACATAGCCAGCATAAAGAAGGGCAGCATAACCAGCATCATACACATAGCCGCTACACTGTTTCCGGTAGGTTTTCTGAGCAAAAAGAAAAGCGGTACGCCAATAAGCGCTCCGCCCGTAAAGCAGATAAGCTGCCGCTTGGTCAGATTGAACATGACCTTTGTTTTGACTTTTGTTAAGTCCTTGGGTACGGGTACATAAGCCAATGTAGAAACCTCCTTCCATTTTAGTGCGCCTGAAAGACTGATTTGGCGAGACTGCCGGTTTTGAACAGCGTAAAACATAGCAGTACGGTGTAGCCCACGCAGCTCCAGATTGCCATGATGATGTCATCTTCCAGAGCGATGTTCTGCACCAGCACAGCATAAATTGCCACGCAGACGATAATGAGAAACGCCTGAAAGCCCAGCGCCAGCAGGGATCGGAGGTAATTCTGTCCCATACCGCCCCATTCTTTACCCATCATTGCAGCCATTGGAACGGGAGCCACCGAAGTCACAAGGTAGATTTCGATCATACGGCCATAAATAACGATAAAGATACAGATATATAACGCCCACATAGTAATGCCAATAAAGAGGGATTGGAACCACAGTCCGAACAGCGGTCCCAGATCCATTTCCATCAGCCTCGGTTCCAGATCGGTCATAACTGAGGAAATGTCAATGGACGCATCCGAATTGATAATCCCTGCCGCCTGCGCCACTACGCTCTGCGCCATATCAAAGACGCCCATCACGATATTCCATGTGTTTGTGACAATGAGGATGGCGGCAGCTGATTTGAACACCCACTTGAAAATCATCCAGGTATCCACATCATGCAGGTTGTTCTTGTCTGCAATCATCTGGATCAGGTCTACGGTCATCACGATAGCCAGAATCACACCTGCAATCGGCACCATGATGGAGTTGGACAGATTCTCAATCATGCTGAAAATACTGCCATTCCATCCCTGTGGGGTCTGGCCTACCTGTACGGATATATCCGCGACCTGCTGATTTACACTGTCAAACATCCCCGAAAGGTTGCTCATAATACCGCCCACCAGCATTTCTTTCAGCCAATTTGTCAGGGCTTCAAGTAAGAAATCCATACGGTGTCAACCTCCTTTCCGCCGCCCCCGCAAAGCTGCGGGAGCGGCAAGGATTTCATGCAGGAACGCTTAGACAGAGAACAGCCCGGAGAGCAGAGGTACAAGGACCATGCCGACTACGGCTACACCAGCGCCGGCCATGAGCTGCTTCATGCCCTGAGATTTGGCGCCAGGGTTGTCGTTGCCGTAACCTTCCAACAGGTTGATGACACCCCAGATACCAAGACCAGCGCCCAGAGCGATAACGAGAGTCTGAAGAACGGTAATTGCCTGTTCAAAAAATGCCATATAGTTTGTTAGCCGGAATCTGATTAAAAAATAGGTTTGTCATGTTTCATAGGCATACAAAAGCCGGAACAATCTGCCGCCCGGTTTCCGGGGGCATGATTCCGGCTGTCCTCCTTTTTCATTATTTTGTTGATGATTGCCCGCTTTGTACGCCAATGGCCTCAACAGAGGCAGTTGCGGCAAATAGATACGATCACTCCTTTCTCAGCGGAACCGTATTACACGCCCTCCGTGTCTACTTCATATACATCGCAGACCTCATCAGGCTTGAGTTTTAGTCTGGCAGACAAAAATGCTTCAATATCAAAGGTATTTCGCTTGTCTGCATCAGCTGTGTATTTGAAATTAGGGTGTCTGGTAATGTCATACTTGTCTGAAAGAAACGGACGCACACCGCGCAACTGCAAGATGCACTTGCCGCCATCCATAACTGCCAGCTCGTCCTGGCTCATCAGCTCTTTTCCCAATTTCTGATAGTTGAGCGAGTGGGAGGTCTCCCGTCCCCGGCTCTCTCCGGTGTTGTAAGTGTCTATGGTCTCCTTTCCCAGAACAGCCGCCAGCTCTTTCAGCGTTGTTGGCTCTTTGCCACCCAGGAAGATGGAAGTATCCATATTGCCGATGATGGTATCGGCATTATCTTTGTAAATTGCCTTGAGCTGGCTCTGTGCCTGCAACACCAGACAGGCAGAGATTTCACGGCTTCGGATCGTGGCCACCAGCTTTTCCAGCTTCGGAATCTGCCCGATGTTAGCACACTCATCAATCAAACAGCGCACATGAACCGGAAGCCTGCCACCATACACATCATCGGCCTTTTCACAAAGCAGGTTGAATAACTGGGTGTAGCACATGGAAATGAGAAAGTTAAAACTGTCATCCGTATCACTCATAATGAGGAACAGAGCCGTTTTTCTGTCTCCCAGCGTATCCAGTTCCAACTCATCGTAGGATGTAACCTCGCGCAGCTCCGCAATATCAAATACGGCAAGACGCGCACCGCAGGAAATCAAAATCGACTTAGCGGTTTTGCCGGCTGCCAGCTTATATTTCTTATACTGCCGCACTGCGAAGTGGTTTGGCTTTTCCGATTCCAGTGCATCAAACATCAGGTCTACGGGATTTTTGAACTCCTCGTCATCCTCCCGGACTTCCATGGCGTTGATGAACTCAATGAGGGTGGAGAAGTTTTGCTCCTCCACCGGAGCTTCATAGTGGATATATCCAATCAACGCGCAATACAGCAATGTTTCCGCCTATAGTGATAGGTAAGGTTTTGATATTATCTCCACCTTTTCCCCCACTTCACACCGGACATGCGACTTTCACCGCATCCGGCGCTCCATCGATTGTCTTCACGAGACATTTAATCAGTCACCAAATTTAAGTTTTATATTATTGCTGACAGGTTCGCCTGCTCTCGCAGACTATTGATTTTCACGAGCATCTTTTTTGTGATATTGAGTGTTTTTATCAGGTCTTTTATTACTGCTTGGGGCAGTTCTTGTAACAGAATCAGATATTTTTTGTGAATCAGAACCATGTTTTTATATCTTTCAAATCCACCAAGTGCTCTTGGTACTTTGAGCCATACAGCTACATGTTCCGCATCTGCGAATTCTTCTCCACTGATTGCACATTTTCCCTTTTGAGCAGAAAATAAAGATATTTTACTGTCATGGTATTCTGTGCTATGACCAACGGATATTTTTTCTCTCAGTCCTTTCAGAACATACTGATTAAGGTTAAGTTCTGTATGAATCGGAGCACGACCTTCTTTTGTATAACTACAAACGATTGATCGCTTCGCCATCGGTATTTTATTTTTGATGAATGCAATCGGATAGATCATCTGGTCAATTCCTGAAACATATCGAATCATTTTTGACTGTCCGAATCTTTCCTTTTCTGCTTGGGTGATAGTTCCACCCTCATGTTTTAGCATACTTCCTGTTTCTGTATTTAACCTGTTCGTCAAAACTGTCATTACTCGCCTATGGAGTTCTCTGCAATCAATACTGATACAGGTGGCAAGCTGATAGTAATTCTGTATGCCTAACACCATAGAGTTATATAGCTGAATTTCTGATAAACAACTTTTTTTCTCTCTGGGTTTTGCGATGTTTTTCGCTTGTTCCACTAGCTTTGCTCTTTCAATTTCAACCTTTTTGTCACAGATTGCCGACTGCACCACATATTTATGATGCTTCAGCCTTACCCTTATTTTGAATCCAAGAAACTCTGACCACCGTTTTCTGGTGTTCACAATCCTTGTTTTCTCAGGGGACACCTCTAATTTCAACCTCTCTTCAATCCACGCCGTAACCGCTTCTTTTGTCCTGACTGCGTCCTCTTTCGTTCTACAGAAAATCCTAAAATCATCCGCATACCGAATGATATGCATTTCTTTCATTTCTGTGTTTTTCATAATCCTATAACCATGGCTTTTATCAAAAACTTTAGTTTTTCCGATTATTCTTTCTCGCCCTCTGCTTATAGCAATCGGATTTTCCTCCCATTGACTAGCTATCCACCAATCCAATTCATTTAGAACGATGTTTGCCAGTAGTGGTGAGATAATTCCTCCCTGTGGTGTACCCTTGTTGGGCAGTACCGTTGTATTATCGGGCATTTTAATTGGAGCTGTTAGTATTCGCTTGATAATAAAAATCAGCGTTTTATCATGGATACCCAGCGACCATATCTGTCTGATTAACTTGCTATGATTTACGTTATCGAAAAATCCTTTAATATCAAACTCAATAACATAATGAAGATTCATCATTTGAAGCATGGTGTAGGTTCTGTTAATGGCATGTTCAACGGATCTATTCGGACGAAATCCATAACTATTATTGCAGAACTTTGCTTCGCAGATTGGTTCCATGATCTGCTTGATACATTGCTGTATCAACCTATCCCATATGCATGGGATTCCCAGCGGACGTGTTTTTCCGTTTGGTTTCGGGATATCTTTCCGTCTTACAGGCTTTGGTCTGTAGCCGTGTTCGCTTCCCGTAACAATAAATCTCACTCTTTTTACCACATCATCAGGAGTTTGACTCCCAATATCTGTGATGTTCTTTTTGTCTGTTCCTGCCGTGTAGCTGCCTTTGTTCGCTTTGATGTTTCGGTACGCAAGTAAAATGTTATCCCTGCTCAGTATCAAATCCATAAGATTCTCAAATACTTCACCGTTCTGACTTTTTTGATATAGTTCATCAAAAGTACCTTGCATTCCGTAGTACTCCGCATGACGCAGGTCATCTACACATAATGTTTTACTTTTCTTTGGCATAAGGCATCACCTCCTCTCGAAAGTGACCCTTTTGGTCTTACTCGTAATCCTTATCATTAGACTGAATAATGCCTGTTTATTTCAACCGACTTGTGACCATTCCTCCGAGTTCCTCTTTTTCGCAGAACTCATCATAAGTTCGATCACGGCTTTTCAGCACCAGTTCACCTGCTTATTTTCTTCGTCAGGCTATCCTCTAATGGAATCTGGTGCCTTTCCACGTTCCGATAATCCTATCTGTACATATATCCTTAGATCTCTGCTATAGTCCTGTCAGCTTAGATGTGCCTGTAACACAACATGGTCGTTCGTAGGGCGAATTTCTACTGAACCACACTGACTGCGCTTTAACGCACCCATACATTTCTATATGGTCTTCTTTTAGAACCGTACATTCGCAGTTTTCGTCAGTTTACTCGCCAAAGTAAACATTCTAATCATAGATATTTTATAGATCCTAGACCTATAGGTAGCGCACCCCACCTCTGGGGCGTTTTCGAGAATCTTTTGGCAGATTCCTACGACTACTCTCGGTCGTTGTCACGGAGCTTCTCACCCCAACCATTACAGCTGACGCAAGTCCGTCAAGGATAGACGTTTCAGGGCGTTACCCCATCATTCCACCTATCGGATTACCAGTTCACAGACTGGTTATGATTTAATAAACCAACACTGTGCGCAGACTTTTTACCGCCTGCGAACGTGTCGCACTGACCCAGAAATCGTCTCCGGCCTTGCCTTCGCCTTTGGTATTGGCGATCAGCGTTGTTACCAGCTTCAAGATGTCCTTTTCGCTATGGATATAGGCGAAAGGGTTATAGTGCATGGACTTCTTGAAGTTGATTGTATTTAGGACCTTGATTCGGTACGGCTCATAAATGACCTTGCCGTGCTTATCCTTCATGGGCTTTCCGTCTTTCCCCGGCTTGGGTGCGCCCCTTTGGAGCATTTTTCCGCACTCCACCAAAATGGTTCCCTTCGGGTCAGTCACGACGTAGCTGCTGTGCATCTGCATCAGATTCGGTTTGAGCCAGAAGCGGGTCTTACCGGAACCGGAGCCGCCAATCACCAGTACATTTTTGTTTCTGGCAGTCTTGGGGTCCTTTGGGCGGCTGTTCATGGTCAAGCTCTCCGTTTTCGTCAGAATCACATTGTTCTGAAATACAGGATCAACGTAAGGTGCAATATCCTCACGGGTTCCCCAGCGGGCCGAACCATATTCCAAACCATGTCGATATTTCTTGGCGTTCTTGCTTTTAAGATACACCGCCAGCCTCAGACTGCCTCCACAACACAGCCCTACCAACAAGTCCAATGGATGCAGGCTTGGCCAGAAACTTTCCAGCGCCTCAGGCAGAACCGCAATCAGCGAAAGAAACTTTTCTGAAGCATCCGCCCCTTGTGCCATTCGCCATGCCTCTCCAAAATTGGTAGCAAACAGTCCCATCAGGATATACGGCATATTCAGCAAAATGAGCTTTTTGATGTCCAATGTCTTTTTCATCGTTCCAGCTCCTTTCGCTTGGTGCGATCCACCACAGCATTTTTAACCATCTCTTTGAACTGGTTAAGTTTTGCCAGTACGGACGGGCGCTCTGTTTTCGTTGCCTTTTTGACCTTTTTGTTGGTGTACTCTGTAAAAGCTGCTGTCAGAGCATCTGCATCACGGCCTTTGAAAAAAATCAGGTACTTTGGCGGAGAACTGCTGCGGTCCTTTTTCACCGCATAATCCACACCATATTTCCGGGCGATTTTCTCAAACTCCTTGATAGAGGGGTCTGTGATCTCAATGTTGGATATTCCCTGATTCTGCCCGACAAGCTGCTTCACAGTCTGTTTTCCATGCGGAACAACCGGCGCATCACGGCTTCTCTGTTTTTCCAGCTTCTTTTCCTTGCGATGTGCCATGTACTTGCTTATGGCAGCCTTAAACATTCTGCCGGTAAACTTTGTTCCACTGACAACCAGCGTCAAAGTTCTGTTTTCCACTTCTTCCTGCATTTTCTCGCCTCCTTTCCACGAAGTTTGCAGGGAATCTCATTTTTTGCTAAGGCGGAACCACCAGCCGCCGCAGAAGATAACGCTTCATACCGCCCTCCTTAGCGTAACTGGTCAGAACGGTCATAGTGCAGATTGCCCTGACGTACCTTTGCGTGGCTCAAAATCTTAATCTGCCCCTTTTCCTGACTGTCCAGTGCTTTTTCATAACCGGTATCCGACAGGAACAGGCGGGTTCGTTCGCCTTTCCAGCCAACAGGGGAATCGTTCGTCAGCACATCAAAAATAATCATGTGCCGGGTGTCCTCCGCAAAACGCTGGAGATCCATATATCCATGACCGTGATAATTCTGCGCTCCTGCCTTTGCCCGCATTTCTTCCATCAGCTGCCCTATGGTCTTTCCCTCAGACATCATGCTTGCTCCTTTCTCCCGGCAGTTCCGGGCAATAAAAAAGCGACCATTTACCAGCCGCCATACAGATCGTGATTTACTTGTGAGGTGTAATGATTGCTTATCGTGGTCGGTGCATTGAACAGAACGGTCAGAAGATACTGCTTCATGTTACGAATTTCCGTGGTGTTCTTCTGTAAACAGTCCATGACAAACTCAATGTGCGAGTTATCCAACTTCAAGAACCTGGAACGAACGATTTCATGCGGAAAATCGCTTCCTGCAATACGGGTGGTCTTTCGCTTTGCACAGACCGTTTCCACGATCAACTCCACAATTTCGTCCAAATCCTCCCGATGAGTTTCATACTGCTGACACAGGTATTCATACCCGATATTCTCCTGAATCAATTCCCGATAACTCTCTATCTCTGTGAGTGACATCGCATCCCTTCCTTTCCGTTCCGGCAGACAATCTGCCGCACAATCCCGGAAGGGAATGGAATCGGTACTTGATCCATAAATATTTTGTTTTTGAGTATTTGATTTCTCTATATTTAATTCTGCGGGCTTTTCCGTATCCGGTTTATCCATATACGGGTTTTCCGTATCTGGTGAATCCGTATCCGGTTTTCTAAGCTGTGGCTGCTCGTATATGACATACTCTGTATCGCTGATGCGTCCCTGCCGGTCACGCAGCTTGTGCCGCACAATGTAACCGGCAGCCTCCAATTCCCGCAACGCAGCGCCTATGGCATCCACGCCCTCCTTACAGATCTTTGCAAGACCACGGGTGGTGTAATTCCAGTCCTCTGGCAAAGATAACATCATGGAAAGCAGTCCCTTGGCTTTTAACGACAGGTTTGCATTTCGTAAATGATGATTGCTCATCACGGTATAATCACGGGTCCGTTCAATGCGAAAAACGGCCATCGACCTCACTCCTTCCGAATTTTGGGTACAAAAAAACCGCAATCCTCATTCCAAAGAATTGCGGTGTTCAACACTTTTCAAATTTTCTTGCATAGAACCAAAACAGCGGCTTTCGAGGACGCGCCTCTGTAAATGGCTCCTCCTGGGCGAAAGGAAGTGTTTGCATCACTCGGTCAATATCCGTTGATTCCATGTCATGCTGAGATTTGCAATCTTCCCGGATTGCTTCTTGAATTTCCTTTACCGTACACATAGTCATTCCTTTCCTTTCGTTGTATGGGTTTATGAGCGGCGGCGTTTTCCCGGTTTGAAATCGAGGATATGTCCCTCAATCACACGAGCGTAACGCTTGATCTTGATCTCCCGGCGCTGCTGGCTTTGCAGGGCGGCCTGATACCCGTCCGCAGTCAAAAACAGCCGCATTTCCTCTCCGGGGCTGCCGTAAGCTGTGCTGGGACGCAGGACGGAAAACTCAATCATCCAGCGGGTGTTATCCCAAAACCTCTCTACGGCGAGAATGTTGTGTCCTTTCAGCTCACGGGCTGAAATATCTTTCATAGGCGGCTCCTTTCATCGCTCCTGGTCTCTCTGACGTTTACGCTGCCATTGTTCCAATAGCTTGATAATGGTCTCCTGCATCCGCTGGGGCGTATAGCTTTTAGGAAAATACTTCCGCAAGGTGTCAGAGGTAAATGTCACTCGGTCCAGATCGCTTTTCTTTTCCTCACCCATGATGACACGCATCATATCGAGGGTCAGATGCCCCTCCTGACTGTATTTTTTAAGCCGCTGGGCTTGAGAAAGAGAAGGGGTAGCCTGTTCGCTGTCCATCGCGTCCAACAGGTCTACCTGTTCCTCCTTTTTGAGAAAGGACAGCTCATAAGCAGGATTTAAGGCAATTTTCTTTTCATCCACCATGTCCATCAATTCAGGAATCAGCTCTGTCAGACGGATATAGCGCTGAATTTGATTTCGACTTTGCCCCACCTGTTCAGCAAGCAACTGGTCTGATCGCTTTTGTGTCCCAACTTGGGACACATTTTCTTTACTCGGTCTGCCAGCCTGTCTTTTCATGGCATCCAGTTTCATCTTGTAAGCAAAGGCTCTTTCACTTGGGAGGAGACTTTCGCGTTGCAGATTGCTGTCAACCATAATGATCGTGGCGGCATCATCATCTAAATCCCGAACAATGACCGGCATGGTCTCCTTTTCTGCCAGCTCACTGGCTCTGTGCCGCCTGTGTCCGGCCACCAGTTCATAACCACCCTCCGGGTCAGGGCGGGCAATCGCAGGAACCAGTACACCATACTGTTTGATACTGTCTGCGGTTTCCATCATTGCTTCGTCATCCTTGACTTTGAATGGGTGGTTCTTAAAGGGATGCAGTTCAGACAGCGGAATCTCCTGAATCTTTTCCAGCTTTGCATCCTGACGGCCTTCTTCGGTGGAGAACAGATCATCTACCGAGGCCAGCTCTATTTTTTTCGCGCTGCTTTTCAAGTTTCAACACCTCCTTCGTCAGATTTCGATACCCCTCTGCCACCTTGCCGCCAGGGTCATGGGCGAAAATACTTTTTCCCTCTGCGCTGATTTCCTTTGCACGGACAGAATGGGGGATCTCTGTGCCGAATACTTTGATCTTGCTGCCATAGGTCTCCCGCAGGAGCGCGGAAATCTCTTTGGCAAAGTTGGTTCGGCTGTCCACCATCGTCAGCAGGATACCGTCAATCTGGAGCTTGGGGTTGATTTGCCTCTTTACCTTGTTTACCGTGGAGAGCAGCTGTTCCAGCCCTTTAGCGGGCAGATACTCTGCCTGAACGGGAATGATGATCCTATTCGCAGCCGCCAGCGCATTGACCGTAAGCATCCCCAACGAAGGCTGACAGTCAATCAGGATATGGGAATATTGTCCCTTCAGTGTGTCCAGGTATTGCCGTAAAATCGTTTCACGGCTCATGGCGTTTACCAGAGAAACCTCCATACCGGAAAGCTGAATATCCGCAGGCATCAGGTCAACGCCTTCTACATGATGCAGAATACCTTCTCCGGGGCGTATAGGCTGATCCATCAGAATTTTGCCCATTGCATCCGACAGTGTAAATGGCAGCTTGTCTGGTTGCGGATTGCCCAAGCTGATCGTCAGGCTGCCTTGCGGGTCTCCGTCGATCAGCAGGACTTTCTTTCCGGCCTGCGCCAGCCCGATTCCCAAGTTGGCACAGGTTGTTGTTTTGCCAACGCCGCCTTTCTGGTTGGCGATGGCGATGATTTGTGTGTTCATGACTTCACCTCATTTCTGATTGTTGCTGTTGTTTCTGGAAATAGAAAAAGCCGCCACTTCAAAATTAACAGTGAAGTGACGGCTCTTTCTATCGCCGGAATACGAGTTCCTGAAATGAAAAAAGCACCCAGCATTTATACTGTGTGCTACATCAAATTCATATTCAATTGTTCAAATTAGCTCAAACTATGCCAAACTGCCACAGCCAAAAAACGAGGGGAAGGAGGGCTGAAAAGCACCCCAAAAATCGGCTCTCGGTTAACCACTTTGGGAACCACTTCCCCCTCTTTTTGCCCTCTTTTTAGCCAGTTAACCACTTGCGGACCACTAAAAATTGGATGAAATCGGCTCTCGTTTTGCCAAATTTGGTCAAATCATATCAGCCCGTTTAGATATAGCAAAAGCCCGGAAAGCCTTGATTTTCCGGGCTTTTTGAACCATTTTGATATAGTCTGAGCAGTCGATTATCGCTTGCTGAACTGCGGAGCGCGACGAGCTGCTTTGAGACCGTATTTCTTACGTTCTTTCATACGTGGGTCACGTGTTAAGAATCCAGCAGCCTTCAGAACTGGTCTGTAATCGTTGTCTGCCTGAAGAAGGGCTCTTGCAACACCATGTCTGATGGCACCAGCCTGTCCTGTGTATCCACCACCATGAACGTTAACTAATACGTCAAATTTGCCTTCTGTTTCTGTTGCAGTTAAAGGCTGACGAACGATAACTTTCAGTGTATCTAATCCAAAATATTCATCGATATCTCTTTTATTGATTGTGATCTTACCGGTTCCAGGTACAAGATAAACTCTTGCGATTGATTTTTTTCTTCTTCCTGTTCCGTAGAATTTTGCGCTAGCCAATGTTTTCTACCTCCTAATTAAAATGTTAAAGCTTCTGGTTTCTGAGCTTCATGTTTGTGTTCCGGTCCTGCATATACGAAAAGTTTCTTGTACATGCTTCTTCCTAAAGGTCCTTTTGGAAGCATACCTTTAACTGCGAGCTCGATAACTCTCTCAGGTTTCTTTGCTAACATTTCTTTTAATGTGGTTTCTCTCATTCCACCTACATAATCGGAGTGATTGTAGTAGATTTTCTGGTTTAATTTCTTACCTGTAACTTTAATCTTGTCAGCGTTTACGATGATTACATAATCACCTGTGTCTACGTGTGGTGTAAACTGTGGTTTATTTTTTCCTCTTAAAACGCTTGCTACTCCGGAAGCCAGACGGCCAAGAGTACATCCATCAGCGTCAACTACATACCATTTTCTTTCGATTTTATCTGGATTAGCCATATAAGTCTGCATGGTTTTACCTCCTGTTATTTATCAACGATAGTTTAATTAACCGCGGAATTTCCCGCGAATATAAGTTATTGGAAACGCCGGTGCTAAGAAACGCGGAAATGTCCGAAACCGCTGATAAATACTTTCGCCTGGGCTATTGGCTTAAGCATTTCGCACTACGTCACATTGGGTTATTATATTATAAGGGCCCTGTTCTGTCAATAGGTTTTGTGTCGTTTTTTCAACTTTTTTCGTTACTCCCCCATTTTTTGTTTTCCATACTCATTGTTATAAAAAAATTGCATGCTACATTTCAGTCATTCAGTCTGAAAAAATGTAGCATGCAATAATTTTTACATTTTATAGATCAGTCAAAAAATTCAATTCCCATCAATGTTAATCCCTGTGCCGGAGCTGTCGGGCCTGCCGTTTCGCGGTTGCAAGCTTCCAGGATTGTCTTTACTCTCTCCGGTGGATATTGACCGTTTCCTACTTCTATCAACGTTCCTGCGATAATACGAACCATATTGTAAAGGAATCCTGTTCCTGTTACACGGATAGTTACGATGTCTCCGTCACGCCATACATCAATTCCTGTTACTGTACGAATGGTTGTTTTTACCTGCGCTTTTGCACCGCAAAAAGAAGCAAAATCATGCTGTCCAATCAGGTATGAGGTTGCAGCTTTCATCTTATCTACATCCAGTTTATAGTGATAGAAATAGGTGTATAAGCGCTCTGTCGGAACCGGGAATTTGCGGTTCAGGATGCGGTATTCATATGTTTTTTCGCTGTCGCAGTAGCGGGGATGGAAATCCGGTTCTACTTCTTCGGAGAGCTGAATACGGATATCTTCCGGAAGCCGCTGGTTCAGTGCATAAGAAATCTTTTCTCCCGGGATGCGTGTGTCAGTGTCAAATACTGCCACATTTCCCATGGCATGAACACCTGCATCTGTACGGCTTGCACCGATAGTTTCTATTTTCTCTCCCAGAAGCTCGGACAATGTATCATTTAATACCCCCTGCACGGTAATTCCGTTTGGCTGTGTCTGCCAGCCGCAGTAGTTTGTGCCGTCATATGCAACTACAAGGCCAATTCTTTTCATCTGTTTTCCTCCATAAAATAAATCTATAATATCTTACCCAAGCAAAAAATCATCTGCTTCGTTGTTTACTGATTCATAACCAATAACTGCCTCGCAATTCAGTTTAACATTTCATTTTAATGTATTTGTTAAATAATATCATAAATCTATTTTAGGGTAAAGCTATTTCACACGGTCACTTCCGGTCTGGTCCAATGGTGCTTTTTCCTGCCATGCACAGAAAATCTGCAGATCTTCCGGGAAAATGGTACTGAAAAACAGTCGTTTTGTACCATGTTCTTTTTCTGTGGCAGTGACATAGGCAAGGACTTCCCTATTGCCAAAGATTTTAGCGAGAACCCGGCGGACACCGGTATAATAATCCCCGCTCTTTTCATTGGAAAACGTAAAATCTGTTTCAGCAGAAAGATATTTTCCATGTTTGGCAGGACGTCCCCGACGACCGGTCTGTGCAGCATGGTCAAACAGTTTTGAAACATTTTCAAATTTTGTGCCAAATTTAGATACCATCGTATCATCCACGCACAGAAATACATGCTGCGTCTGCAATGAATCTGGTATCAACTTCAAAGTAATCCTGACAGTGGTATTCATAAATCTGGAATAATCAACCTTTGCATAGGAACATGCATAATAAAATACATTCAGTGATTTCTCCGTTATTCCGGATAAAAAATGCTGATACAGAAACCGGATGGAATGTGCGGATTCTAAGGTCAGTATGGATAATATCAGCAGAAATAAGGTATCTGCTGTCGGAACAGAAAAAGTTGTAAAGTGGTGAAAATTCTTTATTAAAAAAAGATATTCCTGTCTATTTCATGCACAATAATAAAGGCTTCTTATACTTTCCATTAATTATCTGTTGAAGTCCTGTTACCGATAAGATGATTCGAAAAATCTTCAAAAATCTGTCTAACAAACAATGGTTTTCTGCCTGTCAGTTTTTCAAAATCATTCGTATAAACACTCATCTGATTTTGACGGATTGCTTTCCCGAAAGTAACCATTCCATCAGAACAAAACGGAAAATTCTTTGCCGTATCAGCCCACATTTCTTCTGTTGTTCTGGGCACTCCGATTGAATCAAAATATGCATACATCTCATCATCCGTAATATATTTATATACCACTTTCTTCCCTGTTACTTCTGAGGCAATTTCGAGAAAATCAGCAATTGTTAACAGCTCTGCTCCATTAATATTCAAAACTTTATCAATATCTTCAGACATTGCCGCATATGCTGCAGCTGTTGCGCAATCGTCACGAGATATAAACGCCATCTTTCCTTCACCCATATTATTTGCCAGAACTCCATTAGTTCTCTCATATGCTTCTACAAAAGAAGAAACCATTGCCTCGGCATACTGCGAATCACGAAGAATCAGATAATGTATCGGTTGTTCTTTGATATAATTTTCTGTCCAGACATGATCATTTACCTCATATGTATTAATATCTTTTTCACCAGCTCCTACAATAGAAGTATACACCAGCTTTTTGACACCGGCACGTACGGCTGCATCAATTGCAGTTTTATGTGCAGCTCTTCTTTTAGATCCTACAAAAGGCATGGAAATCAATACAACAGTATCTGCTCCTTTAAATGTTTCCACAAGAGTTTCTGCATTATTAAAATCAGCCACCCTTGTTTCAATTCCCATTTCTTTGTACTTTTTAAGTGCTTTTTCTCTTGGTGCAGTAAAAATCAAATCCTCATGAGGATATTTTTCCAGAAGTATTCCGGCAGATTTTCCTCCGAAATTTCCATCAACACCATTAAGCAATATTTTTTTCATAATCAGTACTTCCTTTCTACTACAATTTAACCAGTTCTTTTTCAAGCAATACACCCAATCCAACAGCAATTGCAATCACAACTGCAGTCAGGATAAAAATTTCTGAATAATTATTTCCTGCAATTGGAGCAATCATATAAGATGGAACTATTACCGCTCCACCTAACTGAAATGTTGTAATCAACCCTCCTGCTGTAGAAATATTATCAGATGAAATTTCTCTTAATCTAATCGGCATTGTAAAATAAATTGGCATTGCACCTCCAATAGCAATCCCTGTAATAAAATATATAATTATCATAAGGATTTGTTCATGAAGCATCCATCCCTCAATACATCCTATAATAGAAATTCCTCCAAATAAAAAGATAAGTCTTGAAAATTTCTTTAACTTTCGATACAAAACGGGCCCTATAACTGCACCAAACATATTTCCAAATGATATCATAGATGCAACAGTACCTGCCTGCGATTTAGAAAATCCATGAATTTCCATAAGTGCTGCTGGAAGAAATGTATTTAATGTAATAGTCGCTCCCAGAATACAGAATAAACTGATTGCAGTAAACCAGATACCTTTGCAGCTCAGAACTTCCGAAAATTTTCCTTTTTGCTCTGAAGATCTATCTGCATTTCTGAATTCTGTATTTTCAGCATTTTCTTTCTCTATACAATAGTTCCCTGCCCATATAACAGTAATTACAACTGCGTATACTAATGCTCCAACATAAGCTTTTTGTAATGTTGAATACAAAACTGCAGATGTTGCAGTTGCAAAAGTCTGCGCAAGCATACTGGCCGTAGTATATATTCCCATAAATAAAACTGATTTTTCTGCAGGAACTACTTCTTCCAATACTCTTGCGCTATTAACAAACAGTGTAATAGAAGATGCGCCACTAAATGCCATACAAATCCATAGTGTAGAATAACTTTCTGCAAAAATACGACCTGTAAGTCCTAATATAGTAAAAGCAAGTCCCAACTGTATTGCATTTCTATAGCCAATTTTATCAGACAATTTTCCCAATGGAATGCTCAGAAAAATTGCCGGAAGCATTGGTGCAGTAAATAAAAACGCAAAACGAGAAGCAGATATTTGATACGCTGTTATCAGATCAATCGAAAACACATTCATCTGATATTGAGCATAAGCAGCAACAGTAGATGCCAGCATAAGACTTATAAATGTATATTTCTGTTTTTTATTCAATATGTATCTCCTTCCAAACAATATATGAAAAGCGGCTGTCGTAAAACAGCCGCCCCCTGTTAAACCTTAGAATAAATGAGGAATTTCTTCTACATCTTTGTTTTCATTGCGGATAAACTCGCTATTATAAGGAAGTTTTTTTACTGTTGCACGTACTTTCATCTGACGCGTACCAGGAGTCCCCCACAAAATTTCCAGTTTCGTTCCTTCTTTTGCATATTTAGGATTAATAAATCCAAGAGAAATCATACTATTGTAATTATAGGAAATTATTCTTCCAGATGAAATGCCAATCTGGTTTTCTCCGGCAAATACCTTATCTGCTCTATAAGTGAATCCTGGTTCTTCCGGCTGTTCATTCCAGAATACATCACTCTGTACGGAAATATCTTCACAAGGTTCCTCTCCCGGAATCAGTTTCGTAGTAAAAATTTTTCCTACATCCTCTCCATTCCATTCAAGAGTTACTGCTGTTCTGCGTTTTTCTTCAGCAAGTTTCAAAAGAGCATCTTTTCCGGTAAAATCATGATTAAATTTCACAAGGAAATCCCATCCAACATCAAATGGCGTCATAAAACGACTTTCAAGATCATCTCCCACACTGCCAAGCAGATAACGTTTAATATTATAAAAAGCAGTCTCCGGATGCTGATACAGATAATTGGCCAGTCCTTCTCCCGATTCAAACCATGGAAGCGGATAATGGAGATTGATGTTTGGAAATCCTGCTTCCGTATGATTAAAAAGATTATAGGCATGAAGTCCTAATTTCTGAGCACCAAATTTTTTCCCGCTTTCCCAAACCTTATCATAAATATATACAAACTCTGAAATATCCCCATGAATTTCATAAGCAAGGTTGCCAGACATCCCAAGGCGAATAATACGTACTGTCTTTCCATCTACATCCTGACATCTATGACGTGCAAATTTAATATCATGTAAATCCGCTTGAAAAGCATCTTCCAGAATTTCAAGAGATTTTTCTCCATCAATTTGAATAATATATTCTTTTCCTGACATATCTTCCCCATGTACATCCATTTCAGATGATTCTACAAGATACGCAAGAGGTGGATTTAACCAATATGTTCGGATTCTGTCCTCAGCAACCTTAATTGCAACACCATCTGTCATAATCTGTCCTTTTTCATTGCAGATTACTGCATGACGAAGCCCTTTCATCCCGAGTTTAGAAAAATCATTTGTACAGATAGAATTAAAAAACTTGATCACATCCGGTCCATACACATCGTAAATTGGTGAAATCATCAGTGCAGTTCCAATCCATGCACTTGTCTGGTATGCTTTAATCTCCGGTCTTACTCCTCGATATTCATATGGAAGCAATGCTCCCGGTGCAACCTGATATAGTAAACTGGCACCTTCCATTAGTGGATTTCTTGATTCGTTCATAATTTTCCCCTTTCTTTTTATATATTTTTGTACACTTTCTAAACCCAAGTATAATACACTTGTTTTTTATATTCATCGTCTGTATAATCAAAAAAACAGATACTATTTTTATACATAAATGTCCATATTACAGGAGGGTTCCTATGAAACTCAATATTCATCAGATTTTTGAACAAATTTCAGCAGATATTTTTGTAATAAAAGAACAAAATCAAAATTCCTGCACAATTACCCGCGTACGGAAATTTTTACCTGAAACAACAGTTATTGACTCTGATACTCTTTATCTGATTGATTCGTTGTATTCTTTCCCACCAGATTTTTCCTTTCCAGCACATATGCTTTTTATTAATCAATATCCCGAATCTGTTCCCTCTGTTTTTCTCTCCTGCAGCGTTCTCACTACAACAGATATTTCTATAGATTCGCTACTGTATACTATATCTGATATCATTGCAGAATATCAAAATTGGGAATGTCAGATTCTTCAATGTATTTTAAAAAATTCATCATTAAAAAATATTTTACAAATATGTACAAAAATGCTCAAAAATCCTATCGCTATTTTTGACATGCAACAAAATCTTTTAATGACGGCCGGCCATGTTCCAGATATTTCCACCAAAGGAGAACTTTGGAATTATGTTCTGTCTCATGGCCGTTCGCCTGACGAATCAGAAATCAGTCCGAGTCTTAATTCACTTTTAAATAATGGACGTAAACCTTTTTTCTTCCAGTCAGATAATCGCTTCCACAAAATAAAGCGACTCATTGCACCACTCTATCGAAATGAATCAATATTTGGTACATTGGCATTAAGTGATGTTTCTGCAGAATTTACACCTGGAGAATATCTGAATGTCGTACAGATTCAGACATTTATTGAACAGGCAATTCAACATACCACTGAATTTGCTTTTTCAAGTAAACATATGCCATGGTACATTGAACAGCTTATAAGAGGGAAAGAAATTAATCAGGAAGTACTTTTTTTCAATCTTGCGCGTAATGGATTTATTAAAGAAAAGAAATATTTTGTCTGGACTTTTCAAAAAGACTCAGCAGATGGACCATCTATAAAAAATTTCATTCCTAATATTTCATATCTCCTGAATCTTGAGATGATATATAATTATTCTGATCAAATTGTTGCAGTCGACCAAAATCTTGAACACTATCACAACTTAACATTTTACAAAAAAATGACTAATTTTCTAAATCAATGTCATATGTATTTTGGTCAAAGTATGTGCTTTGAAAACATTACGGAGTTGCATACTGCATTTATGCAGTCTCAGATAGCTTTAAGTCAAAGAAAAAAAGAACCAGGGATATCTTTTCTGGAAATTTTGCCAGAATATCTTGTAAAAACATTATTTACATCAAATGAAGCAGATGGATTGATGTTTCCATCTATGAAAAATTTTCAAAACATAAAAAAAGAATACCGACAGGATTTACTCATCTGCCTTGAACAATATATTTCTTCCGGTCTGAATTTATCGGCAACAGCTTCTAATTTATTTATACATCGTCATACTGTTATTTATCGGATAAAAAAAATAGAAGATTTATTAAATATAACTTTTTCTAAGCTGTCTCAATCAGAACTCGGGTTACTTTGGTTATCCTGCCAAAGGCTTCTTTTTAAATCTTTCGATTAATGTTTATTATAGAACCTTTATAACAGATAAAAATATGCCTTTTTCTGTTCATAAATAGAAATATGCTGTAACCCATTTTTACCGGATTACAGCATATAAAATATCATTATAAATCAGTAACTATTCCGTATCTCATCAAATTCCTGCGATTCTGAATATAATCGCAATCGCCAGATAAGCAAACATCACCACATATGCAATATAATCTCTGGATTCATAATGGAGTGGCTTCATCTGTGTTCTGTTATCGCCACCGTGGTAGCATCTTGCCTCCATTGCCATTGCCAGATCGTTGGCTCTTCGGAATGCTGAAATAAACAGCGGCACCAGAAGCGGGATCATATTCTTGGCCTTCTGGATCAGGTTTCCGTTTTCGAAATCTGCACCGCGGGCGATCTGTGCTTTCATGATCTTGTCAGTTTCTTCCAGCAGGATCGGGATGAATCTTAATGCAATGGACATCATCATGGCAATCTCATGGATTGGTACATGAAGCTTATTCAGCGGTCTGAGAAGTCGTTCCAGGCCGTCTGTGAGCTGATTTGGTGTTGTTGTCAGCGTCATGATTGAGGAACCGATCACAAGATAAGTCAGGCGGATTGCCATTCTTCCTGCCAGTTTCAGGCCCTCTTCTGTTACATGCAGGATTCCCCACTGCCAGAGAACTTTTCCAGGAGTCAGCAGAATATTAAAGATCACTGTGATCATAAGCAGCATTACGATCGCCTTCAGTCCCTTGAACATGAATTTCGGCGGAACTTTTGAAATTATGATCATACCTGCCAGGAATAACGTTGCTACTGCATATCCCGGAAATGTATGGAATACAAATACGGAGATAATAAATACCATTGTGCCTACCAGTTTTGCTCTTGGGTCCATCTTGTGAAGAATGGAATTGGCAGGATAATACTGTCCTAATGTAATATCTCGGATCATGCTTCCTGTCCTCCCTTAATTTTCTCTGGTGCTGTTTTTCTCAACACTTCCAGAATATTCGCTTTCGCTTCCTCCACCGTAGTCGCAGTTACATCCACATCCAGCCCTTTTTCTTTCAGTGCATGCATGATATAGGTAATCTGTGGTGCTGCAAGTCCCATGGCTTCCAGTTCTCTGTAATGGGCAAATACCGCCTTCGGAACGTCATCGTATGCAATCTCTCCATCATTGACTACGATCAGTCTCTCTGCATATTTCGCGATATCTTCCATGCTGTGAGATACAAGGATAATGGTAATTCCTCTTACTTTATGAAGCTCTGCGATCTGGTCAAGGATGTCATCACGTCCTTTCGGATCCAGACCTGCTGTCGGTTCATCAAGGATGAGAATTTTCGGGTTCATTGCCAGAACTCCTGCAATGGCAACTCGTTTCTTCTGTCCTCCGGAAAGTTCAAAAGGAGATTTGCTGTAATTCTCCTCTTTAAAACCTACATGCTCCAGCGCTTTCTTCGCTTCCACTTCTGCCTCTTCTCTGGATAATCCCTGATTCATCGGTCCAAAGCAGACATCAGAGAGCACATCATTCTCGAAAAGCTGATGCTCCGGATACTGGAACACCAGACCTACCTCGCTTCGCAAAGCACGGCGGTCATATTTCTCACCCCAGATATCCTCTCCGTTATAGGTAATGGTACCGGAAGTCGGTCGGATCAGCGCATTAAAATGCTGGATCAATGTGGATTTTCCACTTCCTGTATGCCCGATGATTCCGATAAACTGTCCGTCCGGAATAGTGAGATTTACATCTTTCAGCGCATGGATCTCATAGGCAGTTCCCGGACTGTAGGTATAGGTTACGTTCTTTAATTCTATAGACATAAGGCATTCACCAGCTCCTCTGTAGTCAGTATTCCCTCCGGAATATCCACTCCGGCTTTATGAAGTTCGTGTGCCAGAAGTGTTACCTGCGGCACATCCAGTCTGTATTCTTTCAGAGTTTCCACCTGGGAAAATATCTCCCTTGGTGTTCCCTGCATCACCACTTCTCCGCTGTCCATGACATAAACCTTGTCTGCACGGACAACCTCTTCCATATAATGTGTAATCAGAATGACTGTTACTCCCTCCTGTTTGTTAAGGTCACTGACTGCCTCGAGAACTTCCTTTCGTCCATTCGGATCCAGCATGGCAGTTGGCTCATCCAGGATGATGCACTTCGGGCGCATTGCCATGACACCGGCAATGGCAACCCTCTGCTTCTGTCCGCCGGAAAGTTTATTCGGAGAATGATAACGGTAGGAGGTCATGCCTGTTTTCTTCAGGCTCTCATCTACACGTTCCCAGATTTTCTCTGTAGGCACGCCCATGTTCTCCGGTCCGAAACCTACGTCTTCTTCTACTACAGTTCCTATGATCTGATTGTCAGGATTCTGAAAAACCATGCCCGCTTTCTGGCGGACTTTCCATAGTTCCGGCTCTTTAGACGTGTCAATCCCATCTACCCATAATGTACCTTCTGTCGGAAGCAAAAGTGCATTCAAATGTTTTGCAAGAGTAGATTTTCCGGAACCATTATGTCCCAGAACAGCCACGAATTGTCCGGCTTCAATGTCCAGGTTTACATCATTGACGGCACGCTGCATATCCTGCACGTTGCCGTCTTCATCATACTTGAGATAGTCAAATCCCAGCTTGAATGCCTTGATAATTCCCATAATATTTTTGTCCTCGTATATTTTCTCAGGCTTCTTCAGTAGCTGCCAGTCCGGTCAACTCATCGATCAGAGCCCAGATCTCATCTCTTCCCTGCTTCGTCTCAGCGGAGAAAGGAATGATGACACCATTTTTGCTCAGCTTCAGCCCTTCTTTGATTGCTTTGATATTCTTCTGAACCTGGCTTCGTTTGAGCTTGTCGAGCTTGGTTGCTATGATGATCGGCTCATAACCATTGTTCAGGATCCAGTCATACATCATCTTATCATTTGCAGATGGATCATGACGGATGTCAATAAGAAGAAAAACTGCCTTAAGGTTTTGGGATGTATGGAGATATCTCTCGATCATCTTGCCCCATTTTTCCTTCTCAGACTGTGAAACCTTTGCGTATCCATAGCCCGGGAGGTCTACCAGATACATGGCTTCATTGATATTGTAAAAATTAATAGTCTGTGTTTTTCCCGGCTGTGCACTTGTTCTGGCAAGAGATTTCCGGTTCATCAGCCCGTTGATCAGAGATGATTTTCCTACATTTGATTTTCCTGCAAATGCAACCTCCGGTCTGTTGGTATCCGGGAGTTTGCTGGTGATACCGCATACGATATCTAATGATACATTTTTGATAACCATTGATTTCCTCTCTTTTTCACAACAAAGAGTCAATCCAGATCCAGACTGACTCTTTATTCTTTTCTGTTACTGTCACACTGCATCCTGGTAAAACTCCGATAAACATAATATCAATCCTGTACATCGTAAACCATGTTACTGAGAATGGAATAAACAGTAACCATTTTTTATGATACAAGTGCTTTATTCAGTACTTCTTTCATAGAACTTACAAATGTGACCGTAAGTCCGTCTGTGATTTCCTTGTCTAATTCCTGAATATCCGGTTTATTCTCTGCCGGTACTAATACTTCTTTGATCTTCGCATATTTTGCTGCTAGAAGTTTCTCTTTTAAACCGCCGATCGGAAGGACTCTTCCTCTCAGTGTGATCTCACCGGTCATTGCAAGATCTGCTCTTACCGGCTTCTTAATAATTGCGGAAAGAATCGCAGTTGCCATGGTAATACCTGCGGACGGTCCGTCTTTTGGTACTGCTCCCTCCGGAATATGCACATGAATATCGTTCTCCTGGAAAAATTCCGGTCCAACTTTATAGTCAGCAGCAATGGAACGAATATAAGTAATACCTGCCTGTGCAGACTCTTTCATCACATCTCCAAGCTGTCCGGTAAGCATCAGCTCACCTTTTCCAGGCATTACATTGACTTCGATCTGCAAGGTGTCACCGCCAACCTGTGTCCATGCAAGGCCACGGGAAATACCGATCTCATCTTTCTTATTTGCCATAAGATAGTTGAAATGTTCTTTTCCAAGAAAATCTGACAGATTCTTGGAAGTTACGGTAACTTTCTTCTTATCTTCTTCCATGATCAGACGTGCAGTTTTTCTGCAGATCTGTCCGATGGTTCTCTCCAGATTTCGAACACCGGCCTCTTTTGTATAATTATTGATAATCTTCTTAAGTGCTGCAGACTGAATAGTCAGTTTGCCTTTCTCGATCCCGTTCTCTTCCATCTGCTTCGGAATCAGGTGTTCCTTTGCAATGTGCTCTTTCTCATTCTCTGTGTAGCCTGCGATCTCGATCAGTTCCATACGGTCTAGAAGAGGTCTCGGAATGCCCTGAACATCGTTTGCAGTTGCAATAAACAGTACTTCGGAAAGATCCTGCGGTACTTCTATATAATGATCCATAAATTTGCTGTTCTGCTCCGGATCAAGTACCTCCAGAAGCGCTGCGGAAGTATCACCCTTATAGTCACTGCTGGTCTTATCGATCTCATCCAGAAGCATCAGCGGGTTGCATACGCCTGCCTGCTGTAATGCTGCAGTAATTCTGCCAGGCATTGCTCCTACATAAGTCTTTCTGTGGCCTCGGATCTCCGCTTCATCTCTCACACCGCCCAGACAGATGCGCACATATTTCTTGTGCATAGCTTCTGCAATGGACTTGGCGATAGATGTTTTACCTGTTCCAGGAGGTCCCACCAGACAAAGGATCGGGCTCTTGCCTTTGTGTGTCAGTTTACGGACAGAAAGGAATTCCATCACGCGCTCTTTCACATCTTTCAGTCCATAATGACCTTCCTGAAGCACTTTCCATGCCTCTTTCAGATCATCAGAATCTGTGGATCTCTTATCCCACGGAAGTGCCAGCATAGTCTCGATATAACCGCGGAGTACCGCATTCTCAGATACATTGCTGTTGGTATTCTTAAATCTCTCAATCTCTTTGCTGATCTTCTCTTTTACTTCGTCGCTGGCCTGAAGCTCCTTAAGCTTCTTCTTAAACTCATCTGCTTCATCTGCAGTATTGTCCTCCCCCAGTTCCTCACGGATCAGTTTCAGCTGCTCTCTGAGAATGTATTCCCTCTGGTTTTTGTCAACTCTGGCTTTCACTTTCTTCTGGAGATCCCTGCCAATCTGCATGATCTCGATCTCATTGCTTAAGATCGCACCCAGAACTTCATAGCGTTCCTCCAGGGTAAGTGCTTCCAAGATCTTCTGTTTATTCTGGTAAGACAGAGGAATATTTACAGCAATCTGCTCAACCAGTTCCTCAATCTGTTCTATATTTAAAATCTGTGTTACCAGCTCTTTGCTGATCTTGCCATTTTCCATACAGTAACGGTGGAACAGTTCTTTCAGACTTCTGTGCATAGCTTCCATCAAAGCTTCCGGCATCTGAATACTTTCTTCATCTACCGGTGTGATCTCACTTCTCAGAAACGGAAATTCCTGTTCAAACTTTACCAAAAGTCCTCTGCCGATACCTTCTACAAGTACGCGCAGAAGATTCTGTGGGAGCTTCACTACCTGTTTAATATAAGCGATCGTTCCCACCTGATAAACGCCGGAAGCATCCGGAGTTTCTACTTCCGGATCCTTCTGTGTGACCAGAAAGATCTTCTGATCATGAAGCATGGCAGCCTCAATTGCCTTGATGGAACGTTCTCTGCTCACATCGAAATGAACGATCATTCCCGGAAGAATGGTAGTTCCACGCAGCGCAATAGATGGCAGCACAATATTTTGATTTGTCATTGATTATTCAGTCCCTTTCATCAGGCTGTTTCCGATGTTCCCTTTTTGTGGCTGCGGGATTTCCGTCTGGTTCCTGCTGTTTTTGCAGATGCAGGAGCTTCTCCCCTGACAATTTCCGGCTCACCGGTGCCTTCCACTACATCTTTGGTGATAGTACACTTGCGGATGGTATCATCTGATGGAATCTTATACATAAGATCCATAAGTGATCCTTCCATGATCGCACGAAGTCCTCTGGCTCCTGTCTTACGTTCCAGAGATTTCTTCGCTACCAGTTCCAGTGCATCATCATTGAAATCAAGTTCTACTCCGTCCAGTTCAAACAGTTTATGATACTGTTTGGTCAGAGAATTCTTAGGCTCTTTCAGAATGCTGATGAGAGCTTTCTCATCCAGTGCATCCAGAGTTACCACTACCGGCACA
Organism: Blautia luti; assembly: GCF_033096465.1. NCBI lineage: Bacteria > Bacillati > Bacillota > Clostridia > Lachnospirales > Lachnospiraceae > Blautia > Blautia luti. The sequence continues at coordinate 544,895 of NZ_AP028156.1, read as the reverse complement.
CGTCCGATAAACTCAGGGATCAGTCCGAATTTAATAAAGTCCTCTGGCATAACCTCTTTCAGAACTTCTCCTACATTCCGTTCTTCCTTCACTGCCACTTCTGCACCGAATCCAATGGATTTCGTATCCTTTCTGGCTTCGATCAGTTTCTCGATACCTTCGAAAGCACCACCACAGATGAATAGAATATTCGTAGTATCAATCTGAATGAATTCCTGGTGTGGATGTTTACGGCCTCCCTGAGGCGGTACGCTTGCAACTGTTCCCTCCAGGATCTTTAATAATGCCTGCTGTACACCCTCACCGGAAACATCACGGGTAATGGATGCATTTTCAGACTTTCTTGTGATCTTGTCGATCTCATCTATATATATGATTCCATACTGGGCACGCTCGATATCGTAATCTGCTGCCTGGATAATTTTCAGAAGAATATTTTCAACATCTTCTCCTACGTAGCCTGCTTCTGTCAATGTGGTAGCATCCGCAATGGCAAAAGGTACATTCAGCATTCTGGCGAGAGTCTGAGCAAGCAGAGTCTTACCGGAACCTGTCGGGCCAAGCATGAGAATATTACTTTTCTGTAGCTCTACATCAGAGGAACGGGATGCCAGGATTCTCTTATAATGGTTGTAAACAGCTACAGCCAGTGCCTTTTTGGCCTCATCCTGTCCGATCACATAATCGTCCAGAACTGCATGGATTTCCTCCGGTTTCAGCAGGTTAATATCAGAATCTATCATATCGTCGTCATAGGAATTCAATTCTTCTTCCATGATCTCTGAACAAATTCCAATACATTCATCACAGATAAATGTCTTACCATCCGGACCTGCGATCAATTTTCTCACCTGATCTTCTGTCTTCTGGCAAAATGAGCATCTGACTTTTCCTTCTCTTATCTTTTCTGCCATGAATCTTGTCTATCCTTTCTAATCTCAACTATTCAGGTACGCTGATGCATACCTGCCTTTCATTTAAGATAAGAAGACTCCTGTGACGATCCACAGGAGTCTTATCTTCAGCACTATTTATGCATGACTACACCGTCAATCAGTCCATATGCCTTTGCTTCTTCAGCAGTCATATAGTTGTCCCGGTCTGTATCACGCTCAACAACTTCTATCGGCTGACCGGTATTTGCAGCCAATAATTCATTTAAAGTTCTCTTCGTCTGTGCAATGTGATCTGCTACGATCTGAATCTCTGTTGCCTGACCCTGTGCACCGCCTGACGGCTGATGGATCATGATGGTGGAATGAGGAAGAGCAAATCTCTTACCTTTTGCACCGCCTGCAAGGAGAAATGCTCCCATACTGGCAGCCATTCCCAGACAGATTGTAGAAACATCACACTTGATATACTGCATGGTATCGTAAATCGCCATGCCGGCTGTTACGGAGCCGCCCGGGCTGTTGATATACAGCTGGATATCTTTACCAGGATCTTCTGCCTCCAGGAAAAGAAGCTGTGATACGATCAGTCCTGCACTCACATCATTAACTTCTTCGCCAAGAAAAATGATTCTGTCTTTCAGAAGCCTTGAATAGATGTCGTAGCTTCTCTCCCCTCTGCTTGTCTGTTCAATGACATAAGGTACTAAACTCATATAAACGCCTCCATTTTTCTTTTCGGCTGACTTTTTAAAATCAAGCGGGAATTCCTTGATTTGGTTAAATTAAACTTCTTTTGCAGCGTCTGCAACAAGAGAAACTGCTTTCTGTACAGCCATGTCTTTCTTGATCTGCTCGATTTCACGCTCTCCAAGTAATTCTTTTAACTTGTCAGCTTCCATTTTATATGTTTCAGCCATCTTGGAAATTTCTTCATTTACTTCCTCTTCTGTAGGCTGGATATTCTCAACTTCTGCAATCTTCTCGAGAACAAGTCTTGTCTGAATTCTCTTAACTGCCTGTGGTTTCATGTCTTCCATCATCTTCTCAGCTGTCATGCCTGTGAACTGGAAGTACTGATCCATGGATAATCCCTGGGACTGCATTCTTCTGCTGAAGTCATCAAGCATCTGCTGGCACTGTGTTTCAACCATTGCATCCGGAAGATCCATCTGTGCATTCTCGATTGCTTTATCTACTGCTGCATCTTCTTTTGCACGTTTTGCTTCGTTTACTTTTCTTTCTTCAAGGTTTGTCTTAACGTGTTCTTTGTACTCAGCAAGAGTATCGAACTCAGAAACATCTTTTGCAAAATCATCATCCAGTTCCGGAAGTTCTTTTGCTTCAATCTTCTTAACTGCACATTTGAAGATTGCTTCTTTGCCAGCAAGTTCTTTTGCCTGATATTCTTCTGGGAATGTAACTTTGACTTCTACATCATCACCTGTGTTGGCACCAACAAGCTGCTCCTCGAATCCCGGGATAAATGTGTTGGAACCAAGTGTCAGAGGATATTCTGTAGCTGTGCCGCCATCAAATGCAACACCATCTACGGAACCCTCGAAGTCGATTGTTACTGTATCGTTTAACTGAGCAGCACGATCTTCTACAGTGATTGTTCTGGAGTTTTTCTCCTGCTCTTTCTTAACTTCTGCATCAACATCCTCGTCTGTTACTGTTACGTCAGACTTCGGAACTTCTACACCTTTATACTCACCTAAAGTTACTTCCGGTTTCACAGCAACTTCTGCAGTGAAGATCAGTTCTTTACCAGGCTCAGCCTGTACCAGGTCGATCTTAGGCTGGGAAACGATCTCAAGTTCGGATTCTCCCATAGCTTTGCTGTAGTGTTCCGGAATAAGAGCGTTTACAGCATCTTCAAGGAAGATTCCTTTTCCGTACATCTGCTCGATCATTTTTCTAGGAGCTTTTCCTTTACGGAATCCTGGGATTGTGATTCTGCCTTTTGCTTTCTGGTATGCATTCTGCATAGCTTTCTCTAAATCCTCAGCGGAAACTTCGATGGTAAGTTTCGCCATGTTTTTTTCCATTTTCTCCACCTGTAAACTCATGTTTCGTGTTCCTCCTTAATTTCAGGTTATATCATTTTTATATTTTGACGTTTTTTCTATATATATATTTACAGTCATTGTAGCAGTATAGCACAAAAAATTGAAAAGTGCCAGTGTTTTTTCGCATAAAATAAGGCTTTTGGCATATTTTTTAGTGTCTGTATACCACAGATTCTGCGATTTCTTCTGCTTTTTCCTGATTCTCCAGCTGGGTGATGAGAGAAAGTGCAAAATCTACTGCAGTACCAAGGCCTCTGCTTGTAGTCACATTGCCGTCCACAACCACGCTGTCCTCACTTGTCACAGCACCGTCTCCAGCGATCACTTCCATAAAGGATGGATAAGAAGTTGCCTTTCTTCCCTTCAGGAAACCAAGTCCTGAGAAAACACTGGGTGCTGCACAGATCGCAGCAATTTTCTTTCCTTTATTATAGAAATCTGTCAGCAGATCTGTCAGCGGTTTGGATCCTGCCAGATACTTCGTTCCCGGCATTCCTCCCGGAAGGACCAGCATATCTGCGTCTGTAAAATCCACCTCATCAAAGAGAAGGTCTGTCAAAAGTGAAATTCCATGAGCAGTCTGTACCTCTTTCGTATCTTTAATGGAAACAGTTTTAATATCAATCTGTGCACGTCTCAGCAGATCTACCACTGTCAGTCCTTCAATGTCCTCAAAACCATCTGCAAGAAAAATATAAACTTTTTTACTCAAAACAACTACCTCCCGTAATCTGCCGCTGTCAGCATTATGCCCAGCGTCTGCTTTTTCTGGTCTGATTATAGCATCCATGCCCACTTTTTACAACAATTCCCCTGTACAGGAACTGGATTTTCTCTCATGAAAATGCTATTATAAATCCATTACCATATCAGTCTGAAACATTACACATTGTAAAGGAGTCTCACATGGAAATAGAACGTAAATTTTTAATATCCAAAGAAAACCTGCCATCCAATCTGGATTCTTATCCACACCACAAACTAGAGCAGGGCTACTTATCCACCTCCCCTGTAGTCCGCATCCGCAAAGAGGATGATAACTACTACCTCACTTATAAATCCAAAGGCCTTATGACCCGTGAAGAATACAATCTTCCACTTACCAAAGAATCCTACAAACACATGCGTCCCAAAGCCGATGGAATCCTCATTTCCAAAACACGCTATCTTATTCCGGAAAAAGGCGGACTTACCATCGAACTGGATGTATTTGATGTCCCATATGAAGGACTTTACCTCGCAGAAGTAGAATTTTCTTCCGAAGAACAGGCACTCAGCTATAATCCACCTGCATGGTTCGGAGAAGACGTTACCAACTCCGGTAAATACCATAACAGCCGTCTGAGTCAGGGAAATCTATAACTCATTTCCCAAAACAATATAACCAAAAGAATTTATAACATTAATTATTGGAAAAAACAGCTCCGAAATATTGTTCTGTTGATATGCATTTGCAGGGATCGTAATAACTCTTAGGTTCTGGAAATTCGCGTTATAAAAAATCCACCCACTGTCTGAGCCACATAGGCGAGTTTGGGCGGATTTTTTATGGTTTTAGCGGATTTTCAGAATCTTAGAGTTACTAGATTCCGAAACCACATATCAACAGAACAATATTTCGGAGCGTCCCTCTTATCCAAACAAGATTACATCTTTTTCCCTTTTTCAGCCGCTCCATTCAAAGCTTCAAAAACAGCACTTCTGAATCCGTTCTGTTCAAGGATTCGTACTCCTTCAATGGTAGTTCCTGCCGGAGAGCATACCATATCTTTTAATTCGCCTGGATGCATCCCTGTTTCCAGTACCATTTTCGCACTTCCCAGTACAGACTGTGCAGCAAACTGATACGCCTGTTTTCTTGGCATTCCCTGGGCTACTGCTGCGTCTGCCATCGCTTCCACGAACATGAATACATAAGCCGGAGAGCAGCCGCTTACAGCACCTACTGCGTCCATCAGACGTTCCGGAACTACTTCTGTACGACCGAAGCTGTTCGTGATCTCGCAGATCTGATCAAGTTCTTCTGCTGATACTTTTTCATTAGCGCATACACCTGTCATACCCTCGCCAACCTGGGCAGGAGTGTTTGGCATCATTCTTACTACTTTCAGAGGTTGTCCACATTTCTCCTCTAACCACGCAAGAGTTTTCCCCGGTGCAATGCCTACAACTGTGTGTTCCGGTGTCAGTTCGTCTTTTACTTCGTTCAGTACTTCTTCATAGAACTGTGGCTTCACTGCCAGGAAAACCAGCTTTGTATTTTTTACTACTTCACAGTTATCCAGAGTTGTCACAACACCCAATTTCTCTTTGCTTCGTTTACTTCCCTCTTCTGTAAGATTGGAAACAATGATCTCGTCTTTCTTATAGAGTCCTTTTTTCAACATACCGCTGATCATTGCGGAACCCATATTTCCACATCCGATAAATCCGATTTTCATAAGCTTAACTCCTCTCGTATCTACTTTTATAGTAATTTCAGAAAGTACTGTATGCAGTCCGGCACCTCAGAGTGTAAATTCCTGCATCAGATAACTTTTTATTTGTCTCTGCTTTTCGCATATTATAGTATAATCCTTTAGTAAAGTAAAGTGTCCTCTATTTCTTTTTTCTCCGAAAATTAACAGAAATAAAATACCATATCGGAAGCAGATACAGATAAATTGCCGCGCACACACTCATTGTCGGTGCACCGATAAACGCCAGCGGTACCGCTGACGCAATTGACCAGGGAAGTAGAGGCGCCACTACAACTGCCGAATTTTCCAACGAAAGCGCAAACTCTTTTTTATCTGGGTTGTTTTCTCCGCAGAGCTGATTGGTCAGCATGATGGATAAGGTCTGATTGCAGGATACGGCTGCTGTTACAACAGAGGTCAGCAGGGTTGTTCCAAATGGTGTGATTTTGCTGTTTAATTTTCTAATCAAATCTTTGATTCCGTGAAGGAAATCTGTTCCTTTGAAAATGCCGGAATAGCAGGAAGAAATACCTACGATAGCAATGACTTTCATATTGGAAAGGATTCCGCCTCCGCCCATCAGTCGATTAATCTGCATATCATCCGGCTGAAATCCCGAAACACATAATGCAGGAAGTTTGGGAACCGGATATTTCTGTATCAGGACTGCGACAAAAATTCCGCATAATGCACTGGCTGCCAGAGTTCTTTTTACATTGACACGCATTGCAGAAAAAACAAGCACAACTGCAACAGGAAGTAATGTCCATGCTGACAGATGATAGAATTCTCCCAGTACTGTTCTGATTTCTCCATCTGCAGTTCCTATATGTGTCCGCAGTCCCAAAGTCCAGTAAACCGTACAGGAAATAACAAATGGCACTATTGCAGCCTTCGCCATGCCTTTCAGGTTTTCGTATAAATCTGTTTTCGTCAGTTCGCTTACGAGCAGTGCACTGGTAGAAACCGGCGAACATCTGTCGCCAAAATAAATTCCCGCAAGAATTGCACCTCCTGCCAGGACATCTGAAACATTCATGCTTTTCGCCATTGTCATGCAGATCACACCCATGGTAGCTGCTGTTCCAAATGCAGTTCCTGTCAGAAAAGATACCAGAGAACATAAAAGAAATGATGCCAGCAGCATGATCGACGGTGCGCATATTCCCGCTGCATAATAGACAATAAATGCAATGGAACCACTCGCTCTCCACACTGCGGTCATAATTCCGATCAGAATAAAAGTCAGCAGAATATTCTTCGCAGCCTTCACTCCCTGCCAGGAAAAAATCAGCATCTGTTTCCAGGTTTTCTTTTTTATCAGACCATATGTAAAAAACAGCACCAGTCCCAGGATCATAGCATATATAATGGAAATTCCGGTAAATACGCATACTAAAAGAACTGCAGCAAATATTCCTAGTAATAATAATTCCATAATTCGCCTCCGGGAATATTATACAGCAGACATCTTTCTTTTTCTATCATGTTTCTTTTTTACACTGATTTATTTTGACATCAAAAAACAGAAGTTATGTACAGTTTTGCACAGTACAATAGCTTCTGTTTTTTAATATTTTTCAGGCAGTTTCCTTTGCAGATGCACCCGACATTTTTGATGTTTTCATCATCTTATAATAAACCGGGATCAGCAGTGAGCAGGCTCCGATCCATGCCATTGGGCTGGTAATACATACGGATGTGTAACCAATCACTCCAGAAAGTCCTACTGTTGCAGCAATTCGCATTATAAGTTCGATCATACATGCAGCAAACGGTGCTCGTCCGTTCTGCCGGCTCCAAAGTTCTGGGCTACATAGTTGGAGATTGCTGTCATCATTGCATTATTTACCAGTACAGAAAGCTGGTCTGCCTTGGATGCGGCGGTGTATCCTGCGACTGCTGCAGTACCCAGTGAGTTTACAACTGTCTGCATGGCAAGCTGTCCGATGCACATAACTGACATCTGAAATCCCATTGGAAATCCGGTCTTTAAATGCAGGATTACTGCATCTTTTAAATCTGTAAAATCTTCTCTACGCAGATGCAGGATCGGGAAATTTTTTAATCCTACTATCAGGCTCAGAACTGCTGAGAGGAACTGAGAAAGGATAGTTGCCCATGCAGCACCTGCTACGCCCATATGTAACGGTACAATAAACAGAATATCAAGGAAAATGTTCAAAACTGATGAAAATACCAGGAAATACAATGGTGTCTTGCTGTCTCCCAGTGCACGAAGCATGTTGGAAATCATGTTATAGAAAACAGTAGCACCTGTACCGAATAAAACTACAAACATATAGTCATATGCTTCGCCGGAAATGTCAGATGGAATCTGCATCCAGCGCAGGATCTGATGTGCAAGCAGACAGCAGATCAGTGTCAGAACTACTGTAAATGCAATACTCAACAGTGTCGAAACTGCAACACTCTTGCGCATTCCTTTTTCATCTTTCGCCCCGCATTTCTGTCCGAGACAGATACCGAAGCCTCCTGTGAATCCATTGATAAAACAGAATAAAATCCCCCTTTATAAATGATTGTTTTCACAATGATATCTAAGGGGGATTTACTTAATATCAGGTAGATAAAATTCTTTGTACCGCTACCTGTTTTAATAGAATCAGGTGGCTCTCTGCTATCGAAACGGTTAACTTGCCTGATTCTGTCAAATATTTATTTTAATTTACCATATTCTTCATCTGAAACTGCTTCGCACCATTCATTGGAGCTTTCTTCTCCCGGAACTTCAACTGCAAGGTGGGAGAACCAGCTGTCCGGTGCTGCGCCGTGCCAGTGTTTTACTTCTGCAGGAATGTTGATGCAGTCACCTGGTTTCAGCTCGATGGCTTCTTTTCCCTCTTCCTGATAGTATCCACGTCCTGCAACACATACGAGGATCTGTCCTCCGCCGTTCTTTGCATGGTGAATATGCCAGTTATTTCGGCATCCAGGCTCAAATGTTACATTGAAGATTCCAACCTGGCTTGTGGATACAGGTGCCAGATAGCTCTTTCCGATGAAATACTGAGCGAATGCATCGTTTGGTGCACCAATCGGAAATACCATGGATTTTGCATGTGCTCTCATGGCTTCATCTTCGTATGGAAGATCTCCCTCGCCGTTCTGCCAGATTTCTTTTGCAAGGTTAAATACTGCCCATCCTTTGGGCCATCCTGTGTAGAATGCTACGTGTGTGATGATTGCTGCGATTTCTTTCTGTGTTACGCCGTGGTCTTTTGCATTCTGTAAATGGAATTTCAGGGAAGAATCTGTGATTCCTGATGCCATTAATGCTACTACTGTGATGATGCTTCTTGTTTTTACGTCAATGTCCTGGTTATTCCAGTTTTCTCCGAAGAGTACATCATCGTTGAAATGTGCAAATTCCGGAGCAAATTCTCCCAGTGCATTTCTGCCTGCTGTCTGTACAATCTTTGCCATAATAATTTTCTCCTGCTATGAGTTGTGATTTCTGCTGATTATTTCATTCGCAATTATTAATTTTCAGTTTGTAAATTTCATGTTTAATAGCTAAATATAAACTATTATTTACTCATTAAAATCTGGAATTCTGTCACGAGAATCTAATCCTCATTTTTTATTATAAAGATTTAACCCAAGTCTCAATTTCCTGTTTGCTTCCACCGTTAAGGAGTTTGCCCTCACGGATTTCTGCGCCTGGTGCGGATGGCTGTAATTCCTGAACTGTTTTTCCGAATCCGCTTCCACCGGATGTTGCGAAGAGTGTGATCTTCTTTCCTGAGAAATCATAAGCTTCCAGGAATGTGTTGATGATGGTCGGAGCTACATACCACCAGATTGGAAAACCGATGAGGATTTCATCGTAGTCTGCTACTTTTGCATCTGTTGGTTTGATTTCCGGTCTGGATGTTTTGTCTTTCATTTCTATGCTGCTTCTGGAATTCTTGTCCATCCAGTTTAAATCTGCTTTTGTGTATGGTACGGTTGGTTCGATTTCATACAGGTCTGCGTCTGCTGCTTCGGCAACCATTTCTGCTACTCTCTTTGTTGTTCCGTTTGCACTGAAATATGCTACTAATTTTTTTGCCATGATAAAATTCCTCCTTGATAAAATAAATTAGTTTCTATTGTTCACCTGACTTCTATCTCAATAAATAAAAGCAGGATTTTTTCTGATTCAAAGTTATAAAAAATGTGCAGGATACTTTCTTCATATCCTGCACACTATTTTAATCTGTAAATATCATTATGTCTAATACTTATATTAAATTATTTTTTATGCCTCAAAAGCATTAACTTCATCGATAAATTTATTTACTGCACGGGAATGCGGAATGTGTCTCCGCCATGCAATCACGGTGCTTGTTTTAATTTCCGGGGAAAGTTTCCGCTGGACAAGCAGATCCTCTCTCCAGTACTTTGGTGCTCCCTCTATGGAAACAGGATAGCCAAGTCCATACATTGCCATGACTCCTGCATTGGTTCCGAGGTTGCTTGTAAATGCGATATTGAGTTTTTTGAAGTCTTTTCCAAACCAATTGGCAAGTTCGCTCTGGATGTTGACACGCTCCGGCAAAATCAGAGGTTTTTCAAGCAGGTCTTCTTTTGTAATATATTCTTTTTCAGCAAGAGGATCGTCGGGGCACATTCCTACTACCCAGTGGTCGCTGCTTTTAATCCTGACGTAATCGAAGCCCTCTGTATCTACCGGTTCCAGAAACATTCCAATGTCTACCAGACCCTTGTTCATCATTTCGCTGACGATGTCGGCAGTTGCTGTGTGAAGCGCAATCTGTATCATGGGATATTTTTGTCTGAACTGTTTGCATATCTTCGCCAGAGTCTCTACTGCTGCGAATTCTCCACATCCGATGGTAATCGTACCCTCGATGAGTTCCTTGTTTCCTTTGAACTCATCTATCAGACGCTCTTCCAGGTCTATGATTTCCAGTGCTCTGCGTTTCAGCAGAATGCCCTCGTCCGTGAGTGTGATATGATGGCCGCCGCGCTTAAAGAGTGGTGTTTCCAGTTCCTCTTCAAGGGCTGCAAGCTGACGGGAAAGGGTTGGTTGGGTAATATGAAGTTGTTCGGCGGCTTTTGTAAAGCTTTGCTCTTTTGCTACTGTCAGGAAGTAGCGTAATACTCGTAAGTCCATGTTTATTCACCTTTTAATTAAATATTCCCTTGTCTTTATCATCACATCCTGAAGAATTTTCAGATTTTCCAATGTATCCTCTGTTTCCAATGAGTGATTTGTATTTTCGTAAACATACATTGGTACTTTCTGTTTTTGGGAAAGTTCCTCTACTTCCGAAACTACGCTCCACGGATCTGATGTTCCGATAAAAACAATTGCATCATCATGTTTAAAATCGTATGTATATTTCAGAGGTGTATACAGAACCTGGCGGCATTTAAGGTTATGTTTTTCTGCCTGTGCATACTCTCCTTTTCTATTTTTTTCCTACAACCAAGTAAATATTCGCATCCAGTTTCAACGCTTACTTGATTCAATCAAATTATTCACCCCAAAATAACAAGGGGCAGCACATCCCTCTTGATATGCTGCTCCACTATTTTTATAGTCAACTTCACATTTATCAGATAGCCAGAAGATTCTTAATAGCCTCCATATAAATCAGAACTGCTTCTTCCATTCCAGATACAAGAATATATTCATCCGCGCTGTGGATTCTGTAGTCGATTCCCATTTTCTCAGGTCCGAATGCGATGATGTTCTTGAGGGATTTTGCGTAAGTTCCGCCGCCGATTACCATTGGTTTGTTCTCAGTATCGCCTGTTACATCTGTATATGCTTTGTATAAAGCATTTACAAGTGGGGATTCTCTTGGGAAGAATAACGGATCACCGATCTCCAGGATTTCCATACGGCCGTTTTCGTCTTCCAGTCTGTCTGCACACATTTTGCGGACTTCGCCTGCTTTTAATGTGACAGGAACACGGATATCGATGGTACAGGAAACAACGCCGTTTTCAGTCTTGATGATTCCGTTACATAAGGTAAGATCTCCGTACTCATCTGCAAATTTCAGTCCGATTTCTGAACCATCGCAGGATGTGCCGATATGTGTATTGTAGAATTTCACGAAATCATCTTCGAATCCTGCTTTCTCCAGGCATTCAAAAGTAACGCCTGCTGCATTCACGCCGAGAGTCGGTGTGCTGGCATGTGCAGGAACGCCTTTTGCATAGATGCTGAGCTGTCCGTTCTCTTCTGTCAGTTTGTATTCCTGAAGTTTTGTTTCAGAAAGTGCTGCTTCCATTTTTTCTTTCAGTCCTGGTTCTGCCGGAACAACAATGGTGCAGGAATCGCACACTGCATTGGATACGAAACCACCGTCTGCAGAAATGATCTTTGTATTCTTGGAATATGCCATTATTCCCATATGGCCTTTTTCACCATGGATACATGGGAAGCTGGCATCCGGTGTAAAGCCGCAGGATAGTTCTTCTGCTACTTCATTATAATGTTCCATGCATTTGGAGCCGGTTTCTTCGTTGCATCCCATGATCAGACGGACTCTCTTGTTCAATTTCACGCCGGAGTCACGGAGAAGTTTCATTGCATAAAGAGCCTCCAGAACTGGTCCTTTGTCATCAGTTGTTCCACGTCCATAAACGTAATCACCGTCGCGTGTCAGTTTAAATGGATCATAGTTCCAGTCGCCGCCTACAGGTACAATGTCAAGATGTCCGGCAATACCTACGATTTCTTCACCCTCACCCATCTCTGCGTAACCGCAGTAGTTGTCCAGATTTACGGTCTTGAAACCAAGTTCTTCGGCAATTTTCAGTCCCTCTTCCAATGCTTTGGCAGGTCCCTCACCAAACGGCATTCCCTCTGCAGGAGTTCCAAGCTGGGAGTCAATTGCTACCAGTCTGCCAAGGTTTGCAAGCATTTCCTCTGTTAATCCATGAATTTGTTCTTTAATATCCATTCTACTTCTATCCTCCAATTTTAATAATATTTTTCTCTTTAAAAACTTTAAAAATCAGAAAGCAAAATCTTAAAGCCATTCAGTTATCAGGTAAGATTAATCCTCAATCGGAGTAACAACCGGTTTTCCATCCTTATCCAGTAACGGTGTCAATCCACCTGCATACCCACTGAAATGAAATACATAATTTACGCCTGTTTCTCTGTCAACCCAGATTTCAGTTCCTGTCATCGCACCCTAAGAATAAACTTTCTTAAATCTCTCATTTTTGGCCATTTCATTTTCCTCCAATACCAATATCAAACAAATAGAACTGTAGTCCACTGTGCCTGATCTTTATATGTTTTCTGATAAATTGTGCTTTTTATTATAACACATATCTCTATAATTGTCAGATTTTCTTACCAGTATATAACAATACTATTACATCTTTGACAATGCTCACAAATATGTTTATCTTACTGATCATAGCGATCCTGATCTTTGCATCGCCTCCTGTTATTTCCCGGATTCAGAGCTTGTACTTTGTGACAGCATTGAGGATTGTCTGGATGCCGTTTCTTCGGGTAATGCAACCTGTTCTCTCATAAGCCCGGATACCTATTACGCATACAGGAATGAATTCGAGTCATTGTCCCATTTGAACATTTCCAATACAGGCTATCAGATATCCATCAGCTTCGCCAAGCTGCTGTGAAAAGTTGTGCCACTGAATTATTTTGTGGAACGATTCGGCGGAGATGAATTTATCGTGATCGCGGAAAATATCTCCGGCAGAGAAGAAGCTGAGGAACTGATCCAGAAGATCCGGGATATGATATTGAAATTTAATGGTCTTAGAGTTAAATGAAGCGGATCTGAATATGTATGAAGATAAGATCAAATCCAAAAGGGACGTAAGAATGTACGTTAAAATAAAACGAGATCAAAAATCCCCTTGCTTTGTATGTGGCAAGGGGATTTTATCAATTTATTTAACTTTTTTTTCTCTTCTCACAAAAAGACAGACACATAAAACAGCAAACGCAACAGTTACCACGATAAGTCCCGGCCATACCGGGATTGGACAGACACCTGTGCTGATAAGTTTAAGTCCCTGATAGAATGTGTACACACCGAATACAGAGAAGATCACAAATGCAAGTGTATTAAGCAGTCCTTCCGGAGTCTTGCTCTTTAAAAGATAGCCGACGAACATTCCAAGAATATCTGCTGCAAAAAGTCCAAGTGAACATCCGATCCATACAATAAGTGCTGATTCCATACCTTCATTTGCACCAAATGTAATGGCAGTAAGCTGTGTTTTATCTCCAAGTTCTGCTAAGAAAAATGTACAGAAAACTGCGAGTGGAGCGAACTTAATCTTTGATTTACCGCCCTCTTCCTCTTCATCGTCATCATCACCGGCGATCGTTGATGCAGCAAAGTAAAGAAATGCAAGTGCTGCTGCAGTCTTGATGAGCCAGTCCGGAATAAATTCGCTGACAAGTCCGCCTGCAAGAACAGCCAGTCCATTAAGTACAAGGATTGCTGCAGCGGTTCCGAACATAATATCTTTTAACTTATATTTAGGAGTAAGAGCAATAAGCATGAGCTGGGTTTTGTCCCCCATCTCTGCTATGAATTCAGTAAAAAATATCTTTAAAAACAATAACATTTTTCTGATATCTCCTTTATCTTATGATGATATAAACTGCATATGCCGCATAAAATACAACCATAGCGAATCCTTCGATTTTTCCGATTTTCTTCTTTGTTCCTGCAAAGATCCATACACAGATCGTAAATGCAATAAGTACACACAGATCAATGATATTTTCAGTAATGATGCTGATTGGACTGATCGTTGATGCAATACCGAGTACCATAAGAATGTTAAATACATTGGAACCGATCGCATTACCAAGTGCCATATCGACTTCTTTCTTTCTGGCAGCAACTATTGAAGTCACAAGTTCCGGAAGTGATGTTCCTATTGAAACAATGGTAAGTCCAATAAGTGTCTGGCTCATTCCAAGGTCAGATGCTATTCTTGATGCAGCATCTACCGTTATGTCTCCGCCGAGCGCAATTGCAGCAGCACCGCCAATTATGAACACAATACTGAGCGGGACTGAAATCAGCTTGATATCTTCATCTGATCCGCCTTCGATTTCAACTTTTTTGCCTTCTTTGCTTGCCTTTAATGCAATCTTGATCATATAGAAAATATATCCGGCAAAGAAACCAATGAATATCACACCGTCAAGATGTCCAAGTGTCATGCCTGCCTTGTCACCAAATCCTGCAATTCCCAAAAGCAATAAAAGTCCTGCACAGATAAGTGAAAATGGGATATCTCTTTTTATTGTTTCTTTTGCAACATCTACTGTAGCAATCATTGCACACACACCAATAACAACCATCAGGTTAAATATATTGGAGCCGACTACATTACTTACTGCAAGTTCATTATTGCCGATAAGTGAAGCTGATACGCTGACTGCTGTCTCCGGAAGTGATGTTCCCATTGCAACAATGGTAAGTCCGATAATGATAGACGGAACATGCAGTCTCTTTGCCACACTTGAACTTCCCTCTACAAAAAAGTCCGCACCTTTGATAAGCAGTATAAAACCGATTACAAGAAATACAAGTACAAGAGCAAATGGGGCATTGTTAATAAATCTTTCCATATTTTCCTCCTTTTGTTTCTCCATAACAGGATTGTCAGCCGAAACATCTGCTATTACGAGTATTCCCAACAGATTTTTTTATATCACAAGAACCTTGCGAGGTAATTTTCTATGGTATAAAAAAGACCCATGTATATCGATTACAAGCCAATGTATCATACATAAGCTGTTAATCGATATACATGAGTCTCATTATTTAAGATTTGCCAGATTATACTCTCTAATATAATCAGAATGTTGACAAATCACACTTTCGCGCTAACTACTCCCTCATGGAATATTAAGTTACTTGACAAATCTTATCAAATGTGTGCAGGCTTGTCAACAAAATTCGATTTTTTTTATGCGAAAAAATGTATAATTTCCATATCAATTTTCTTCTGATCTCGCAATAATAAATGCGAACGATTTTTCTGCTTTCTGCATATCCTAACAGCAGAAGTCTTCAAAAGGAGTATCTGCATGAAAAATAAAAAATGGATTGCGCTGGCAGCTGCAGTTGTGCTTGCGGTAACAGCTCTGCCGGTAACAGTATTTGCGAAGAAAAAGGACTCTTCGGATGATAAACTTGTAAAGATTACTTTAAATGAGGTGGCTCATTCTATTTTCTATGCGCCACAGTATGTGGCAATTGAGAACGGATATTTTAAAGATGAAGGGCTGGATCTCACGCTGGTTACCGGATTTGGAGCGGATAAGACGATGACTGCAGTGATTTCCGGTGAGGCGGATATTGGGTTTATGGGAGCGGAGGCTTCTATTTATGCTTATCAGGAGGGGGCTACCGACCCTGTTGTGAATTTCGCACAGCTGACCCAGCGGGCAGGAAATTTCCTGGTTGCACGGGAAGAGATGCCGGACTTTAAATGGGAAGATCTGAAGGGCAAAAAGGTTCTTGGCGGCCGGAAGGGTGGCATGCCTGAAATGGTATTCGAGTATATTCTGAAACAGAATGGTCTTGACCCGCAGAAAGATCTGTCTATTGACCAGAGTATCGACTTCGGTGCTACTGCAGCAGCCTTTACAGGGGATAATTCGTCGGATTTCACAGTAGAGTTTGAACCGTCTGCAACTGCTCTCGAGAAACAGGGGGCAGGGTTTGTTGTTGCATCCCTTGGTGTTGACTCCGGCTATGTACCATACACCTCTTACAGTGCCAAAACCAGTTATATGGAAAAGAATCCTGATATCATGCAAAAATTCACCAACGCTCTCCAGAAAGGTATGGATTACGTCCAGAACCATACTCCGGAGGAAATTGCCGAAGTGATCGAACCACAGTTCCCGGAGACAGATCTGGACACTGTCACTGCCATTGTGAAGCGTTATTATGATCAGGATACCTGGAAAGAGAATCTGATATTCGGTCAGGATGGATTTGAACTGCTGCAGGATATCCTGGAAGGTGCCGGAGAACTGAATGAACGTACACCTTACGCAGAACTGGTCAATACAGAGTTTGCGCAAAATGCTTCCTGACGTTTTCCACTCTCTGATTCTCCTGTAATAGTTGTAAGATTTTAAGCCCTCACTTTGTATATACTTGATAGTAACAGATAATAAAAAGAACCATATTCTGACTCTAATTCTGAAAAGCGCAGGCAGGATTTCGTCATTTTACCCTGCGCTTTTCCCATGTCTTTTGACAGTTTGACGGAAGCTGTCTATTCCTTTTCTGGCTTTTCGTCAGATTGACAAGAAACCTCCGAAATCTTTGTACGATTCTTCCCTAGCCAACCCCCCTCCTTTTCGCTATACTGTCTACAGATGAAAAAAGCAAGTAATCAGCAAAAACATAAAAGTAATTTGGAGGAATAATCATGGCAAGCTTATCATTACAGCACATTAACAAAACTTACCCAAATGGTTTCCAGGCAGTTAAAGATTTCAACCTGGAGATCGAAGATAAAGAATTCATCATTTTCGTAGGACCTTCAGGATGTGGTAAATCTACTACACTTCGTATGATTGCAGGTCTGGAAGAAATCTCCGGCGGTACATTAAAAATCGGCGACAAAGTTATGAACGATGTAGAGCCTAAAGATCGTGATATCGCAATGGTATTCCAGAACTACGCTCTGTATCCTCATATGACAGTATATGATAACATGGCATTCGGACTGAAACTTCGTAAAGTTCCGAAAGACCAGATCGACAAAGCAGTTCGTGAAGCTGCAAGAATCCTTGACCTTGAGAAACTTCTTGATCGTAAACCGAAAGCTCTTTCCGGTGGTCAGAGACAGCGTGTTGCTATGGGACGTGCTATCGTACGTAATCCTAAAGTATTCCTTATGGATGAGCCTCTTTCCAACCTGGATGCTAAACTTCGTGTACAGATGCGTATCGAGATCTCCAAGATCCATCAGAGACTGGGCGCTACAATCATCTATGTAACACATGACCAGACAGAGGCTATGACTCTTGGTACCAGAATCGTTGTTATGAAAGATGGTGTTGTTCAGCAGGTAGATACACCACAGAACCTGTATATGAAACCAGGCAACTTATTCGTTGCAGGATTCATGGGATCACCGCAGATGAACTTCCTTGACGCTGTTATCTCTGAAAAAGGCGGCAATGTTGTTGCTACAGTTGGCGAGCATGAACTGGCTGTTCCGGCTGCTAAAGCAAAAGCTCTTAAAGATGGCGGCTATGTAGGTAAAACTGTTGTTCTTGGTATCCGTCCAGAAGATATCCATGACTCTCAGATGTTCATCGAAGCTGCTCCAAGCGCTCCAATGAGCTCCGTAGTTAAAGTATACGAGCTTCTCGGTGCTGAAGTATTCTTATACTTCGATGTAAACGGAACTCAGGTTACAGCACGAGTTGATCCTCGTACAACAGCTAAGACCGGCGATCCGATCAAATTCGCATTCGATATGGAAAAAGCTCACTTCTTCGATAAAGAAACAGAGCTTGTTATCACAAACTAATTTTAAACATCAGGAGGCCCGGGGATTTTTTCCCCGGGTCTTTTATGTTATAATCATCCTGAACACATTCTCTGTTCAATGAGTGAAAGGATTTTATTTATATGAAAATACAACAGATACTCCAGAAATGCCTGTCAGACTGGAAAAACATCAGCCAGCTTGATTTCTGTCTCCTGGATTCGGAAAACAGGAGCTTTGTTTCCACCTGCGACAGAAAACTTCCCGCTGAATCCAAACTGAACGATTTCCGCGAAAGTAATGCTCTATGTGTGTCAAATACCAGCTGTTGCCTTTACAAGATCATGGAGAACCATACTCTTTCCTATATCCTGGTAGTATGGGGAAAAGGTGAGAACACTTCCACCATCGGCGAACTGGCAGTCTGCCAGGTTCAGAGTCTTCTCACTGCCTATGCCGAAAAAAGCGACAAAAATACCTTTATGCAGAATCTCCTCCTGGGAACCTATTCTGAAGTGGATGCTTTCAACCGGGCCAAAAAGCTCCATATCTCAACCTCTGTGCAGCGTGCTGTTTTTCTGGTAGAAACCAAACAAAATAAAGATGAAAATGCTCTCGCCACTATCCGGAATATTTTTTCCGCCAGAACGAAAGATTTCATTACAGCTATTGATGACTCGGGGATCATTATCGTCAGAGAGCTCCAGTCCACAGAAACCTATGAAGACCTGAACTCCATCGCCTGTATGCTTGTAGACATGTTAAACACCGAAGCAATGACTTCTGCCTGGGTTGCTTACAGTAACCTGGCCGAAGACATTTCCAGGCTTCCTGATACGTATAAAGAGGCGCATACAGCCCTTGAAGTGGGCAAGATCTTCTATGCAGAGAAGAATGTATTCGGTTATAACCAGCTGGGCATCGGCAGACTGATCTACCAGCTTCCGGTTTCTATCTGCGAAATGTTCATTGATGAGATTTTTAACGAAGAAACTCTGGACTCTATTGATGAAGAAACCCTGATCACCATCCGTACATTTTTCGAAAATAACCTGAATCTCTCTGAGACTTCCAGACAGCTTTATGTACATAGAAATACTCTGGTTTACCGTTTCGAGAAACTTCAGCGGAAATTCGGACTGGATATCCGTGCATTTGAAGACGCACTGACTTTCAAACTGGCGATGATGGTTGTGGATTATATTAAATATTCCAAGAACCATCCATCATAAATACCGCAAGAAAAACTCTGCCTTCAGGCTTTTTTGCGGCAGTGCGATCCTGACGGAAGGATTTCTGTATCAACAGAACTTTCCGGAATCATTTTTATGACATAAAAAGCGTTATATTTCAGCAGAAATCTCCGCCGGAAATATAACGCTTTTCATTTATTATGGATTTATTTCGCTTCTTTCAGCAGCATCAGATGCTCTGCCGGGAAATGAATATATTTCGGAACCTTCGTATGAGGATCTTCCTCAAAGTCTTCTTTCGGACACATCCACCACACTGGCTGACAGTCTCCGCCTTTCTTATTCTTCAGTAAATACTGATGTTCAAAAGTTGTTTCAATATATTCCACGACTTCCACTTCCATACGGTTCTCACCGCCCTCGGATGAACCCTTCATCCAATGACCGCGGATTCCCACATGAGTCACGTCATCCGGTACCACATCTTTGGTCTGCAGCATCAGATCCCAGTCCACCGCATAAATGTTGTGTTCTCCCATCTTCTGTACAGCCGAAAAGTTTTTACATCCGGTCAGTCTGGCTGCCTGCAGAATACCAGGTCTCTCAAAGAGTTTCTTTGTTTCTCCTGTCGTAAGTGCCTGACCACTGTCCAGGATTGTGAGATGTCCGCAGAACTTGTAAGCCTCATCACGGCTGTGAGTTACCAGGATCATATCGCCTGTATACTCTTTCAGGAAATTCTGCATATCCCGCTGCATGATATCCTTCAAATATCCATCCAGTGCGGAGAACGGCTCATCCAGAAGAATCACTTCCGGCTCTCCGATCATCATCCGCGCCAGTGCAACTCGCTGCTGCTGACCTCCGGAAAGCTGTGCCGGATAGCGCTTCTCCAGTCCGTCCAGCTGATATCTCGCTATGTAATCTGCTACTTTTGCCTGAAGCTGGCTCTTATCCCCTCTGTATCCGCATGCAATGTTCTTCTCTACAGTCATGGTAGGAAAAAGTGCATAATTCTGAAAAAGGTAGCCAACCTTTCTCTCCTGGGGTTTCAGGTTGATCTTCTTCTCTGAATCGAAAAGAACCTTATCATTTACGACAATTCTTCCTGAGTCCGGTGTCTGGATTCCAGCAATACAGCGCAGAGTCATACTCTTTCCGCTTCCGGATGCTCCAAGGATCCCCATCGGAGAACCATAGCTCTCCAGCTTCACTCTCAGGGTAAATCCGTGAAGTTTCTTCTCTATATCTACACTGACTGCCATTACATCCACCTGCCCATCTTCATTCCCTTACCGGAAACGATATTGATCGCCGCAACGATCACAAATGAGATGATCAAGATCACGACTACCCAGAAACCGGCCATTCCATAGTTTCCTGATGCGGTCTCTGCTGCAATGGCAACAGAAACTGTTCTGGTCTTTCCAAGGATGTTTCCTGCAAGCATGGATGTGGCACCATACTCTCCGATTGCTCTGGCAAATGCAAGAACAGTACCGGATGCGATTCCAGGTCCTGCTGCCGGCATAACAACGGTCCAGAAGATTCTTCTGTCACTCATACCAAGGGTCTTGCCTGCTGCGATCAGATTCACATCCACCTGCTCAAATGCTGCACGTGCATTTCGATACATCAGTGGAAATGCGATCACGGAAGCTGCGATAACACACCCCTTCCAGGTCTGTACGATCTTAATATCAAAAGTATCCAGCAGAAACACTCCGAATGGACGTCTCAGACTGAATATCAGAAGCAGAATGAAACCGGCCACTGTCGGAGGAAGTATCAGAGGCATGGTCAGGATACCATCCAGTATGCCTCTGGAAACAGGTTTCATCTTCATTACCAGTCTTGCAAAGAATATTCCAAGAAAGAATGCAATGATCGTAGCGGTGAAACCTGTCTTTAACGAAATCCATAAAGGACTCCAGTTTATTTTTGCCAGAAATTCACTCATTCTTATTTAGCTTCCTCTGTTGTTTCTGTCTCAGTATCAGCTTCTGTATCGTCTGCTTCTTCTGTTGCATCAGCATCATCTTTTGTTTCTTCAGTATCGTCTGCTTTGTATGCTGTAAATCCGTATTTCTCGAATACTTTCATAGCGTCATCAGATTTAATATACTCAAGGAATGCTTCTGCAGCTGCTGTGTCATCATCAGATGCTTCTTTGTCTTCGATCATACCTACAGGATAAAGAACCGGTGTGTTGAGTGCTTCTGCCGGAGCTTCTGCGATAACGTCTACTTTGTCAGCAACGGAAGCTGCATCTGTAGCGTAAACGATACCGATCTCGTTACTTCTTTCACTTACTGCTGCAAGAACTTCAGATACATTCTTACCTTCGTTGATCTCCATCTTGTTTACTTCATCTGTGATTCCAAGATTGTCAAAGATTTCTCTGGAATACTGTCCAACAGGAACGCTGTCACCTGCAAGTGCGATGTTTGCTGCATCTGTGATGTTCTCGAATCCTGTAACTTTTGTCTCTCCATCCTTAGGTTTGATCAGAACGACTTTGTTCTCAAGGATATCTTCTACAGTATCTTTCTTAGCCAGATCTTCGTCTACCAGAGCGTCCATCTGTTTATCAGCTGCTGAGAAGAAGATATCGCAGCGTGCGCCTTCTTCGATCTGTGTCTGTAATGTACCTGAGCTGTCTGCGTTGTAAAAGATTTCAACATCCGGATATGTCTCGTTGAAGTCTTTCTGGATTTCTTCCATTGCATTGCTTAAGCTTGCTGCGATAAATGTATTAACTTCACCCTTTAAATCAGATGTTTCTGTTGCAAAAACTCCTGTGCTGAGCATTCCTACGCTTAATGCACCTGCCATAATTGCTGCAATAAATTTCTTTCTCATGTTTTTTGCCGCCTTTCATATTTTGTTTGGGTTATTAACTGAATGCGGCCGCTTCTAAACAGAAATAGAAGCAACAGCATGTATTACTATATTTATAGTATAAATTTTTTGTATGCCTGTCAATTTTATTAGTACATGTTGTTATAAAAAATAACAATAAATGGTGTGGAGTTTTTTTATAAGAAAAAATGCCGCTTCCCCATAAAGGATGCGGCATTTTTATTCCTATAAAGCGATTCAGGCAAGTAATGTCTTACCGATAAAGTATCCAAGTACCAGAATACCAAGTACGATCCTGTACCATCCGAATACCTTGAAGTCATGTTTCTTTATGTATCCCATCAGGAACTTGATCGCGATAATGGAAACTACGAAAGCGACTACCATACCTACGATCAGGATGATCACTTCTGTTCCTGTAAAGGAGAAACCGAATTTCAGGATCTTCAGGAGGCTGGCTCCGAACATAACCGGAATTCCCAGGAAGAAGGTAAATTCTGCTGCTACTGTACGGGAGGTTCCTGCAAGGATACCGCCGATGATGGTGGAACCGGAACGGGAAGTACCCGGAATTACGGAGAGTACCTGGAACAGACCGATGATAAATGCAGTCTTGAATGACAGTTCTTCCAGATTGGTACAGGTTGGTCTTCTTCTCTTGTTATAATTCTCGATGATAATGAAGAGAATACCATATACGATCAGGGCAATGGCAACGACTACATAGTTATT
The DNA here is from genome assembly GCF_033096465.1 of Blautia luti. NCBI lineage: Bacteria > Bacillati > Bacillota > Clostridia > Lachnospirales > Lachnospiraceae > Blautia > Blautia luti. Next base: position 522,171 of record NZ_AP028156.1, on the reverse strand, counting down.
GAATTTCTCTTCGATGATATCATTAAATGGAAGAGCTATGACGATCGTCGGGATACAGGCTACTACAATCTTAAACCAGAGTACCCATTTGTCTTTGTCACAGAACTTCTCTACAAAAATGAGGATTCCTCTAGACACAGCACCGTGTCTGTTAAGGATCGCCTGCTGCTTCTTTGAGATCGGTCTGATGTAAAACGGCCACAGCTTATTCCAATAGAGGACAACCACCGCAAGGATCGCGCCGAGCTGGATCACTACGAAAAACAGATTCTTAAAATCCTCTGTTACATTTAGTTTCAGAAACTCATCCACAAGAATCATATGTCCGGTACTGCTGATCGGGAGCCATTCTGTAATTCCCTCTACAATACCAAGAAAAATGACCTTTAACAGTTCAATAAAGTCCATATTCTTTCCTTTCTTATTACATCTTTCTGTTTTTTTACCTATATGATTATATTACACATTATCACTCCGGTACAACTGTAATTTGTATTTTTCATATTAATTCTACGTAAAATTAAGATAAAAGCAGCCGCCTTTTCCATAATGAAAAATACGGCTGCTGTCTTTATTATTTTCTATTTACCGGCCGGTAAATTATCTTCTTGCAATTGTCGCAATGTCGATCAGAGATAATTTATTCAGATCTGTGTTCTCAAGGCTGGTTGCCAGTGCTTCTGCTGTATCCAGAGAAGTAAGAACATTGACACCTGTCTCGATGGCGTTACGTCTGATGACGAAACCATCTTTCTGATGCTCAACACCCTGCGGCGGTGTATCAATAACAACGTCAATCTTATGACCAAGGATAAGATCCATAAGGTTCGGTGCAGGCTGCTCCAGTTTGTTGGTACGGATTACTTTGATTCCGTTTTCTTTGAGGACTTTTGCAGTTCCCAGTGTAGCATAGATTCTGTATCCAAGTGCTTCGAATCTTCTTGCGATCGGGATGATATCCTGTTTGTCTTCGTCTTTAACAGTGATGATCATGTTTTTATATTTCGGAAGACGGATACCTGCTCCGATAAATGCTTTGTAAAGCGCTTCGTTGAATGTCTCAGCGATACCAAGGCACTCACCTGTGGATTTCATTTCCGGTCCAAGGCTGATATCAGCACCGCGGATCTTCTCGAAAGAGAATACCGGCATCTTGATCGCATAATGTTTTGCTTCCGGCTGAAGTCCTGGTTCATAACCCATGTCTTTCAGTTTGTATCCAAGGATTACTTTGGTTGCAAGGGGAACGATCGGGATTCCGGTTACCTTGCTGATGTACGGTACAGTACGGCTGGAACGTGGGTTGACTTCGATTACATATACATCATCTCCAAGAACGATGAACTGGATGTTGATCATACCGATCACATGCAGTGCTCTTGCAAGACGTCTGGTGTATTCTGCGATTGTTTCTTTTGCTTTTGCGCTGATAGTCTTAGCCGGGTATACGGAGATACTGTCACCGGAATGGATTCCGGCACGTTCGATATGCTCCATGATACCAGGGATCAAGATGTCTTCGCCGTCGCATACTGCATCGACTTCGATTTCTTTACCCATCAGGTATTTATCTACAAGGATCGGGTGCTCCTGTGCGATCTGGTTGATCACACCGATGTACTCTTCTACGTCCTCGTCACTTACAGCGATTCTCATACCCTGACCGCCAAGTACGTAGGAAGGACGAACCAGAACCGGATAACCAAGTTCATTGGCTGCTTTCTTTGCTTCCTCTGCTGTAAATACAGTGTGTCCCTTTGGTCTCGGGATCTGGCACTGCTCAAGGATCTCGTCAAAGAGCTCACGGTCCTCTGCTGCGTCTACGTTCTCAGCAGATGTTCCAAGAATCTTCACGCCCATCTTTGTAAGTGCTTCTGTCAGTTTAATCGCTGTCTGTCCACCGAACTGTACAACTGCTCCATCTGGTTTCTCGATATTTACTACATTCTCAACATCTTCCGGTGTCAGAGGCTCGAAATACAGTTTGTCTGCGATATCGAAGTCTGTACTTACTGTTTCCGGGTTGTTGTTGATGATAATTGTCTCATAGCCTTCTTTTGCAAATGCCCATGTACAGTGTACGGAACAGAAGTCAAACTCGATACCCTGACCGATACGGATCGGGCCGGAACCAAGTACCAGGATTTTCTTCTTATCCGGTGTTGCTACTGCTTCGTTTTCTGTACCTTCATCGCCATATACAGAATAGTAATATGGTGTTGCTGCTGCAAACTCTGCAGCGCAGGTATCAACCATCTTGTATGCTGCTTTGATCTGATATTCTTCACGGAGAGCTTTGATCTCTTCTTCTGTTTTGCCTGTCAGACGTGCAACGATATAGTCAGGGAATTCCATGCGTTTTGCTTCAAGAAGAAGTTCTTTTGTGAGCTTTCTGGTCTTGAGGGCATTTTCCATTCCTACAAGGATTGCAATCTTGTCGATGAACCAGATGTCAATCTGTGTGATGTCGTGAAGCATAGACTGCGGCATACCGCGGCGAATTGCTTCTGCGATCTTCCAGATTCTGCGGTCATCTACGATTTTCAGCTCTGCAAGAAGCTCCTCGTCTGTAAGCTGTGTGAAATCATAGGACATCAGACTGTCTACATGCTGCTCAAGAGAACGGATGGCCTTCATCAGGGCACCTTCGAAGTTATGGCAGATACTCATAACCTCACCTGTTGCCTTCATCTGAGTAGTAAGGGTTCTCTTTGCAGTGATAAATTTATCGAATGGAAGTCTCGGGATCTTAACTACGCAGTAGTCAAGCATTGGCTCGAAACTTGCATATGTTTTTCCTGTGATCGCGTTCGGGATCTCATCCAGTGTGTAGCCCAGAGCGATCTTTGCAGCAACTTTTGCGATTGGGTAACCGGTTGCCTTACTTGCAAGTGCAGAAGAACGGCTTACACGCGGGTTAACCTCGATCACGCAGTATTCAAAGCTGTCCGGTTTCAGAGCATACTGAACGTTACATCCGCCTGTGATTCCAAGCTCTGTGATGATGTTCAGGGCTGAGGTACGGAGCATCTGGTATTCTTTGTCTCCAAGTGTCTGGGACGGAGCAACTACGATGGAGTCACCTGTATGGACACCAACCGGGTCAATGTTCTCCATGTTGCAGACTGTGATGCAGTTTCCTGAACTGTCACGCATTACTTCATATTCAATCTCTTTCCATCCTGCGATGCAGCGCTCTACCAGTACTTCACCTACACGGGAAAGACGGAGACCGTTCTCCAGGATCTCACGAAGTTCGTATTCATTATGTGCGATACCGCCGCCGCTTCCACCAAGTGTATAAGCAGGACGAAGAACTACCGGATATCCGATGGTGTTTGTAAATGCAAGACCATCTTCTACTGTTGTAACGACTTTGGAGGCTGCGATCGGCTCACCGATCTTCTCCATGGTATCTTTAAATTCCTGACGGTCCTCTGCCTTCTTGATGGTCAGAGCCGTAGTACCGATCAGTCTTATATTGTGTTCTTTCAGGAAACCTTTCTCATCCAGCTCCATGGCAAGGTTCAGACCTGCCTGGCCGCCCAGTGTAGGGAGGACACTGTCCGGTTTCTCTTTGAGAATCAGCTGCTCTACTACTTCTACTGTCAGAGGCTCGATGTAAACTCTGTCAGCAATATCTTTATCTGTCATGATGGTTGCAGGGTTGGAGTTGAGAAGAACAACTTCGATGCCCTCTTCTTTCAGAGAACGGCAAGCCTGTGTTCCTGCGTAGTCAAACTCTGCTGCCTGGCCGATGATAATCGGGCCGGAACCAATTACAAGTACTTTTTTAATGTCTTTATTTCTTGGCATTATTTATTTCCTCCCATCATATCCATAAATCTGTCAAACAGGTAACTGGAATCCTGCGGTCCCGGGCATGCTTCCGGATGGAACTGAACAGTGAAAATGTTCTTTCCTTCGTATGCCATACCTTCGTTTGTTCCATCGTTGACATTGATGAATGCAGGTTTCGCAATGTTCTTTGCCTCAAGTCCTTCGGCATCTACGACGTAGCCATGGTTCTGTGAGGAAATATATACACGTCCTGTTGCAAGGTCTTTGACCGGATGGTTTCCGCCTCTGTGTCCGTATTTCATCTTATGGGTATCTCCACCTGTTGCAAGTGCCATGAGCTGATGTCCAAGACAGATTGCAAAGATCGGAACTTCAGAATCATATAATTTTTTTATTTCCTTTATAATAGAAGTACATTCCTTCGGATCTCCAGGGCCGTTACTTAACATAATGCCGTCCGGATTATCCTTCAGAATCTCTTCTGCGGATGTAAGTGCAGGATAAATCGTTACCTGGCATCCTCTCTTATTGAGGGAACGTGCGATATTTCTCTTTGCACCAAGGTCAAGAAGTGCTACTTTCGGACCATCACCTTTTAAGATTTCTTTCTCACGGCATGTTACTTTCTCTACTACCTTGCCTGTTGTATATGCTTTTAACTGGGGGATAATTGTATCTAAGTCGTAATTTTCATTGACAGTAATCATACCGTTCATGGTACCTTTCTCACGAAGGATCTTCGTTAAGGCTCTGGTATCAATTCCGGCAATACCTGGAATATCATGCTTTGTTAAGAAATGCTGAATCGTGTCCACGCTTCTGAAATTACTTGGGACACGGGATAATTCGCGGACAATAAAGCCGTCCACCCATGGCTTTGATGACTCCTGGTCATCATAACAGATTCCGTAATTCCCAATGAGGGGATAAGTCATACATACTGCCTGTCCTGCATAGGAAGGGTCGGTCATTACTTCCAGATAACCGGTCATGGAAGTATTAAAGACGATTTCGCTGATAACGTCTCTCGTTGAACCAATGCTTGTACCTTTGAACACATGGCCATCTTCTAATATCAGAAATGCTTTCATACAATCTCCCTTTCTTATCTTTATTGTGTCTATCACTTATTTTTTCCTAAATCTTCAAGATTGTATCACAGTGAAGTGCTTTTTTCAACCTTATGCGATGCTAAAAATAATTATGTTGGCATTAAAAACTTTTTTGTATTATAAAGAATTAATCTGTGATATTGCTAGGATGTCAAAAGCTCTCAGGACAGGATCGTGTTACAATCCTGTTCTATAACAAACTGCTAATCTATTGCCAATTCAGTACTTTTCAAATACAAAATTGTATATTTTGAGCATACTGTAAAAAAAATAAAAAAAATTCAAAAAACCTATTGACTTTTATCCATACATCGGTTATTATAAGTGAGCAGTCGCGAGAGAGCGATTGATAAATACGAAATGCAGAAGTGGCGGAATTGGCAGACGCGCAGGCTTCAGGTGCCTGTGGTAGCAATATCGTGTGGGTTCAAGTCCCATCTTCTGCATTATTTTTTTACCTTAAAACAGCTCTGAGAGATTATTACTGATTTCCAGAGCTGTTTTTATCTTATTACTTCTTTTGCTTTTCTGTACATTCACAGTCCACTGGCTTCTGAGTCAAGCGGATATTTCCAATCTGCTCCGCAGTTTAGTTAAAATTTTATTCTTCCTTATTTAATTGTTTGATCACCTGATTAATGTATGTAGAAAGCCCTGCTGTGAGAATTCCCTGGGTAAACGCAGTAAAAATTCCCATGACAGCGTCCTGCACACTCTTAAACTCCGAAGAAGCAAACACATAAACCGCACAGACCACCACACTGATTCCTCCCAGTATCAAAGGAATGTATTTATCCTTCACAGGCTGTGCCTCTTTCAAAAAGATCCCCATAAAATACAACACCACAGCCACAATCAGCAGCTCCGGCTTCACATAATTTACAAGCTGTTCCAAAAGCCTATTTCCTCATATCATACTTTTTATTCTATTATATGTCTCCGGCATGCTTTTTGTTTCTTATACATTTGCAAAAGATTTCCTGTCTTATAAAACAGACCGGATAGTCTGTGATGGCTATATCACCTCATTGACAGATTATTCGCCTGATGATGAGGGATGCCTTAGACTTCCGGTCTGTTCTTGTTATTCTTCTACCTTCTCTTCTTCCACCTGCTGCTTTTCTGCCTCCTCCACAGCTTCTTCCTGCTGTACACCCTCTGGCTCTGCAGCATCTCCTGTTTCCTCTGCAACTTCACTCTCCTGCTCCAGACTCCCATCGTCCTCAGCATCCTCCACAACCTCAGTCGGTTCCGGATTCGGACAAGGAGTACCACAATATGGACAGAAACTTACACTCATATCCACTTCTCTCTCACAGGAAGGACATATCTTCTGTCCCTTCAGATTCGCAGCATTATCCTTAAACTCCCTGATCTTCAGCAGATGCTGGTCAATCTCCTGACATAAAGAGCTGAGTTCACTGTCAATCCCATCCCCGGCCTCATGTCTTCTGTAAATAATATCCCCCATATCCACTTTGATCTTCTCAATGATCCGCTCCTCACCTGCAATCTTATTACGGATCTTCTGAGTCTCAATGGTCTGCTCTGCACGAGCTCCCAGTTCCCTGGTTGTTTTTGAAAAAGTCTTTACCAGTCCGTCAAAAAAATCTGTACTCATATGATTATCCCCTTTCTATAAGTGCCGGTTCCTGTCCACGAAGCAGGATCCTCGGTCCGCCGTTACCTTCTATATATTCTCTGGTGATCACAACCTTGCCAATGCTGTCATCCTTCGGAATCTCATACATGATATCCAGCATGTACTCCTCCAGGATTGCTCTTAATGCTCTGGCACCTGTATCCTTTTTCAGTGCCTTCGCAGCAATGGCATGAAGCGCGCCATCTTCGAATTCCAGTTTCACCTCATCCAGTGCCAGAAGCTTCTGATACTGTTTCAAAATCGCATTCTTCGGCTCCTGCAGGATCTTCACAAGCATGTCCTCAGTCAGTCCATCCAGGGTAAAGATAATAGGGAGACGTCCGATAAATTCCGGGATCATACCGAAATTACGGATATCCTCCACGGTTACTTTCTCCAGGAGATGGGGATCATTGTCATACTTGTCCTTCAGGTCTGCATAGAAACCGATAGAAGCCTGTTTATTCAGTCTCTCCTTAATGATATTCTCCAGATCCGGGAAAGCACCTCCGCAGATAAACAGAATATTCTTCGTATTCACTGTAGTAAGAGGCACCATGGCGTTCTTGCTGTTCGCACCTACCGGAACCTCCACTTCACTGCCTTCGAGAAGCTTCAGCATTCCTTGCTGTACAGCCTCACCGCTGACATCTCTCTGATTGGTGTTCTTTTTCTTCGCAATCTTATCAATCTCATCGATGAAAATAATACCATGTTCCGCCCGCTCCACATCATTATCCGCTGCTGCCAGAAGCTTGGACACAACACTCTCGATATCATCGCCGATATAACCGGCTTCTGTCAGTGATGTGGCATCTGCAATGGCAAGTGGCACATCCAGAAGCTTCGCAAGGGTTTTCACCAGATAAGTTTTACCGCATCCTGTAGGTCCGATCATCAACATATTGGATTTCTCAATCTCAATCTCATCCATGGTATCTGTAGCAACTCGTTTATAATGGTTATAAACAGCAACAGACATAACTTTCTTCGCCTTCTCCTGGCCGATCACATACTGGTCAAGAGTCTCTTTGATCTTATGAGGTGCCGGAATATTTTTCAGATCCAGAACCGGCTTCTCTTCTTTCTTTTTCTTCTTCGCTTTCTTCGGCTGCTGCATAGGATTCTGGAAACTACTCAGATCGATCATGCTTACATTGGGCATGTTCAGCAGATCAGAATAATTGAATTTCCCTTCATTAAACTGCTGATTCATGGAATTAAAACTCTTCTGCATACAGTCTGTACAGATATGTATGTTATTCGGAAGCTCGATCATAGGGCCTGCCTTGCTCTCCGGTCTGCGGCAGAGGAAACAGAATTTCTCAGCTTTATCTTCCTTCTCCTCTGTATCTGTATCCTTTTCTATTATTTCATCATCATTATAAATTCCGCTCATAATGACTCCTTTCTGTCTCAATACTTACCTCCCATATGATATATACGGGATGCCTTTCTATGAATTATACCATACTCTGTGTCTATCACAAAATGAAAGTTTTATTAATTTCGAAAAGAGACACTGCAGTTTTCGCAATGTCTCTTCTCTCTATCATTCATTCTTATTCTGTTTCTAATTATTATCCGGTCTGGTGCCAAGAGTAACTTCCACTGTGCTCTCTTTATATTCACCGTTATCCGCCCTGGCAACCACTGCTTCAATAGTCTCCCCGGATTTATAATACTGGAGCTTATCCAGCAGATCATCTCCGTCACTGACTTTCTGACCGTCGAATTTCACGATGATATCACCCTTACAGATTCCTCCATTCTCTGCAGGGGAATCCTGATCTACGCCCCTGACGAAGGCTCCTGACGGGATGTTATACATCTGAATAGCTTCTGTCGTCAGATTAGAAAGTACAACTCCCAGATATCCTTTCTCGCTAGTATCTACTTTCTCCCTGGTCTCACGGTTCATCAGATCCTCCAGGATCGGTTTCGCCTTGGAGATGGGGATCGCATAGCCCATACCTTCTACTGAGCTGTCCGCATATTTGGCTGAATTAATGCCGATCAGCTCACCCTTCATATTCAGGAGTGCACCGCCGCTGTTTCCAGGATTGATCGCTGCATCTGTCTGGATCAGTCCTGTACTGTTCGTTCCATCCTCTGTGGAAATGGTTCTGTTCAGCGCACTGACCCATCCAGAAGTAACAGACTGTCCGTACCCAAGTGCATTACCAATGGCAACCACCTGCTGTCCTACTACCAGGTCATCTGAACTTCCGATCTGTGCGATCTTAATCTGGTTCAGGGTATCCTCCGGGATATCAGACTTCCGGACTGCCACAACAGCCAGGTCATTGTCTGCATCTGTGCCCTTGATCTTCGCACTTACTGCATCCTCCAGATTTAAATCCCCGCTGTCTCCTGCATTGACCGTCTCTGTCTCTGCGTTGGCCACGTCATCTCCGATAAAACAAACACTTAAAGTAGTCGCACCTTCCACAACATGATTATTGGTAGCAATCAGCAGCTCATCATCATTATCACCTACAATGATACCGGAACCGCTGGCAGCACTCTTATACTGTCTGGATCCATATCCGAAAAAGCTTGGGATCTCCTGGACGCTTACAGTGGTTATCGCTACTACAGACGGCATGGAAGCCTGCGCTACAGCTACCACCGTTCCATTCCCGGAGGCAGTATCAGCCGCAGTCTGGTCAGATTCGCTCTCCTGGGATGACGCCTCCTGCAAAAATACACTCTCTGTAGTTCCAATCTGTGTAGTTCCTGTTTTCGTCTTCAAATATTTATCCGCTGTGAAATTCAGCGCCTGAAATACGACAGATGCCACCAGACCGAAAATAACAGCCAGCGCTACCGTCGTTCCCACTTTCTTCTGAAAAGAATTCTGGTTCTTTTTATGCTCGGAGGGACCGGGTGTGATCAATGTTTCTTTATGTTCCTCATGGAACTGATAATGCTCATATCTGGGCGGCTGGTGTCCGGAATCATCCTGGCCTCCGTCCCAGTTTCTCTCATCATTCATGTAATCGGCTCCCTTCTGTTCTTTATCTGAATTATGGCTTCAGTATAGCAATTAATTGTGTTCAAAATGTGACAACTATCGTAAAATGCCGTGAAGGAACCGTTCGTATTCCAGAGTTTATTTCTGCTTCCAGTACCACGGACTCATGGTGCATGCCATTACCAGCCTGTGTGGAAGTTTCCAGTATCTTTTGCCCAGGAAATAGCCCGCATATTTGGCGCCGCTCTGGATCACAAGCTGAGGGATCAGCCAGATATGGCCGGTCTTTACCAGATAGGCCAGACTCTTTTTCACCAGACGGATTCCTTCTCCTTCAGATGGTACATTGGCAAAGATCTCCGGATGCTCTGCCTGAGAGACACCCAGGTCAAAATTTCTGTGAAACTGCTGCAACGCAGAATAATTGTGGGAATGGTATACCTTCGCATCTGCTGCATAGGCAATGGCATATCCCTTTTTGACCAGATTTCCGGCATAGATCATGTCTTCATTAAAGATCGCATGATCCACAAATCCCCCCAGTTTCTCATACACTTCCCTGTCATAGGCCGCACACACATTGGAACAGAAGTATGTCTTGATCCCACAGGAAGGAATATCCGCAGCAGTCCGTATATGGGATTCTGACGGATAATTGAAACTGCGGGTATAGCATTCCAGAAAGCGGCAGTCTTCTTTCGGAAGCTGTCTGGCATAGGCTGCGCCTGTCTTTTCCTCTTCCAGCGGCCGGATCAGATTTCCGATCAGTTTCTTATCTGCAGGAAGTGCATCCTGAGTCATGAATACCAGAATATCTGCATCAGAAAGTACTGCGCCGGTCTTCCTGGTTCCGCCATGGTCGAAATCCTTCTGTTCCAGATGGTGGACTTCCAGGATCGGGCACTTCTCCCACTCCTCATTCCAGTTCTCCCTGCCTGTATTCATAACCAGGATCTTCTCCGGTCTGTGCTCCTGTTTCTCCAGCCTGCGCAGAAGCTCTCCGAATTCTTTTCCCGGACGGTACACAGGAATGATCACATCTACTGTTTTTTTCTCCATGATTAATCCTCCATACGTTTCATAAATATTGTGAAAGGACCATCCTTTCTGATGGATGGTCCTTCTTATTGTCTGTTATATCTGCTATGCTTTATTCTTCTGATTCAGTCATTCCGGAATCTGTGTCTCCATCTGAGAAATCACTTTCTCCGGTATTATCATCATAACTGTAGTCGTCACCGCCGCCGTTATCATCACCACCTGTAGTATCATCTCCGCCGGTAGTGTCACCACCGGTAGTATCATCATAACCACCGTCATCGTTACTATAGTCACCACCGGTAGTATCATCATAACCACCGCCGTCATTATCATAATCGTAATCACTGCCGCTGTTATCGTAGTCATAATCATAATCACTACCAGAATTATCATAACTGTAATCTGTATCATCTGTGGATGTGTCAGCTGACCATACAAATGTATCAGTCGTGTTGGTGGTATCATCAGACTGTGTCTTCGCTGCATCGTCCAGAGAACTCTCGCCACCTACAATCTCAATAATCTTCGCGCTGCGAGCTTTTACCTCTGAGGACGGGGTATAATTCTCATCATTGTATAAGAACTTATGAAGTTCGATAACTGTACTCTCCAGATCTGTAGGAACGATAATGCTTCCCTTGATATTGGAGAATTTGAACTTGGACGGAAAACCGGTGCTGTCTGTAAATTTATATCCGATCAGTGTAGGCAGAAGGCCCAGGATATCCTGTTTGGAAAGGGAAGTCTGTACCATCGGGAATACATCATCCATGATCTTGAAGATGGAAGAAAGGCCTGCTGTCTTTGCCTTATCAAAGAGCATTCCCAGTACTCGTCTCTGACGTTCTGTACGTCCCATATCCAGACTTGCTGTATAACGGATACGGCAGTAGGATGTTACCTGTACACCGTTCAGATGGTAAGTATCAACTGTTGCCTCCTGATCTTCCGGAGCCGGATCTGGTTTCTCGATCGGTGTGTAGCTCTTTCCCGTCAGTTCTGAAGTCTCTACACAGTAGTTGTTCATATGCTCGATTTCTGCATAGGATAACGGAATCTCCAGGCCGCCCAGGTCATCTACCACTTCTACCAGTGCTGAGAAATCCGCTGTGGCATAATCGGAAATATCCAGGTCCAGGTTCGTATTCAGCATGGTGATCGCCTGTTCCGGTCCGCCGTATGCGTAGGCAGCATTTGCCTTGGTATACGTATCATTTCCTATATTCAGCAGTGTATCTCTGTAGACAGAAGCCATTTTTACTTCTTTCGTGTCATTGTTTACACTGACTATGATCATGGTATCGCTGTTCTGTGCTGAAAATTTAGAACCTTCTCCACGACTGTCAATACCGAAAAGTACATATGTCTTGTAGCCTGTCATTTTCGGAGCTTCCTGATTTACAACGATTTCTTCTTTCTTCAGTTCCGGCTGTTTGATCTTATCCAGTCGTGATGAGATCTGTCCATATACGTACAGACCGCCGATAAAAAGCAACAGCACGATGATTTCCAGTACAAACAGTACTTTTCTCTTTTTTCCTGGTCTAGCCATACTTTTCCCCTTATCTTAATATGCGTTTTTGTTTATAAAGCCCTTGAAAAATGTGAGGAATATGATCTTCACATCAAATCCAATGCTCCAGTTCTCTATATAATACAGGTCACACTCGATACGCTTCCTGATGGATGTGTCTCCGCGGTAGCCATTTACCTGCGCCCATCCGGTCAGTCCCGGACGTACCTGGTGCTTCACCATGTATCTTGGAATTTCTTCCCGGAATTTCTCCACGAAAAACGGGCGTTCCGGTCTGGGTCCCACAAGGCTCATATCGCCTTTCAGTATATTGAACAGCTGTGGAAGTTCGTCTATGCTGGTATGCCGCATAAATTTACCGATCCCGGTCACCCTGGGATCATTTTTCACTGTCCATGCCTTCTTCTCTTCGGATTCCGGCTGTATTTCCATGGAACGGAACTTATACATGCGGAAAGTCCGGTTATGAAGTCCTACCCTCTCCTGCTTATAGATCAGCGGTCCCGGCGATGTCAACTTGATCAGCAGGCACATCAGCAGCATCAGTGGAGATGTTACAATAATGCCACATATGGAGCCCACGATATCCATGGCACGCTTTATCATTGCATTAAATGTATTATTCAGAGGTACATACCGGATATTGATGACCGGAAGCCCCAGAATATCCTCTGTATAAGGCTTGGTGGGAATGATCTTATTATAATCCGGAATAAATTTCGTGTGTACTCCCGATTTCTCACAGAGTGCCACGATCTCTTCCAGACGATAGTATTCACTCAGACCAAGTGTGATCGCAATCTCATCCAGTTTGTTCTCCGGAAGGATCACATTCAGATTGGCGATCCTGCCAAGTACCTTGATCCCTTTGTACATGGTTCCTGCCGGAACATTGTCATCCAGTATCCCGCGGATCACGTATCCCCACTGGGGATTCGCCAGCACGCGGTCAATATATTCCTCTGCAGCACGGCTGTAACCTACACAGATCAGCTGTCTCTGGTTCATCCCCTTCTCCCGCATATCCTTGAGAAGGCCAAAGATCAGCATCCGCGCCCCCCATTGGAGCACGATATTGATCACATAGAACATAATATAGGTAGAACGGGAATAATCTCCTTCATTCACCATATAGAATGTAAACATGAGAATGAGGAGCCCCAGCGAATTGGCCTTCACAATGTTAGCCAAAACAAGCCGGCGTCCCTGCATCCGCATAGGAGTATACAGCGTAAATGCCTGATACAGCAGCAGATATACCGGTACGATAAATACCAGCATCAGCATATACTGCCTGAAACTTCTGGTCCTTACGGCAGTAGCTGCCATAGGACCCACGAAACGTATCATCCATGCGAGGAAATAAGATAACACAAGTACAATTCCATCGACAATCATATGGAGACGACTGAAATTCTTTTCATTGTCCTTTAGCAATCTTTTGTCACCTCATTTTTTTCATTGCCTTTATATTATAATAGTTGGATTTTAAAAGCAATAAAATTTTTTCCCGAAATTTATAAAATTTGTTTGAAATTCTCTGTTTTATCCCTTAAGGCGTCTGAACATATTTACCCAGAGTTCTAACTGTATTCTCAAATAATGAGGAAGATTCTTAAAGTGAAATACAACTTTTCTGTCCCGTCTGCTGATCTGGAAGCCGTTTTTGATCCCTGCAATATACTCTCTTCCGAATCCTTTCAGGGTAAAAAACAGGATCTTGATCCCGAATCCCACAATCAGGAAGGGAAGGTTCAGGATGATCTGCACAAGAGGCATGTTCTTATAGATCAGGTAAATATTGTTTCTGGATGAGTAGCGAATCTTAAACTGATTGTATCTGGAACCGCTGGTGCCGCTTCCCACATGATAGACCATGGCTTTCGGTGCATACCAGTTCTCATATCCATTGATCCGGGCTCTGTAACCTACATCCATATCCTCCAGATAAGCGAAATGTTCCTCGTCAAAATAACCGATCTTGTCGAAGATCTTACGTCTGTATATGGCAGCACCTGCACAGGATGCAAAAATCTTCTCCTCTTTCTCATAGGTCCGGATATCTTTGCCCTTGCCTCTGGCGTAAGCCCATCCCAGTGCACAGTAATAATTTCCCGCATCATCCAGTTTGTCCCTGTCATGGAACTGGATCATTCTGGCTGCACAGGAAAACGCATTTGTGTGCTGGCTGATGGCCGCTGTCATCTCTTCTATAAAATTGTCTGTAACTTCTATGTCATTGTTCAATAACAGAACATAGGGTGAACGGGAGGCCTTTATCCCCTCATTGACTGCTCTGCAGAAACCGAAGTTCTCCGGCAGTTCGATCAGATGTACCCATGGATAGGACGCAGCTACAAACGCACAGCTACCGTCCCTGGAACCATTGTCCACCAGGATCACCTCGAAGTCCTTTACAGTCTGGCATTCCAGGCCGGAAAGAACTCCGTCCAGATATGCCATCCCGTTGAAATTAGGAATTATCACTGATACTTCAGGCATGGTCTCCTCCTGCTGTCTTTTTCTCTTTCGTCTCCATTCCCGGAAGAGGCTTCAGGGAATAGTTCCACTTGGTAAGGGAAAGATTTTTGTTATAATATGGATCCCCGTTCTTCAGGATGTTCAGCCAGTGGCAGCGCATATATTCGATCTCCGTCTGGAAACGGCGCACCTTCTCTTTGCTGTCCTCTGCCCCTCTTGTCTTGGATTCCATATGGTAAAGCTTCGCATAGGGATCATAAACGATCAGATAGCCTGCTTTCCGTACTTTCAGACAGAGATCCACGTCATTAAATGCCACTGCAAGCTCCTGGGTAAATCCCCCAGCCCTGTCAAAGGCTTCTTTCTTCATCATCATACAGGCTGCTGTTACAGCACTCATATCCTGAAGAAGGGATGCCTTGTGGAGATAACCGGTGCGCTCTGCAGGCATATCTACAAACATATGCCCTGCGATACCGCCCATTCCCACTACACAACCGGCATGTTGGATGGTATTGTCCGGATAGATCAGCTTCACGCCTACAGCTCCTACTTCCGGGCGCTGGCACACGCCAAGCATCTCATCCATCCACTCCGGTGTGATCACCTTGATATCATTGTTCAGAAACAGCAGGTATTCTCCTTGCGCATGGGCTGCTCCGAAATTGTTGATGGCAGAATAATTGAATTCTTTTTTCCAGCGGAGAAGGTGGATCTGCGGATCCTTCGCCAGCTCTTTATAATACTGGAAAATCTCATCTGTTGTGCTGTTATTCTCTACGATGATGATCTCAAAATTCTTATAGTTCGTATGTTTTTTCAAAGATTCCAGGCAGGTTTCCAAAGTCTCTTTCTCATCTTTATTGGGGATGATCACAGAAACAAGGGGCTGACCCTGCACCGGATACTGCACACGATAAAAGCCAAGATCCTGGGTATGGCTCACAGTTCCCGGTGTCTTCGTACGCTCCAGATGTGCTTCGATGGCTCTTTTCCCTGCTTCGAAGGCGTACATCTTGCTTGCCGGGTTATCTGCCGTGGATGCCTTATGTGTTCTCCAGTGATAGAGGATCTCCGGTACATGCACCACTTCTCTGGCTTCTTCTGTACAGCGGAAAATAAAATCATAATCCTGGGCTCCGTCGAATTCTTTTCTGAATCCGCCCACCTGCTCCACTACTGATCTGCGCGCCACGAAGAAATGGCAGATATAATTGTTGGAGCGGAGAAGATCCAGATTAAAGTCCGGTTTCAGATGAGGCTGGAAATGCTCGTCCAGCTCTGTGGTAACTTTATCCTCGTCTGTGTAGACAGCGTCCGCCTCAGGATGATCCTGCAGGATATTCACGATCTCATACAATGCATTGGGTGCCAGAAGGTCATCATGATCCAGAAGTCCCAGGAATTCCCCTTTCGCCATGTCAAATGCTCTGTTGGTGTTCTCCGCGATCCCCAGATTCTCTTTCAGATTGCAGAAACGCACTCTGGGATCTCTGGCTGCATAATCTGCGAGGACGCGCTGCATTTCTTCATTATCCGGGCTTGCATTGGCAATGCAGAGCTCCCAGTTGGAATAAGTCTGTTCCATCAGACTGTCTATCATCTGTTTCAGAAACTCTGTAGGGGTCTGATAAGCAGGAACTGCCACACTGATCTGGGGTGCATAGGCAAACTGATGTGTCCGTTGTTTCTCCAGTGTTTTCTCATCCGGTACATAGGCGTCATACCATGGGCCATAGGGTACCTCTTCCGGCTCGAAGCGCTCATGAAGCCGGATCCAGAATTCCTTCGGTCCGTAATGTTTCAGATATCGGAATCCTTTCTGGATCGTATAGGGAGAAAGCTTCTTTAACACTCTGGTCCACTGGATGTTTCTCCCTGATGATTGCTGTTTACTCATATTGTAACCTCGAATTTCCATGTAAAGATATTTTATTTTAACATTGTATGATATTTTTTGCAAGAAAGCTGTAATATATGATATAATGTTAAAGCTGATGCCTGGACAAAAAAAATGCAATTATCCGGCATCTGCATACATGATACATATATATGATAATATTTATCGTCAGCAGAGATCTTAACATCGGCTGACTGAAAACAGGAGTATTTAATACCATGAAAAAAATGAAACGATTCAGCGCGGCTCTTCTGGCGCTGGGACTTGGTACTGCCACTTTATTCACCCAGCTCCCGGTCCGTGCAGCTGAAAAAACAGCAGATACAGCTGCCGACACAGCAGTACAGACAGCAGATCCTTCTATCGTAACTACCAACGGGATCCAAGGATGGCCTCAGGCTTCGGACATTTCTTCCACTGCTGCCATTGTAATGGAAACCTCCACCAATACAGTTCTCTATTCCAAGAACGCAGACCAAGCCTTATATCCTGCCAGTGCAGTAAAGGTTATGACCTGTCTGATGGCTCTGGAGAATTCCAGTCTGGATGACCAGGTCACCATGACCGCTACCGGCGTATCCGGCGTAACAGACGGAGGAGCCAATATCTCCGCACAGCTGGATGAAGTATTCACCATGGAACAGTGTCTCTACGCCATTATGGTCGCATCCGCCAATGATATTGCCCTGCAGGTAGCCGAGCATATCAGCGGTTCTGTAGAGGATTTCGTAGCAGCCATGAATACGCGTGCCCAGGAGCTTGGGTGTACCAATACAGTCTTTACCAATCCTACCGGTCTTCCAGATGAGAATCAGCATACTACCGCACACGATATGGCACTGATCATGGAAGCTGCCATGGCCAACGATACTTTCCGTACCATTGCCCAAACCACTTCCTATACCATCCCTGCCACCAATGTTTCCGGCGGTGACCGTGTACTGACCAATAATTTCACCATGATTAACAGTTCAAGTGACAGCTACTATGAGCCATGTATCGGAGGAAAAGAAGGCTACACAGAAGCATCCGGAAGTACTCTGGTATGTGAAGCTTCCAAGAACAACATGAAGCTGGTATGTGTCGTCTTAAACGGTGCATCCGGCGTGACAGATGACGAGGCTATTGCACTTCTGAATTACGGATTTGATAATTTCACTCCTCTGACACTTCCGGATGATGACTTCAACCGTCTTTCCGGCGGTACAGTGATCGTTCCTGCCGGAACCGGAGCAGATGCCCTTACCACAGAGGACAGTTCTTCAGATGGCCAGATCACCAGACAGTACTATTTCGGAGGTACACCGGTAGGTACTGCAATCCTGGAGAATGTAGAGCAACAGACAGATGACGCTGCAGCAACAGGCCAGAAGAATATGGAAGCAGCCCAGAACTTCTCCGTTTCCCACACAACTGCACCGTACTATATCATCGGAGCTATAGGCGCAGCATTCCTGCTGTTCTTCCTGTTTCTGATGATCCGGGTGATAAAATCATAAGTAACACAGGAAAAAATCCTGCTTGCAGGTTTATCCACCTGTGGCAGATTGCTTCAGCAGCATAATTTTTCTAACATAAAAACAGCCTGAAATACAGGGAGCATCTCTGAACTCGTCCCCTGCATTCCGGGCTGTTTTTATATTCCATTCTCTATAAATTTCTCTCTCAGCTTACCGCTGCCTTTCTCTTTCTTCTGCGTCCATATCCAAGCATGCCGAAATAAATGATCCAGCACACAATGCTCGCTCCGGCACCGGCTTTCAGGCCTGGTGCATGGAAGGTAATAGTCAGCTGATGTTCTCCCTCTTTAACAGGGAATGCCAGAAATCCCAGATCCCCCTTCTCTGTTTCCACTTCTTCTCCGTCCACGGAAACAGTCCATCCGTTTTCATAAGGGATCATGCACAGTACATAGCCATCTGCCCGGGCAGATACCGTTCCTGTAATGCAGGAATCTTTCTCCGGTGCATTCAGCACCACGGAGGACTTCTTCTGTGCATCTGAAATTTCCTCCAGATCTGACAGATCTTCTATCTCCCTGCCATCCTCCAGAGCCAGGGAATTCTCCAGAAGTGTTTCCCTGTTTTCTTCATTACAGAGTTCTTTCAGTGAATCCTCAGAAATGGTATTTACATAAAATCTGGCAGTGGCCGCCTCCTGCACATTCCTGTACAGGTAAATCCCTCCAAACTGCTGCATCAGCTCATATTTACTGCTGTCCAGATCCCCGCTCTTGGAAAGCAGGTAGCGGACACCGGTAAATGCCGCCAGGAAGTTATCCTCTGCATTGGGCCAGAACGCATAACGGTTCTGATCCATATAATAAAGTTCCGGATAACATACATCTACGAATTCTTTCAGATTCCCGTTCAATACGGAATTATACGTGCTGATTCCTCTGTATCCCTGTGCCAGGGAATCCATGGTATAGGTTGCAGAAGAATAATCTTTCTCCACTCTGTAAAATTCCGGATCTGTCTCTTTCAGATAATTCAGTGCATCCTGAAGATCCTGTCTGTACAGCTCTGTGAAATAGGTCTGCGGCTTATAAAAAACAGCTCTGCTCTTTTCCTCAGAATCTTCTGCCTGGGCAGCCGCTGCATAAACCTCCATCTGCTCCGGAATCTGATCTGCAGGTGCGTCTGTCTTTTTCAAAACCACACGATCTACATAGGTGATCCCGCCTTCAGATATCACATTCACCAGAAGCGCTGCTGCCAGAAACCCTGTTGCCACCTTTCTCACTTTAAGACTGCGCGGGGACTGATTTTTCACAAATCCCAGGCAGAGGATGCAGAGTAACATCACACAGCCGGTGACTGCCAGGATCAGCGCGTTGATCCTGTATTCTTTAAAAATGCTCTGCTCATATCCTGTCATATAAGCCCTCATCATCAGAACCGCTGTAACAGCCAGCGCTAGAATACTGATCCTGCCTCCTGCCCTGAGATAATCCCACATCCAGGCAGTCACCAGCAATAGCAGCACCATCAGGATATAAGTGTAACGGTTGGTAGGATCTGTAAAGGCATTAAACGCAGTCCCTCCCAGCGGCAGAAGCACCAGAAGCACTGTCAGGGCACAGGCTGCATAAAGAGAAATCTTCACACGCTTTTTCTCCTGGCTTCTCCATAATACAAAGACGAACTGCACTGCCGCCAGCACAGCCAGGGTAGAGCAAAACAACACCGGATCCTCGTAATAATTCACCAGTCCCTCATATTTCCCGTCTCCAAGTGTCTGAAGGTTTTCCAGATTAGTGGAGAAAGGACGGATCAGCAGACATTTATAATAAGCGATACTGTAGCGGGAAAAACATGCCTTCAACAGGGCACCGATCCCGTTTTCTCCGGAAGTGATCCTGGAAGAATTCATCAGTGTCGCTGCTGTAGGCAGAAACGCAGCCAGACTCATGCCGATCCCCAGAAGCATCTGTCCACAGCCGCCGAAAAATTTACCCATACGCTGTTTCCAGCTTAACTTTTCCTCCATGGCGATCCGAAACAGCAGGTAAAATCCTGCTGCGATCAGGCTCATATAGGAGAAATACACACTGTAGATCCCGCTTAAAAATACAGCTACAGGGAAAAATCCTTTTCCCTTTTCCCCTCTCAGGAACTTCTCTTCGAACAGAAGGATCAGCGGCAGATAGATGGTTACCATTCCAAACTGGTAATGCTGTCCCCATACCATCAGATATCCGTTCATGCCATAGGCAAAAGCAGCCAGGAATTTCGCCTGTCTGCTGTATGTAAACTCAGACAGGAACAGATAAAACACCCAGCCTGCTGCCAGAACTTTCAGAACCTGCAGCCAGACCAGATAGAACAGCATATGTGCCGGTCCCAGCACCACGCCGATGAGGTACAGAAGGATCAGGGACGGGTCAAAAAGACTCAGGGAAAACATATTGGTTCCCATTCCATTGGTGAAATCCCACAGGGAAAAATTCCCCGCCCGCAGATGGTTCACAATAGAAGCATAATGCATGGTATACTGCTGCCAGGTATCTCCCCCTACATCATCAAACACCAGCACCGAATCCCCGAACAGATAACTTCGAAAAATAAAAAGGCAGCTGACAAACAAAGCTGCCAGAAGCAG
This sequence comes from Blautia luti, assembly GCF_033096465.1. Taxonomy (NCBI): domain Bacteria; kingdom Bacillati; phylum Bacillota; class Clostridia; order Lachnospirales; family Lachnospiraceae; genus Blautia; species Blautia luti. The sequence continues at coordinate 501,579 of NZ_AP028156.1, read as the reverse complement.
CAGCCTTGTTTGAGATTCTTTATTTAATTTCATACCCTTTTTCATGCACGTCCTCCTAAATCCGCTTCAGGGAGAAGTCCTGGCTCTTCAATGTAAGGTTCGGATTGTAATAAGGATCACCGTTTCTGAGGATATCCGGCCATCTTTTCTCGAAGACAGATATCTCACGGTTAAACCTTGCCACCTTTTCCGGCGTATCTTCCAGACCTCTGGATTTGGATTCGTAATGATACAGTTCCGCATATGGATTGTATACGATCAGATATCCTGCTTTTCTTAATTTCATGCAGAAATCAATGTCATTAAAGGCTACCTGCAGTTCCTCGGAAAGTCCGCCCACTTCTTCGAAAGCAGTACGTTTCACCATCATGCAGGCTGCAGTGACTGCGCTGTAATCCTGGGCACAGATGATCCTGTGGCAGTAGCCTGTGGTTCCTCTGGGCTGAAGTACGAAACAGTGTCCGGCAATTCCGCCGAAGCCGATTACTACACCGGCATGCTGGATAGTATCGTCTTCGTAATATAATCTGGCGCCAACTGCACCTACATCACTTCGCATGCAGTATCCCAGCAGTTCCTCCAGACAGTTGGGGTTGATGATCTCCGTATCATTATTCAGGAGCAGGAAATATTCACCTCTGGCAAAAGAAGCTCCGTAATTATTGATGGCAGAATAGTTAAATACTCCATCCCAGTAAACCACATGAACTTTCTCATTCTCTGCTTCCAGCTTTTTATAATATTCAAAAGTTGCAGGATCTGTACTGTTATTCTCCACGATCACATATTCATAATTCTGATACGTGGACTTCTGGTCTATGGAGTCCATGCAGCGTTTCAGATCGTCAATATGATCTTTATTGGGAATGATAATGGAGATCAGCGGATTATGATCACGGATAAATTCTGTTCTGTACAGTCCCAGGAATTCTCCGTCCAGAACCTTCGCCTGAATGCCGGTTCTGTTATAGTGCTCCTGCACTGCTCTTCTTCCTGCCTCAAATGCATACGTCTTGCTCTCCGGGTTCTCGGCAGTGGAATCTTCGTGGCAGCGCCAGTGATACAAGATCTTCGGCACATGATAGATTTCCTCATCCTTCACAGCTTCCACACAACGGAAAATGAAATCATAATCCTGGGCTCCGTCAAATTCTTTACGCAGCATTCCCACCTGGTCAATGACCTTACGTGACACTACAAATAAATGACAGATATAGTTTACTGTGCAAAGAAGATCCGGGTTATAGTCCGGCTTGAAATGCGGCTGGAAGAATTTATGTCCGTCCATGGACATCTTGTCTTCATCTGAATAAACCACCAGTGTCCCCGAATGATCGTTCAGTGCCTTCACACATTCAAACAATGCATGAGGAGTAAGCTCGTCATCATGATCTGCGAAAGCAATAAAATCACCAGTGGCAGCTTCGATGGCGCTGTTTGTATTCTCTGAGATCTGAAGGGCACTGTCATGAGGGATCACTTTGATCCTTTTGTCTGAGGCAGCCAGCTGTTTCAGGATTCCTGCAACAGGAGAATCTGCGCCGCTTCCGTCAGACAGACACAGTTCCCAGTTGGAGTAGGTCTGTTCCTGTACCGATTCCACCAGTCTTCTGAGATATTTCTCCGGAGTTTTATAAAGAGGTACCACGATGGAGATCTTCGGACTGTATTTCAGTTTCGTCCTTCTCTGTTTCTCCAGCTCTGCTTTTCCCGGAAGATGGCGGGTAATCCACTTCTGATAAGGAATCTCTCTGGTAGAGGCAGTCTTTACCTTGGAGATGATCTTTCCTGCCAATGCAGCACCGCCCTGGGATTTCCAGTAGCGGATTCCTTTTTTCGCATATTTATCTACTTTTTTCGCAAGGACTTCGATCTTTCTGAGGGGAACGATCTTTATTGTCTTTTTATCTCCTGCTTTGAAAACCACATACAGACATTTGCCGGAGACATTGGTCACCTCTGTAAAGAAACCGGTTTTCTCAGGGTTTTCCAGCTCTTCATAAAGCTGGTCTACATCCACACGGTCTGTTCTCTGGATCTCTGCTGCCAGAGGTTTCTTATTCTCATCGAAGATACGGATCTCCACAGAAGTCGGAGCAATGGCCCAGCCTCTTAAACGGACCATTCCCTGCTGAACTTTTTCCTCCTCGAAATACACCTGGGGTTTGTCTCTTTTCTTCTCCAGCTCACTGGCGGAAATGGAAAACCATACAGTTCTTTTATCCGGCTGGTCCGCATAGATCACCAGTTTCTTAAACTCTTTCAGGCTGTCCGGCATTTCCAGTACGGCAGTGATCTGTTCGCCGCGCATAAGATCAGGATCCTTAAAACGCTCCAGTGCACTGACCATCTCCACCTTTTTCACTGTGGTCTTCAGCTTCCGGTCATCCAGGCAGGCTTCCATCTTCGCTTCTTTCGGCCAGGTTCCCTGTACGATATACTGATTCCGGTCTAACAGATGAAATCTTTCTCTTGTTACTTCAAATATTTCCTTAGGCATGATACTCCCCATTTCTTTCTTCTTTTCGCAAGGAGCAGTCTCCTTCTTTCAGTGACAGGTTCGGGCTGTAATAAGGATCTCCCTTCAGCAGCTCTCTGTCCCATTTTCTGCGGAAGCACTTCACTTCTTTCGAGAAACGAAGCTGCTTCTCCGGTGTATCTTCCAGTCCTCTGGATTTGGACTCATAATGATACAGTTCTGCATATGGCGTAAAGACGATCTTCTCTCCTATATGCCTGATCTGCATGCAGAGGTCGATATCATTGAACGCTACTCTCAGCTCTTCATCAAAGCCCCCTGCTTTCTTAAATACAGAAGTCTTTACCATCATGCATGCCGCAGTGACTGCACTGATCTCCTGGACGCATACCATACGCCCCATATAACCGATCTCTTCCCGCGGTGCCTTGCACATGATATGCCCTGCGATCCCGCCAAGGCCCATGACCACACCTGCATGCTGGATGGTGTCATCCGGATAATAAAGCTTGGCTCCTACAGCTCCCACACCTTCCTGCTGACAGATCTGAAGCATTTCCTCCATCCAGGAGTGGGTGATGACCTCCACGTCATTGTTCAGAAACAGAAGGTATTGGCCTCTTGCCTCTTTTACTGCGAAATTATTGATGGAAGAATAGTTGAATTCTTTTTTCCAGGTAAGGACTCTTACGTTGTCATAACGGTTCTGAAGTTCCTCATAATATCCAAATGTTTCTTTCTTTTCGCTGTTATTCTCCACAACCAGGATTTCATAATTCTTCCAGGTGGATCTTTCTTCGATGGAAGAAACACACAGTTCCAGGTCTTCCATATGGTCTTTATTGGGAATAATGATGGAGATCATAGGCTCTCCCTCTATCTTCACGTGACTTCTGTACCATCCGGGACGGTCTGTCAGTTCCACTTCAGCTGGGATTCCCATTCTTTCATAATGGGCTTCCACTGCTCTTTTCCCTGCCTCAAATGCATAGCGCTTGCTCTCCGGGTTGGCAGCTGTGGAATTCATATGGCTTCTCCAGTGATAAAGAACTCTCGGCACATGAACGATGCATTCTGCCTTCTCACAGCAACGCAGGATCAGGTCAAAGTCCTGGGCTCCGTCATACTCTGAGCGGAAGGTTCCTGTCTGCTCCAGGATTTCCCTTTTCACTACGAAGATATGGCAGATGTAATTGTTCTCCCTTAATCTGAACAGATTGAAATCCGGTTTGAAATTAGGTTCGAAATAATGCTTTCCGTCCATGCTGACTTTATCTTCATCTGTGTAGATCACATCTGCTTTCTGCTCGGTGATGGCCTTCACAATATGAAACAAAGCATCCGGTGCCACCACATCATCGTGGTCGCAGAGCATGATATAATCCCCCATCGCCTGCTTGATGGCTGCATTGGTATTCTCTGAAATCCCTTTGTTTTCCGTGAGTTTTTTATAAGAAATTCGGATTTCCTTTTTATATTTCTTTCTCAGGAGTTCCCTGATCTCATCGCCCTCACTGCCGTCTGCCAGACAGAGCTGCCAGTTACTGTAAGTCTGGGCGATCACAGAATCGATCACTTCTTTCAGATATTCCAGTGGCGTGTTATACAGAGGGATCACGATACTGATGAGAGGACTGCTGGAAAATACTGCCGCTTTCTGTCTTTTCAGTTCTTTCTTTCCTGCTGCATGATCCTTCAGCCATTCTTCATAGTCCTGGGAAACACCTTCCGGCTGATAGGTTCCCACATAACGGACAAACTCTCCCAGGCCTTTTTCCCTGATATATTCCAGATTCTTATCTTTATTCTCCCAGGCCAGCAGATTCATTCTCTGGCGTAACACAGATTTCTCAGCTTTCAGCCTGCGGACATCCACCACATACGTCTTCTGTGTCTCCGGTCCCTGGAAACGGATGTACAGGTCACGGTTCCCTGTTTCCTGCAGATCCACGGAAATGGAAAAACCGATCTCACGGTTTCCTTCTGCCTGGATCTTACGTTCTTCTTCCACGTCCGGCCTGCGGCCTCTGGTAATGGTACATTTCACAGGGATACCATTCTTATCCTCTACCAGTACCTCATCTGTACCTCTCTGATCCAGCACCCAGCCATCCACCATCAGTGTAGATTTGCCCAGGATCTGTTCCCGGTCGATCCGGTATTCCATCAGGCAGTCTGCGCAGAAATTTCTTATTTCTTCCGCAGATGCCCCCCAGATCTTCTCCTGTTCTTCTCCGTCTGTTACAAAAAACTCCAGATTTCCGTATTCTCCTGCCAGATCCAGCACCTGGGGGATCTCCACAGTGAAGCCTGCATCTGTGATCCCTGCAAGTTCCGGGAAATTTCCGGCCACGTCTGCTCTGTCGAAACGGAAAGGCTCAGGAATGGAAATATTTTCATTTACATTTCCATTCCCCTGCAGGATAAAGCTGCATGGTTTCTTCTCTGTGCTTGCAGCCCAGCCTGTAAGGATCAGAGTATGTGCATTTTTATCGTTATATTTCTTTTCATCCACACTCCAAAGTATTTTCGCCATAGTTACACCCTTCTTATACTCCTGTACGTTCGTACCTTTTACATTTATATCTCTCAGATCTTCTTTACATGTCTGTAGGCTTTCCACATTTTGCTGCTTTCTACGGTACGGACCAGCTTCTCTTTTCTCTTCAGTTCTTCCATCAGCTGCCCTTTTTGTCTTTCCTGCTCGCGGTAGGCATTCCAGAATTTCTGTCCTGTTTTCTTCTCATCCAGGAATTCCAGATCGATCATCAGGGAAGAGGTCCCTTCCGGAATCTCTGTGATAATGATCTGGGGATCTTCCCCGCCGAAGTAAAGTGTGTCTTCCTCCAGGCGGAACCCTTCTGTAGCAAATGCTGCCGGAACTTTATTATCCCAGAGAAGTTTATGGATCTTCACACCGCTTCGCAGTTCACCGGGATCCAGACGAAGTTTCGCAGTATTGGCAGGAAGCTTTAATTCCACCTGTACCCTGTGGTTTCTCACAGGATATTTCCCGGAATCCGCCTCACAGAAATCCTTTCCTGCATCCCAGAAGATCTGCAGATTCTGTAATGCTTCCAGCTTCTTTTCCTCATAAAACTGCACTGCGTCTGCTTTGCCCGGGGAAATTCTGTCATAGAGGCTGAGCATGGCTGTGTGGCTTCCCAGTATATAGCGCTGGAAATTCTTTTCCATTTCCCCGTATACCCTGCAGTCTTTCTCTGTGAGCCCTGCTTTTCCATAGAAATCCAGGTCTTTCAGGCTCTCACGTTTACCATCGCTCTCCAGATAATAGTGGATGAGACGGTAAACCAGAAACTGGGAAGGTATCGGGAAAAAGAACGTCCACTCATAATCGATTACTGTGGTCTTCTCTTCCTCCAGAATAATATTGGCAGGAAGGAAATCAATATTGGAAACAGGGGCACATTTCAGTCCTTCTTTCAGATCCACATCTCCGAATACCTGGATAAATTCCGGTGTTTTCTGGAAACTTTCTTTCTCATGGATCTGTTTTACTTTCTCAATATAGGTAAACAGTAATTCCTCCACTGCATCGGTTCTGCCTTCTTTCAGAAGAGTATCCAGTTTATCTTCCAGGGTGATCCCATTAAGGAATTCAAGCTCTGCCGCACATTTACTGTCATCCGTATTGCTGTTGTCTCTGCATTCATTTACCTGGATTCCCGCACTCTGATATAATTTCTTCAGCTCTGTACAAATTCTGGAAAGTCTGCGGATATGTTCTGTGGCTTCCTTTGTTTCCGGAAGTTTCTTTACTCCCAGACTGCCCTGTTCATCCCTGGTGATCTCTGTGCAGATGGCAAATCTGCGGTCTCTCTCATTGGAGAATTTCGCATAAACAGTCTTCAGTTCCGGCTGTTCTTTCCCGATCAGAAGTAAGAAAGAATTGGCGAACTGCGGATAGAGATCATTTTCCAGCAAAGTGTCATATACCGGTGACTCCTGAAACAGCTGCAGACGGAATCTGTCGAAATTGTATTCCGTACGGTTCAGCTCACCTCTGGCAGGCAGATGCTCATCGGAATAGATAGTCATTGGGAACTTGTAATCCGGGAATGGATAATACCAGGCAGCTTTTAAATCCCCTGCTTTCTGTAAGATTCCCCTGAATTCCTTCTGTGTAAAAGTCTTTACACCGCTGGTTCTGGGATATCCTTCCAGCCCTTCGAATAAGGTTCCGAAATGATCTTCCGTACATCCTGCCCAGTATTTCAGTCCCAGGCGGTTCTCAATGGCAAGCACGATCTTTCCATCGGGTTTCAGATGTCTGGAAATGATCTTCAGGAAATCCACATACGGATCCTGGCTCTGAATATAGGCCTCCCCGTATTCAAATACACCGATCAGTGTAATATAATCATATTTCTCAGTAAGGTTTTTTTCGATCTCCTGGAAATTTCCCACAAGGATCTTCAGGTTATCCTGATCTCTGTGCCTGTAGGCGTTGATCCTGCTTCGTTTCATGGAAAGTTCAATACAGGTCACTTCTTTCGCCTTCCTGCAGAGTGCACCTGTAACAGCGCCACAGCCGGAACCGATCTCCAGCACCTTTTCTTCCCCTGTAAAAGGAAGCCAGCTTAAGATGTTTTCCCTGATATGGGAAAAATGATAGAGAATGGGCCAGCTTTCCCTCTCCCGGATCACGCGGTTAAATTCCTCCGGGTGATAATCCCTGGCGATCTCCAGCAGCTCATCCTCGATGACACCGTCGCTGTATAAATCCTGTCCCGGATATAAGGTATCATCCAGGAATACTTTTCCTATTTTTTCTCCCATATTTATTCCTCACACTGAATTTCTATTCTGGAATTCATATCATAAAAGCCTACTGTATTCTTACTGGATACTACTGTAATATTGCAGGCATCATAAAGTCTGTGGAACACAGTGAAATCCCCGTCCTTGTAACCGGTACAGCCAAAGGACAGCAGATATTCCCCTCCCTGGAGGTCCATGTTCTGAGTGAAAGTGACTGTACATTCATCACCGGCACCTGATCTGGCAACCTGTGCCTTCTCAAACATGGTGTTGGTTCCTGTGATCTCCGTTCCTTTAATATTCTTAAAGGTATACGCCATGATCGGCTCCTGGATATCCTCATTGAAATGAACCTTCATGCGGATCTTAAACTCCGTTCCTTTTTCGATGGTATTGGAAAGCATTCCCCTGTCATCAAGGACTTCGAAATGAATGATCTCAGCCATGCGGTTTCCATACTCCAGCATGTTGGGGTTGGCCTGGAAATTGCCTGTGCCTTCGGACTGTACTGCTGCCTTTTTCTCTTTATCTGCCTCCTGCTGTTTCACAGGATCCTGTCCTACCAGAAGCTGTTTGTACAGGTCTACCATCTGTTTCGGAGAACCTTCATCCAGCTTCACACCTTTGTTCAGCAGGATAACTCTGTCGCAGTACTTGGATACACTGCTGAGATCATGGCTTACGAACAGGATGGTCTTTCCCTGCTTCTTAAATTCTTCGAATTTATGGTAGCACTTGGCCTGGAAGAATACGTCTCCTACAGACAGTGCCTCATCTACCACCAGGATCTCCGGATCAATATTGATAGCGACAGCAAAAGCCAGACGCACGAACATACCGCTGGAATATGTCTTAACAGGCTGGTGGATAAAATCTCCAATGTCTGCGAATTCCAGGATATCGTCCAGTCTGGCATCGATCTCCTCTTTGGAAAATCCGATCATGGTACCATTCAGGTATACATTCTCCAGGCCGGAATATTCCATATTAAATCCGGCTCCCAGCTCCAGCAGGGCAGAGATACGTCCGTCTACCTTCACTTCTCCCTGGGTAGGAGTCAGAACACCGGTGATGATCTTCAGGATCGTGGATTTACCGGAACCATTGGTTCCGATAATACCCACGCATTCCCCTTCCTGAATATCGAAGTTTACATCACGCAGTGCATAATGCTCTTTATAAAGTTTCTTTTTGGTAAGCCCCAGAGCTTCTTTGAGACGATCTGAAGGCTTATCATATAATTTATACATTTTGGTGAGATTTTTCACCTGAATTACTTTCTTGTTTTCCACGTTCTTTCCTTTCCACTACATTTCTATAATATCAGGAGCCAGGTGGTTCCTCATCAGTTATCGTTCACACGTAACCCGTATTATAATACATCCGCAAAATGGATGCGCAGACGTTTAAATACCCAGCTGCCAAACAGGAAGCACAGGATGGTGAATACCCAGAAATAAGCAGTCCATCCCGCATGCTGGAAGAACCAGGTTTTCATAAGAAACGTATCTCTGTATCCGGAAACAATATAGTACATCGGATTCAGTTTCAGGATCTTCATGATCACCGGATGTCCCTGAAGAGGAGAAGTTTCCACAATCCACATGATCGGTGTAAGCCACACTCCTACCTGAAGTATAATATTGATGATCTGTGTCAGGTCCCTGAAAAAGATTACAATGGCACTAGTGGCGTAGGATAAGCCCAGCACCAGAATAAACACGCATCCTGTGTAATAGATCAGCTGCAGATAGTAAATATCAGGCATTCTTCCATACGCTGCATACAGAATAATGGTAAACAGCACGAAAAATACATGTACAAACATGGCAGAGATGATCTTGACCACCGGAAGCACGCTGATGTTGAATACTACCTTTTTTACCAGATAATTATATTCCAGCATGGAATTGGTTCCGCCGATCAGGGCATCCTGGAAAAAGAACCAGGGTACAATACCTGCCACCAGATACAGGACAAAAGGCACTCCCAGATCACCGGTTCCTGAACGGAATCCTACTGAGAAAACAAACCAGTATACCAGAATGGTGATAACAGGCTGGATAAATGCCCATACGATTCCCAGATACGAACCTGCATATCTTGTTTTGAAGTCATTTTTCGCCAGCTTCGCCACAAGCCGTCTGTTTTTGTAAATGTCCATGGGTAAAGAAAAAATCGTCTTCAATCTCTCGTTCTCCTATTTGCGGTAATCCTTGAAGCTTCCCCATTTGGTATCTTTATCTGAGAAGCTTAATTCCATTCCCTCCGGGATCGGCCATTCTACTCCGATATCCGGGTCATTCCAGATCAGTCCGCCCTCATCGTTCGGGTGATAGAAATCAGAGCATTTGTAAACGAATTCCGCATGTTCGGAAAGTACCAGGAATCCATGTGCGAATCCCTTAGGAATAAAGAACTGTTTCTTGTTCTCTGCGGAGAGAACAACTCCGAACCATTTGCCGTAAGTCTCAGATCCTTCACGAAGGTCCACTGCAACGTCAAATACCTCACCGTTTACTACACGTACCAGTTTATCCTGCGGATAATTGATCTGGAAATGAAGTCCACGGAGAACCCCTTTATGGGAGCTGGACTGATTATCCTGTACGAATTCCACATCAATTCCTGCTTCTTTGAAATCATTGTAGTTATAAGTTTCCATAAAGTAGCCTCTTGCATCTCCGAAGACTGTTGGCTCTACTACTTTTAATCCTTTAATTCCGCCACATTCTGTAACTTTTATTTTTCCCATTTTCGTTTCCTCTTTTCTTTTGATATATTTTTACCGGAAGCTGTGCAGATCACTGCAGTCCGGAAGTTTCCTGTTTCAATTATGAGCTGATTATAAGTTGCTTTCATCAGGATCAATCAGAATTCCTGAAATTTATGAATCACATCTACGATCCTTTTTACATCTTCCATGTCCAGGTTATAGAACATAGGAAGTCGCAGAAGGCGCTCGCTCTCTTTCGTAGTGTATACATCTTCCCCTGCAAATCTGCCGAACTTCTGTCCTGCAGGCGCAGAATGAAGAGGTACATAATGGAACACACTGCAGATTCCGTTTTCCCGCAGGTATGCCAGAAGTCTGGTACGGACTTTCATATCTTTTACCTTAAGATAATACATATGCGCATTATGTTCACACTCCTGTGGGACATAAGGCTGTTCTACCTTGCCCTCTGCTGCCAGATCTGCCAGGTTGCGATGATAATACTCATAAATCTCCATACGCTTCTTCTGAATCTTATCCTTCGCCTCAAGCTGTGCATACAAATATGCCGCATTCAGCTCGCTGGGAAGATAAGAAGAACCGTAATCCATCCAGCGGTATTTGTCCACCTGGCCCCGGAAAAATTTACTTCTGTCTGTTCCCTTTTCTCTCAGGATCTCGGCCTTCTCCAGATATTCTTCCTTCTGGAAAAGAAGGGCACCCCCTTCTCCCATGGTGAAATTTTTGGTCTCATGGAAGCTGTAGCATCCGAAATCTCCGATGGTTCCCAGTGCTTTGCCTTTATAACAGGCATCCACGCCCTGGGCTGCATCTTCCACAACTTTCAGGCCGTGTCTGTGTGCAATATCCATGATCGTATCCATCTCACAGGCCACTCCTGCATAGTGGACAGGCACGATCACCTTCGTCTTCGGCGTGATGGCCTGTTCGATCAGCTTCTCATCCAGATTCATGGTATCCGGGCGGATATCCACGAATACGATCTTCGCTCCCCTCAGTACAAAAGCGTCTGCAGTAGACACAAAGGTATAGGAGGGCATGATCACCTCGTCACCCGGCTGAATATCACAGAGAAAGGCTGCCATCTCCAGCGCATGGGTGCAGGATGTGGTCAGCATAACCCGGCTGACGTCAAATTCCTTCTCCATCCACTGTGAGCACTTCTTTGTATAAATGCCATCCCCACAGAGCATTCCTCTGTGAATGGCATCCTGAATATACTCCAGTTCTGAACCTACGAACGCAGGTCTGTTAAAATCAATCATTCTCTTTTTGTTCCTTTGCTTTCTTATCTATGTTTACAGTTTCCCTGATCACGAACTGCGGAGTCTTATTCTGGTTCAGGATCAGCTTGCCCACATATTCCCCCAGCACTCCCAGAATCAGGAAAGTAATTCCGAAGAACAGGAGCATGGCACACATCAGGGAACTCCATCCCACAGCCATATCCGGCCGGATCATTTTCTGTATAAAGACTGCAATGGCGCCGATAAATCCTGCAATGGAAAACAGTGTGCCCATCACCTCCGCGATCCGAAGAGGGATCACTGTATAATTCATAAAGGACATAAACAGCCGGAATGCTTTTTTGAAATTATAATTGGAGCTTCCCTCTTCCCTGGAGAAATGCTCGATCTCAATATTCGCGATATGTCGTGTAGTCCGATAAAACAAAATCTGCAGATACAGATTATATCCTGTATACTGTACGATCTCATCCCTCACATACTTCCTGCAGCACCAGAAATTGCTGGCTTCCAGTCCCTTGGGACGCTCCACCATATGCCACACGATAAAGGATGCGATCTTGCTTGTGAGATTTTTCAGAAAACCAAATTTTCTCTTCTTATAGATACCGAAAACCACATCATAGCCTTCGTTCATTTTCTCAATAAAGGCAGGGATCTGGGACGGGTGGGTCTGCATGTCATCGTCCATTCCCATGATATAATCTCCCTGGGCCTGATGCATTCCCGCCATGATAGCATTGTGCTGTCCGAAATTCTTCGCCAGGTCGATTCCCTTCACATTGGGATATTTCTCTGCCAGTGCCTGGATAGCCTCATAAGTGTTATCCGGGGAGCAGTCATTGACCAGCACGAATTCACAGTCCAGCCCTTCTATTTTATCGATCACTTCCATGCTCATCTCTACCACCTTACTGATAGTATGGGCAGATCTGTAGCATGGGATCACTATGGATAATAGCATCTTTTTTCCTCTTCTCTGTAACGATCTCTTAAAGGGAAAATACCAGAATCCCGATAAGGATCACCAGCAGTCCCGTCATTTTCTTTTTCGTAAATCTCTCTTTCAGCACCAGATATCCCATTACAGATACAAAAATGTAGCTGCTGGATTCCACTACAGGTGACCAGGACAAAGGCACTCTTTTCAGTGCGATCATGGTGAGCAGTGTAGAGAGAAATAAAAGTCCGTATCCGAAGATTACGTAAACATTCAGATATTCCCTGATCCTGGAGGAATAAGTCTTATTTGCAGATATTTTCAGCAGGATCTGGGATACAGACGCGATAAATACGGACAGGATCAGGATGCATATGGAAATCTGTAAACTATTCATCAGCAGTCACCACCAGATAGATTCCTGCGAAAATGATCACTGCACCCAGGATCATATTCCAGGTTATTGTTTCTTTAAAGATCAGTGTTCCCCAAACCATTCCCCATATCAGGCTCACCGGCTTGTTTGCATAGGCAACTGTCAGCGGAAGTTTCTTCAGGATCTGCTGCCAGATCACTGCATAAACTGCCATGATCAGAAGTACTGCGAAATACCACATACCAAAGCCTTTCAAGTCAGTCTGGGCTGCTGCCATCTTCGAGCACACACCGCTCAGGGAGCTGAACAGCAGACTGATATGCAGTACTATAAAAAGCCCTGCATTCTTTTTCTCAGCATATTTTTTCATAATAATTCATTTTCCCATAATTACTCTTCAAATTCAATCTCTATTTTCGCCAAAACTTCTGCAAGCCTTGCCCGGCATACGGGCAGACTGCTGCCTTTGACGATCACCTGGCCCAGTCTGTCCCTGCCGTTTCTGTAGGCATGGATCATTTCCCCGGGTTCGACATTAAAGGACAGGTCTACGATATCCTCTGTCTGCTCATTGCAGTTGTTTATTGCCTTTACTGTTCCGTCCCTGTCTGACATCAGTGTATGGGAAATACTGGCTGTGCAGGGCGGTTGTGCAAACAGGCTCTCCACTTCCATATCCATAGCCAGGCGGATGATTGCTTCATAATAATTAATCCCGTAGTAAAGTCCTATCTGTTCCGGAAGGCAGGTAGCACCTGCGCGGCCTGTGATCTCAATTACATAGACCTTTCCCTCTTTATGGATCAGATCACAGTTTACAGGACAATTATCCAGCCCTACTGCCTCAATGGCTGCCTGAACCTGTTCCTGTGCCTGAAGCTCCAGTGTCTGTCCACCTTCGAATGGAATGGAATGGCCTACCGGAGTCGGCACTGCACTGATAAAGCTCTCCGTATTATCGATCATGCAGTAAACCAGCTTTCCGTCCTTCATCATAGCTTCTGCGCCGAAAAGTGTTCCTTCTATAAATTCCTCTATCAGGCAATACTCCTGTCTGGTAGCTTCCATGGTCTTCTCATAATTATCCAGAGCTTCCTGTCTGGTATTGCAGCGGAAAATCCCCCTGCTTCCCATCAGGTCCACAGCCTTGACCACCACCGGGAAATTCAGCTCATCCAGTGCATGAACCAGTTCTTCCCTGTTATGGATACAGATATGTCTGGCTGTCTGCACCCCGGCTTCCCTGAATGCTTCCTTCATCTTATATTTATTGGACGCAGTTCGAGCTGCTTTTTCTGACGGGCCCCGAAGCCCCATTTTCTCACACACTGTTCCAATGGCAGGAACCCCTGTGTCCAGACAACAGGTGGTAATTCCGTGGATCTGCTGTCTGCGGGCTTGTGCAAGGATCGCTTCCGGGTCGGAAATATCCACAAAAGCGCTCTCATCAGCTGCGTCAAATCCCGGCCAGTCCCCGGGCGTACTGGCTGCAATGGTATAAATCCCCATTTCTCTGGCTTTATTTATCAGAGGGAGCTGTGAATAGCTGGCTCCCAGAATCATCAGTTTCTTCATAAACTGCTCCTCGTCAGGCGGATGTTCATGATCCGCATTCGCTGCTTGTTTGATTCGGTTAAATCTGCTGCCATCTGCAGCAGGACATTACTTTTATCTTATCTCTTATTAGTATTGGCTGTCAACCTTTACTTCCAGAGCTGCATCTGTTCTGTTTCTTCCATAGTATCTGTCTGAAAAATATAAAAACCGAAACGGCTGGAACTGTCTGTTACCGGATGGGTTCCCGGCTGGCCTTCCAACACCTTTTCCACCACATTCTGAGGGTATTTTTCTTCTATGTGTTTCAATGTTTCCAGATCCTTCTGATCCATAATAAAGCGTATGGCAGAACATTTCTGCAAAGGCCTGCAGTTCAGTTCCGGCTTCTCTCCTGCTGCAGTCTGCACTACCATTTTCACGAAATCCTGTCCTGTGGAAAGAGGTACCAGATGGGAACCGATGCAGTCTCCGCCCATACGGGAACCGATTTCTATGATGTGTACCTTTCCCTTCTCATCTACCCGGAACTCACTGTGGGACGCGCCGTTTCGGATCTTCAGTGCATCCAGGGCACAAAAGATTTCTTTTATGATCTTCTCTTTTAATTCCGGTTCCAGAGGTGCCGGCTGTAGATGTCCGATCTCAATATAATGGGGATCCCCTGTGGTGAATTTCTTCGTGACAGCCAGACAGGTATGGGTTCCTTCATAACTGATGGCTTCCATACTGTATTCCTGCCCTGACAGATATTCCTCAATGATCGCCTTTTTCTCAAAAGACTGGTCTATGGCATTCCTGACCGCTTCCTGCAGATCTTCATGTCTCGCCACTCTGGTAATGGCACGGCTTCCGGATCTGTCTGTTGGTTTCACAATCACAGGATATGAGGGCACGGTGATCTTCTCCGTCTCTTTCCCATCTGTTACCTGGAAATAAGGCACAGAAACACCAGCTGCTTTCATGGCCTGACGCATGGCATATTTATTGGTGGAACAACAGATACATTCCCTGCTGTTTCCCGGAAGCCCCAGTTTCTCTGCCAGATACTGCACGGTAATATTTGCCAGATCTGATCCTATGGTTGCCACAGCCTGGGGCTTTATTCTCTCACATTCCTTCAGAATCTTCTTATGTTCTGTAATACTTATATCATAAAAATGATCCGCATACCTGGCTCCTGTCGCTCCGTCTCTCCATGCAAACACATGTGTCTCATATCCCATTTCACCGGCTTTTTGGATCAACGGTTTCTGGAAATCGTTGGCTCCGATGATGACTATTTTTTTATCCATACTTACCTCTTTAATCTGTCTCTTTGTACGCTTTATCTACAAAAGGTCCTGGATATATCTCAGGACCTTTTGATTACTATTTACAATTTCTGTGTGATTATATTATTTTCTGTTTGTACATACACCTTTGGAGTTAAAGATATATTTCTTTCCTGTGGAAGTAACTGCTGTGCGGTTTTTGTACATATATGCATTTTTCTTATGGAAGTAATACCACTTTCCACTTACTTTCAGCCAGCCTGTCTGTGCATAGCCGGATTTATTAATGAAATATTTCTTTCCCTGATATTCTGTCCATCTGCTGCATCTCTTTCCATTTTTACCGAAAATGTACAGCTTTCCGTCAGCGGAAACCATCATGATATCTTTATACATAGTTCCTGTCGTCTGGTCAAAGTAATAATAACTTCCATTCTTTTCCATCCATCCCAGCTGTGCCTTGCCGTCTTTCTGGAAGTAATATTTTTTTCCATTTACCGTGTGCCATCCATACTGGCGCTGGCCTTCCTGATTTACATAATAGATTCCGTCATTCAGATTCAGGATCTGGTTTCTCTGTCTCTTGGAATTAATATAATAATAGAAATATCCATTCTTCTCTTTCCATCCTGTGAATGCATCCGGAGCCACAGTCGGTGCAGGTGTTGGTTTCTTCGCCGGAAGCTGCTTACAGTAACGGATGATGGCTCTGGCATCTGCCTCACCGATCTTCTTCAGTTTCGCATTGGTGCTGAGGAAATTAACTGCGTCATAAGGGCTGCTGATAAATGCATGCTCTATGATGACACCTGGAATATTCTGCTCCACACTCTGGGCTACAATACCATAATAATCACGGATCTTTCCGTTGGGATAAGTGCTTCCGTTTTCACTTGTACGATATAACAGACCTGTACCACTTTTGGAAATTCCCAGTTTTCCAAGTTCCTGCAGTACATAGCTGGCGAATTTCTTTTCTTTGGCAGCCAGTGATGGTCTGTAGGTTCCTGATGAGACCAGAACACACGCGCCTCTTGAATAACTGCTGTCGGAGTCATTAATATGCTGGCTTACCAGAAGGTCTGCTCCATAATTTTTGGCTGTCGTAACCCGTTTCATCAGGCTTACGGTCTGCTTCTTGGTCTTGGTCAGATGAACTTCGATATCTGATGCCTGGCTCAGTGCCTGCATGGTATAGTTTGCAATTTTCCAGTTGATCTCTTCTTCTTTATAAACTTTGCCATTATGTACAGCGCCGGCTCCGCTTTCGTTTCCTCCATGGCCTGGATCCAGTACTACCACATACTTGGATGTTGTTGCTGTTGTTGTCGCAGCCATGGCAGTTACTCCTGATCCGATACTTGAAATTGCTACAGTTGCTGCTAAAACTAAACTACATATTTTTTTCATAACTTTTCCCTTCTTTTAAGAATATGCGGCCCAAATGCAGTCCCTCATCAGGATCCTGCTTATTTTCGGCTCACTCCTTCTTATACTGATCGATGCAAACGCCGGACTTATCAAACACCGAAATGATGCCGTTGGAACTTGTCAGCCTTACATTCTCTGCTCTTCGTCCTGACTTCTCTGTTTTGCCCTTATAAAAATAATACTTTTTACCCTTGTATGTCAACCAGCCTTTATGTACTTTTCCATCTTTGTGAAAATAGTACGTATGAACTGTGCCGTTTTCGGTTATTTTTTTCATACCGTTTTCATACCGTACTCCATTGCTGCCGAAATAATAAATATCGCCTGTGCTTCTGATCACTTTTCTGTTTTTAAACATATAGCCAGATGAGGTATGGAACCAGTAATATTTGCCGTTTACACGCTTCATACCTTTAAAGGCAGCTCCACTTGCCTTAAAATAATAGGTTTTCCCTTTATATTCCACCCATTTTCCTGTAGCTATCACTCCATTTTTATCTGCATAATAGAGCTGATTGTTTACTTTAAACAGACGGTCTTTATAAAGAGCACCTGTCTCGGGCGCAAAGTAATATTTTTTATTGTTCAGTTCTGTCCAGCCTGTAACCTTTTTACCGTTTACATAATAGAAGGTATCTCCGTTTTCTTCTTTCAGGCCGTTCTTCACGCCAATGGGAAGATGTCCATATTTCCCTGTGTCAGCAGTTACTGCAGGACTGTAAGATGCCAGTGGCTGCCACCTTGGGGTTATTACCTTCGTATAATCCACGAAGCCGAAATCCATATCCACGTCATTCCATACAGGAATTCCTGAGATCAGTTTTCTGGTAGGATTCAGGCCGCTGTCAGCTTCTCCTGAAGTGGACTGCCAGACTGTATAGGAATATTTCGAAGAATCCGGTGCCTGGATCGTATCTCCATATCTGGCGATCCACACATCCAGACCGGAAAGAATGCTCCAGTCTATATGATAATCATACCAGTATGTATTACAGTAAATGATCGGATAATATCCCGCCTGACGTATCTCATTACAGAACGCCAGTGCCATTCTTGATATCGTCCTTGGGGAGAGTTTCTCCAGTTTCTCATCTTCCAGATCATAGGCTACCGGATAGGATACTTTATAACCCTTCATCTTCTTTATGGCAAGCTGTGCTTCTTTTAATGCTCCGGCTGTATTTGTAGCTGTACTGTATACGTAAGTTCCTACAGGAACTCCTGCCAGCTCTGCCTGTTTCATATTGTAGTCGAAATTCTTATCCTGATATTTGATCCCGTGAGCAATGCGCACGAATGCAAAATCCACATCAGATTTTTTTACTTTCGCCCAGTTGATGGTTTCCTGCCATTCGGACACATCGATTCCTCTGGTGATGGCCCCTGGAATGACTTTTCCGCTTCCATTGTAGCATTTGCCGTTGATCTTCCGCCAGGCCTTTTTGCTTACAGCTGACGCAGATGCACTGTAAGTATCTGCTGACGATTCGAACTGTTCCTGCGCAACTGTCTGTCTTCTGTCATAATGCATGGTTGCCATTGCCGTCTGTGCAGACAGAGATCCACACAGAGCTGCAGCCAGAAGACCAACTGCGACTTTCTTTCTCCACCCCTGAAACTTTTTCTTCATCTTCCTGTCCTTTCTTAGAGCATGTAATCGTTAACATGATTTCTTTTTTTGCGAATTTTTACGATTTTATTAAAAGTATTATACATGCTGGCAATTGCTTATGCAACCCGAACCTTTTAATCCGGGCATTTCTTCCTCCGTTTCTGTTCACATATCGCTGTCCCGCCGGGCGCAAAAAGGCACTTCGGACTTTTATTTCCGAAATGCCTCTTTTGTAATGGTTGTTATTTATTTTTATACTTCCGGGTCTGTAGGATCGAAGTTCTTGGCGCCTCTTAATGGTGTAAGAGGATTCTTACCCAGAGGTCCTTTATAT
Organism: Blautia luti; assembly: GCF_033096465.1. NCBI lineage: Bacteria > Bacillati > Bacillota > Clostridia > Lachnospirales > Lachnospiraceae > Blautia > Blautia luti. Next base: position 482,813 of record NZ_AP028156.1, on the reverse strand, counting down.
GCATCGTGATATGTGACCACACCATCGATGATATTGATTCTGGAACCATTGCAGTGATAATATACCCATTTGGCATCTGCCACGCAGGCACGGATACATCCGTGTGAAGCCGGCTGGCCAAGTTTATTATATTCTACTGCCGGAAGGTTGAAGGAATTTGCCTGTGCACATGCAACAGAGTGAACATAAATTCCTCCCTTTCCTGCTCCCTCTACATGGGTTCCATACTGACCCCAGGATGGTCCCATCAGGAGCTGCCATCTTGCGCTGCTTCTGAGTGTGTATTCACCCGGCGGTGTAGGAGTACTTGGAACACCTACGGATACTCTGATGGTCTTGATAGGAATTCTCTTGGTACTGTCTGTATAAACAGTCATGATACCATTCTTTCTCTGTACTTCCAGATAATATGGACCGTTCGGATATTTCGCGGAAACATCTGTGATCCTGTATCCGTTGCTGTCAAAGTAATACAGAACTCCATTGATCCATTTGCTTGTATTTTTTGCATATCCGTTTCCGGTTGGGTCAATGTATCTCATAAGGTTCTTGGCATCACTTACAAGCACCCATCCTGTGGTGTATTTACCACTGGAATTCAGATAACCGTTTACACCGTTTTTCTTCCTGAACTGGTTTGTCAGCGGTGTATAATTTCTCAGATAGTACCAGCCGTTATTATACTGTCTCCATCCACCCTTATACAGAGCACCTGTAGCACTTGCCAGATACAGCTTTTTCTTGTAACGGATCATTGTATTCTTGTACACTTTTCCTTTATGGGCTGCTGCCGTAGATGATTCAAAGAGATACATCTTTGTTCCGATCTGTGTCAGACCGCTGGCAAGTTTTCCGTTGGCTTTGAAATAATATCCGTTGCTGGTCCACTTATTAGTGTAATTGTTTCCGTTCTGATCTAAATAGATCCAGCCCAGGAACTGATTCTTGGTATTGGTAAGTTTCTGCCAGCCATGTTTCTCCTGAACTCTTCCCGGAACGCCGCCGAAGTAATAATAATGGTTGTTGACCTTCGCCCATCTGTTCTTCCATGTAGCACGTTTGCCGTTTTTTCCGAAATAATATCTGTATCCTTTATACAAAACCATCTTATTTGTATAAATTCTTCCATATTTATCAGTTCCATAGAAAGCGCCGTTCTCAGCTTTCTTTATGGTACTTTTCAGAAGGTATCCCTTGCTGCTGATCAGATATGTATAAGCACCTTTTATATTCTCATCCAGTCTGGTAGCAATGACACCACGCTGATAGTATTTACCGATATCTGCCGGGTTTTTCCCCTGGCTGTAGTAGAGCCATCTCTCCCTGGAAGTATTAAGTCCTGTTACTCTCCAGCCTTCGTGGAACATTCTTCCCGGGATGGTGCTGTCCTTCTCGAAATAATAGAGATTGGACACTCCGTTTACTGTAAGTGTGACATTTCCTGTTCGTGGTGTTCCGTCTGCTTTCAGGCTGTAATATTCATTCTCGATTTTAAAGTATCCTGTATAAGTACCGTTGGCTTTCTGTGCTGCCTCCAGCTGTGTTACTGTCTCAAGGGTACCTGCTGCATTGTAATACTGCCATGCAGTTCCCGTCCATTTCCATTTATTACGGATCTGCTGTCCTACAGTAGATGTATACGGCGTAACCGCTTCATTCTCGCAGCCTGTATATACTACCGCATCCTCTGCTGATGTGAAGCAGGACTGAACTGTTTCTTCTGTATCTGCAGCTATGCTGGCATCTCCATCGCTGGCATCTGCTGTCTGTGTAGCAGCAATATCTGTGCCCTGTTCCGGATTTACTTGTGCCTGTCCTGTAACCATGTATCCGTTCTCATCGAAAAGATACCAGCCTGTATGTACCTGTTCTTTATATTCCGTACTGATCTTCACCAGTCCGTCTGCTGCTGTATAAAAGCTGTCTGTATTATCTGCCGGATCTGTGCTGGCATTGGCATCCCCGTCTGCACTGTCATCGGATACATCCAGAACCGGATCCTCTGTTGTATCTGCTGCATCTTCATAATCCGGATCTTCTGCGGTCAGAATCTCCGTATCTGCTGCATCTGCTTGTGTCGGATCTGTACTGTCTGCATTGTCGGTTTCATCTGTATCAGAATCTGTGAGAACCACCTCACCGGTCTGATCTTCTGTCTGTACTGTGTCTGCCGGTGCTGCATCTGAAGTGTCAGCACTGTCTTTCTTCACTGGCTTGCGGAGCTTAAAGTGATCATCCTCTCTGATCCAGTCCTCTGCCTTCACTGACACAGCATCAGAATCATCCTGCTGCTCTGCCGGTACTGCATCTGTTATCTGTGATACAGCTGCTGGCTGTGTCTCATCTTCTCCTGATGAAAAAGCAGAACTGCTGTCCTGTGGTTCTGCATCTGAAGTACCTGCATACTCTCCTGCCGAAAACAGATCCTCTGCACCAGAATCCTCTGGCTGTACTTCCGATGTGTCTGCTGTTTCTGCACTGTCTGTCTCTGATTCCGCTGCTTCAGATCCTGCGATCTCATCCTGGGATGCCGCTGTGTCCTCAGGAGAGCTGAATACCGATGCACCGGCTTCGCCTACAGTTGACAAACTCAAAATAACGCCGAGAGTTACTGCAACCAACCTTTTTTTCACAATTAATTCCTCCCTCAATAACTATTCAAGTACACCAGAGTGTACTTGTAGTGTACTTGTTATAAACCTTTAACACTTATTCTCCCAGACCGCTTTCTACGGCATTTACCATACCTTCCAGTGCTGTCTGTTCATCTTTTCCCTCACAGATAATCTCTATCTCATCCCCGCATTTCACGCAGGCGCCAAGTACGCTCAGCACGCTCTTGGCATTAGCGGTTCCTCCGTCATAGTCAAAAGTTACCTGTGACTGATATTTCATAGCCTCATTACACAAAATCCCTGCAGGTCTCAGGTGAAGACCTGTCGGATTCTTGACCGTTACTTTCTTACTAACCATATCTGTATTCCTCTCATCCCTTGCTGTCATCCGTTCCGGTGCCTGATGAGATCACTACTTCTGTAGAAACGTTCTCTACAGTTTCATATCCGTTAGGAAGACTCAATGTCACAGGGACTTTATAATTTCCTTCCTCTTTTCCCTTCAGATCTATGGACGCTTTAATATCTGTCTCTGTATTCAGATCATCCAGATCTTCTGTATCAGATTTGATCCTGATCTCTATCTGAGCTGTCTCGAACGTTACCTGAAGATCATCCGGTTTATTCTTTACCTCAATATCCTTGGTTGACAGTGTAAATTCTCTGCTGCCCTCCGGAAGAATGCTTACGGTTACCCATACATCTTCACTGGAATCGCTGGTCAGCTTCACATTGTCAGGCAGCAGATCCTTCAGGCTGATCTTCCGTTCCACATCCCTGGACTCTCCGGAAATGTCAATACTGTCAGCAGGGATGGTGATGGTGTTATCATTCTGAGTCAAGGTTTCAAGTCCTTCGGTGCTTCCTGCCACGCTGATAGTATCCGGAACTGTGGTTACAGTTCCAACCTGATAGCCGGATGCCGGGCTTCCTACATATCCTGCTGAAATACCTACGCCCTGACGGATCTTCCACAGTCTGGCTGTAACACTTACCTTCGCATTGTTCTCAATCCTGAGAGAATTCATCTCTGAATCTGAAAGTGCTTCCTGATTCTTATCTATGATCGTAAGATTCACGTCCTGTGTAAAGTCCTGCGTGTTACCGTCCAAGGAAATGGTCGCATTTACCTTGTCTATTTTATTCACCAAAGATTTCGGTCCTGTAATCCTGACTTTCTCAGGATTAGCTGTCAGGCTTCCTACTTCATAGTCTTTCCCGGGTTTCGTATCACCTCTGCTTACATTCACTACGAACTCCTGTGTTTCCTTTTCATCCAGATTCACACTGAGGTTCTGAGGGGTTACTTTAATATCATTGGGTGTTACTCCCGGCACGGAACAGGTTACTGTGATGGGTACCATAACCGGGTTTGTGTCAAGGCTTACTGCCTGCTGCAGGTCTGCTGTAGCAGTAATATCAGAAACTTTGATCTTATCTCTTATCTTTTTGTTCGTTGTAATAGCGATCCTTATAGAGTCCTGCTTTTCCTCCGGCATACACATCTTGCCGATGGTATCTGAGGATTCAACATATTCTTTATTGATCAGCTCCACATTGGTCAGTGTATAATAGTTTGTTCCTACAGGATTGTCTATATTCACAACAATAAGCCATACCACGACAGCCACAGCAACAGACATGATCTTCAGAGGGATATTATCAGTGATTTTTCTCTTCTTCATGTTTGCCTCTTCCTTTCAGTAAATAGCGGAATTTGCTGTTATCTACAACCTGTTTGTTCTGTGCCTTTATCAGGATCTCACGGAGTCTGGCACTGTTCACGCCACGGATCAGTTTCCCGTTCCGGGCTACTGATACCTGCCCGGTTTCTTCAGAAACGATAATAGTCACCGAGTCTGTCTGCTCACTGATACCTACGCCGGCTCTGTGGCGTGTTCCCAGCTGCTTGCTCAGCTCCATATTATCTGACAGCGGAAGATAGCAGGTTGCAGCTACGATTCTGTTTTCCCTCACGATAACAGCTCCGTCATGAAGCGGTGTATTATGCTCGAAGATATTGATCAGTAGCTGGCTGGTAAGGATCGCATCCAGATTGATTCCTGTACGGATATAATCTGTAAGCAGCTCATTCTGTTCGATAACGATCAGTGCGCCTGTCTTTACTTCTCCCATATCAAAGCAGGCCTTTACCAGTTCGCTGATGGTTTTATCTGTGAATCTCTCCTTGACTTCCTTGCCAGATTCAAAAGGAATGATCGCAGCCATGATCTTCTTCTGGCCGATCTGCTCCAGAGCTTTGCGAAGCTCCGGCTGGAAAATAACAATAACACCTACGATCAGCGTACTTGCCAGATTGGAGAAGATCCACAGGATCGTATTCATTTTGAAGATATACGCAACAAGAATAAACAGGAGAACTACCAGTATACCCTTCAGCAGCGTATACGCATGGGTATATTTGATCCATATCATAAACTGATACACAAAAAATGCGATCAGCGCGATCTGGATGACATCAATGATACTGATCTTCGGGAATGCTATTCTGGACAAATACTCTATCAGATTCCCTCCAACATCCTGCATATGGTTCTCCTTTCCTCCTGGTCTTCCTGAAACATCCCTGTACAGATTTTGCTGCTATATTACCAACTTCAGCAGCTTACAGGTCTTTCAGAGATTCTTCCAGTTTTTTCTCAAAATCTACATGGTCTACATTTGCTTTTCTCACTACAGGTCCAGCTTCCTCTGTTGGCTGTACTGCATCTTCTTCCCCGTGGAAAATAGGGTTCGCATAAGATACTACATTGTCTGTGGCATCTTTCTCTTCTCTGGCAGGTTCACCGTTGATCTTCTTGATACTTCTTTCAGAAGTGGCAACTGCTGCCTTCGGAACAGCCTTCACATAGTAGTAGTACTCATCATCCTCATACTCAAGTCTCTCTGTACGGCTGTAATCTCCGCCAAATACAAAAAACTCCAGAAGCAGTCCCACAACTACGGAGACCACTGTGTATACAATAAGGTTGATCATATCAATGTTCAGGTTCAGGATAACTCCTCCCCCGAGAACTACCAGAATATAAACAACTCCTCCTGCAACAATGGCGATCCTCCACGCATAATCGAAAGAGCGGGTGCGGATCAGATTTACCAGCAGGATCACTACGATAAATGCGATCACTGTGATCCACATTCCCCAGTTCTGTACGATCCCGTCAGTGAGAAGTTTCAATTTATCTGTCATCAGCACGTCCGGATTCTCCAGAAGTTTATGCTGTACAGACAGAAAACGGATAAAATAATAAATAACCACACCGCAGCCTGCCGGAAGTGCAGATGCCGCACTGCTGAGCAGTCCGCTTCCGATAGGAAGAAGTGCCGGAACACTGAATCCGAAGGATAACGGTGTAAATACCAGTACCAGATTGGTCCCTGAACTGAATCTCAGGAAAAGGATTGCCATAAACAGGATCAGCACCAGAAGAAATCCGGCAACTTCCGGCCCAAGTGCATATCCGTGAGCGAGCATCATGGCAAATCCTACAAAGATCATCACCCCTGAAGGCAGGATCGAACAGATCAGTGCCAGGATCAGAACGATGAATATATTATTAATCTGTTCCATATATCCCATATTTGCATTGATCCATATGAAATATACCAGTGCCAGGACGAATTTCAGAAATGGCAGGATATAAATCTCATACTCACCGTATAAATTCTTTATTTTCTGTTTCAATTCGAGTAATGCTGTCATTTTTTATATCCTCCTGATACTCCCCGGAACGAGGATTTTTTCTCTTCACGGCTGTAGATCTTATTCAGCTGTGTAAGTTCCTGATAATACTCTTTCACGCTTTTCTTGGCCTTATGGTACTTGACAGAATACTGGATATAAGTCGCCACTGAAAAAACGACCAGCACGACTACATATCCGATCACTGCATTCCTTCCCACTGCCACCAGGTCCATCTTATGAATGTTGTCTACCAGATATTCTCCGAAATATGCCGCGATCCCGGCCAGGATCAAACAATAACCGATAGTCACCAGGAAAAAGTTCTTGATCAGGGCGAGTCCTATGTAATCACTTCTGTAATATCGGCTCACCGGAAGATACTTCTTTCCTTCTCCCTGTTCATACATGGCAAGTTTATTCATGATTTTAATCTTCTCTTCATTTAACATAAATAACTCCTCATTGCTTCTCTTTTCTTCCGTTATTTCCGCAAAAAAAGTCGCAGAAACCCATATTCATACAGACTGATTGTAACATATATCATTATTTATGAAAAGCATTTTTTCTCATGTCCTGCCTGTACAGAGGGTAAGAAAATAAATCTTTTCCCCGCCCTTTTTCTTCAGGCAGGCAGCCATGGCATCCATTGTGCTTCCCGTGGTATAAACATCATCTACCAGAAGGATCCTCTTCTCACTGATCTTCCGGGTAACCCGAAACGCAGACTCCAGATTCTTCCTGCGCTGGACTGCAGTAAGTTTTTTCTGGGACGGTGTCCTGCGTACTTTCTGCACCAGATCAGGATCCACGGGGATTCCTGTATATCTGCCCAGTCTTTCTGCCAGATATTCTGACTGATTGAAGCCACGCATCCGAAGCTTCGTCCTGTGTATGGGGACAGGAACGATCAGCTGTGGGTCCCATCGGAGGATTTCCTTTCTGCCGAATCTGTACATGGCAGCTGCATAAAAATCTCCATACTCTCTGCAGCCGTAGTATTTATATCGTGTAACAGACCTGCGCATCCGCTCATCATAAACGAATATTCCTATTCCCTGATCAAAGAGATGATGATGTTTCTCACAGTCCCTGCAATATTCTCCTGCATTTACCGGTTTCCCGCACAAAAAGCACCTGGGATGCCCCACAGGGTGCAGGTTCTCTTCACATTCCGGACAGATCATCCGGTTCTGGTCTTTCAGTACTTTCTGACACACAGGACAGCATCTGGGGTAAAAAACATTCAGGATATTCTCGATAAGTTTCTTCACATTCCGGTCATTTCTCCCTTCTCCACTGCATCGTTCAGCTCCCGGATCCGTTCATCCAGGGCACTGTAACGCTTCTGCTGCTTCTCATTGCGGATCATCTCCCCGAAAGTTTCCTCACTTCCCACAACTGTCACACACTTACGTGCCCTGGTCACAGCTGTATAAAGAAGATTTCGGTTCAGAAGCATTTTCGGTCCGGAAAGAAGAGGCAGGATCACTGCCGGGTACTCCGAACCCTGTGATTTATGTATGGTGATCGCGTACGCCAGTTCCAGTTCCTCCAGCTGTTTGAAGGAATATACAGCAAATCTTCCATCTTCAAATTCTACTTCTGCAGTTTCCGCAAATTCATTGATCTCCTTAAGGATTCCGGTATCTCCGTTAAAAACACCAATCCCTTTCTCTATCACAATTCCGTATCTTCCGCGGATCTCCCATTCCATCTGGTAATTATTCCTGATCTGCATTACCTTATCACCCTCACGGAACAGCCTGTCACCCAGAGTATGTTCCTTTCTGGAGCTGTCCGGTGGGTTTAGATATCTCTGCAGAATCTGGTTTAACCGCTCCACTCCCAGAAGACCTTTCCGCATAGGTGTCAGTACCTGGATTTCAAAAGGACGGGCATCCACATATTTCGGAAGCTTCTCCTGGATCAACGCGATCACTACGCGGATAATAATATCTGCATCATATCTCTTCAGGAAAAAGAAGTCCCTGCTTTTATTATTGATCTGTACCTGCTCACCTCTGTTGATCTTATGGGCATTCACTACAATAGCGCTCTCAGAAGCCTGCCGGAAAATCTTCGTCAGCTCTACTACAGGGAAGCATCCGCTGTGGATGATGTCCCTCAGTACATTTCCAGGTCCCACACTTGGAAGCTGGTTCTCATCCCCTACTAGGATCAGTCTAGTTCCGGCTGTCACTGCCAGAAGCAGGGAATGCATCAGGTGAATGTCCACCATGGACATCTCATCAATAATGATCACATCTGCCTCCAGCGGGTTCTGGGCATTTCTCTCAAATTTCGCCGAATGTCCGTCCCTCTCTTCTTCCGGCATGCCGTTCAGCTCCAGAAGCCTGTGGATGGTCTGTGCTTCATATCCCGTGGTTTCTGTCATCCTCTTCGCAGCACGTCCGGTAGGCGCAGCAAGCCGAAGCTCTGCACCCTCTCCTTCGAAAAACTGTATGATGGCATTGATCGTAGTAGTCTTACCTGTACCCGGACCACCGGTCAGAATAAAAAGTCCATGGCTGGCTGCTTCCGTCACCGCCTTTTTCTGCATTTCATCCAGAACAGTCCCTGTTTCCTTCTCGATCAGTTCAATTCTCTTCCTGACAAGCTGTTCATCTTCCGGGCATAAAATGTTCAGTTCGCACAGCATTCTGGCTGTGTTCAATTCCAGATAATAATACTGGCTGGGATAAACAACATTCTCCCCGTTTCGTTCCTTCAGCACCAGCTTCCTGTCAATGACCATATCCATCAGATGCTTCTCCATATAGGATTCATCCACTCCCAAAAGCTGGGAACATCTGGCAAAAAGCTGTTCCTGTGGAAGATAGGTATGACCTTCTCCCGAAGCCTGTAAGAGAGTATACAACATACCGCTTCGGATTCTGTAATCTGAATCTGCATGGATCCCGATCCTGGCTGCGATCTCATCTGCGATCTTAAATCCCACACCGGAAATATCTTCTGCCAGTTTATAAGGATTCTCCTGAAGTACTGTATAAATTGAATCCTTATATTTCTGATAGATCTTCGCTCCCAAGTTCAGGGAAATCCCATATTTCTGAAGAAAGATCATAGCCTTGCGCATGTCAGCTTTCTCTGTTACCTGCGCTGCGATCTCCCTTGCTTTCTTTTCACTGATCCCTTTCACTTCTGCCAGTCTCTCCGGTTCTTCCTCCACGATCCGTATGGTATCCTCCCCGAATCTCCGCACGATCCTGGCTGCCAGTGCTGCACCGATTCCCTTAATGGCACCAGATCCCAGATAACGTTCCATAGCCATGGTATCTTCCGGCATTTTCTCTGTAAAAGAGGAGATCTGAAATTGCCTGCCATATACAGGATGATGAGTATATACCCCTTCCGCCTCGATCACTGCGCCCTGAGTCACAGCCGGAAAACTGCCTACACAGGTCAGTTCCTCCTCTTTCGAATCCTTCAGCACCATAACTGTATATCCATTATCTTCATTCCTGAAAATAATATGATCTATATATCCTGTAACAGTATCGCTCATCTTTTCCTCCCTGTCAGTGTACCAACACACCGGATTATTTCAAAAATCAGCCTGTGGCACACTATATGTGAAAAGAGGCACTGCATCTGCTGCAGCACCTCCTGCTTTATCCGTCAAATCTGGACATGATCTCCGCATATTTGCCCGTTCCTATGGCAACCACACTCATCGCATCCTGCACTGTCAGTGTGCTTACCCCCGTTCTCTGCTCGATCAGTGTATCCATTCCATGGAGCAGTGCACCACCGCCGGTCAGAACAATTCCCCGGTCTACGATATCTGCTGCCAGTTCCGGAGGTGTTTTCTCCAGAACTCCGTGGACGGCTTCCACGATCTGTCCTGTAGCATCTCTCAATGCCACACGGATTTCTTCTGATGTAAGTGTTACTACCTTCGGAAGTCCTGTGATCACATTCCTTCCCTTTACTTCCATGGTCCTGGGTGCTGATTCCTCACAGGCGGTTCCGATCTGAACCTTGATCTTCTCCGCACGGTCTTCCCCAATAAAAAGACCATGATTCTTCCTCACGTAATTCATGATCGCCTGGTCAAAGGTATCTCCTGCTGTCTTCAGGGATGTGGAAACCACCACACCTCCCAGGGAGATCACAGCCACATCCGTAGTTCCTGCTCCGATATCCACGATCAGGTTTCCAAATGGTTTCGTCACATCCACCCCGGAACCAATGGCTGCTGCAATAGGCTCTTCCACCATAAATACATCTCTGGCTCCGGCCTGATAGGTGGCCTCCTCCACAGCTTTACGCTCGATCTCTGTAATTCCGCTTGGAACGCAAATGCTGATACGCGGCTTACGGAAAGCACGCCTTCCCATTGCACGGGAGATAAAATATTTCAGCATCTTCTCCATAACTGTATAATCTACGATAACGCCCTGACGGATAGGACGGATGATCTCCATATCAGAGGTGATACGCTCTTCCATCATTCGGGCTTCTTCTCCGATTGCTCTGATTTTCTCTGTATTTTTGTCATAAACTACAATAGAAGGCTCATTCAGCACCAGGCCCTTCCCTGTAGAATACACCAGACTGTTTCTGGTGCCCAGGTCAATTCCAATATCACTTGCCGGCATAGGAATCCCCTTTCTTTCTCTCATTACTGTAAACAGTAATCATTATATACAAAATCCCGCCAAAAGAAAACCCCTGCATTCCCGGTATTTTACTGTTCCAGATATTTTTTTACATATTTACCGGTGTAAGATACCGGTGACTGGGCTACTTCTTCCGGTGTGCCCTGGACTACCACAGTACCGCCCTTATCTCCGCCCTCCGGACCGATGTCTATAATATAGTCTGCCGTCTTGATCACATCCAGGTTATGCTCAATGACCACTACTGTATTTCCGCCTTCTGACAGACGTTTCAGTATCTCCACCAGTTTATGGACATCTGCGAAATGAAGTCCTGTGGTAGGCTCATCCAGAATATAAATGGTTTTCCCTGTGCTTCTCTTGCTCAGCTCTGTGGCAAGCTTGATCCTCTGTGCCTCACCACCGGAAAGTTCCGTGGACGGCTGGCCCAGACGGATATAGGAAAGTCCTACATCATAGAGTGTCTGGATCTTCCTTTTAATAGAAGGAACATTTTCAAAAAAGGTCAGAGCTTCCTCTACTGTCATATTCAGCACATCATAAATGCTCTTATCTTTATATTTCACTTCCAAAGTTTCGCGATTATATCTCTTGCCTTTGCAGACTTCACATGGTACGTAAACATCCGGTAGGAAATGCATCTCGATCTTAATGATTCCGTCACCGCTGCAGGCCTCACATCGTCCGCCCTTCACATTAAAGCTGAAGCGTCCCTTCTTATATCCTCTCGCCTTAGCGTCTGCTGTGGCAGCGAAGAGATCTCTGATCTGGTCAAAAACACCCGTATAAGTGGCAGGATTTGACCTGGGTGTACGTCCGATAGGGGACTGGTCGATATTGATGACCTTATCCAGCTGATCCACTCCCAGGATATCTTTATGTTTCCCCGGGATCACTCTGGCACGGTTCAGGTCCCTGGCAAGATGTTTATAAAGAATCTCATTGATCAGTGAACTCTTTCCGGAACCGGACACGCCTGTGATACAGGTCATGATCCCAAGGGGGATCTTCACATCAATGTTCTTCAGATTATTCTCCGCAGCTCCACGGATCGTGAGAAATCCTGTGGGTTTATGGCGTTCTGTGGGTACCGGGATCTTCAGCTTTCCGCTGAGATAGGCACCTGTGACAGAATTCTCATTCTTCATCAGATCCTCAGCAGTTCCCATGGCAACCAGCTGTCCCCCATGTTCCCCTGCTCCGGGACCGATATCTACGATACAGTCTGCTGCCCGCATGGTATCCTCATCATGCTCTACTACGATCAAACTGTTTCCCAGATCACGAAGCTTCATAAGGGATCCCAGCAGCCTGTCATTATCACGCTGATGAAGTCCGATACTTGGTTCATCCAGAATATAGGCAACTCCCACCAGACCGGATCCGATCTGTGTGGCAAGGCGGATTCTCTGCGCCTCACCGCCGGAAAGAGTACCTGTAGCACGTCCCAGGGAAAGATAATCCAGTCCTACATCTGACAGGAAGCTGACTCTGGCACGGATCTCTTTCAGGATCTGCTTACCGATGATCTGCTGCTGAGGGGAAAGTTCCATCCCGCCCAGAAATTCCTTCAGCTTCTCTATGGACAGATTGGTGACCTCATAAATATTCTTATCTGCTACTGTCACTGCCAGGGATTCCTTCTTCAGACGCTGTCCCTTACAGGTCTTACACGGAGTGATCTGCATGAATGATTCATATTCCTGCTTCATGGTATCTGACCCCGTCTCTCTGTAGCGCTGTTCCACATTGCGGATCAGCCCCGGGAACGCCACATCATAAACGCCCTCACCTCTCTGACCCTTATAATAAACTTTCACAGAATGGCCGTTGGTTCCATTGATGAGAATATCCTGGATCTTCTCCGGATAATCCTGAAATGGTGTAGCCAGACTGAAGTCATACTCTCTGGCAAGTGCATCCAGGATTGCCCTGGAAAAACTTCCCTGGCTTGTACAGGACTGCCATCCTGTCACCACAATGGCACCTTCCAGGATACTCAGTGATTTATCCGGGATCATCAGATCTATATCAAATTCCATCTTATATCCCAGTCCCAGACAGTCCGGGCAGGCACCGAACGGATTATTAAAGGAAAAGCTTCTGGGCTCAATCTCGTCAATGCTCACGCCGCAGTCCGGACAGGAGAAACTCTGGCTGAAATTATGGATCTGTCCGTCCATAGTATCCACCATCAGAAGCCCGTCTGCCAGATCCAGCACTGTCTCTATAGAATCTGCAAGTCTCTTCTCGATCCCCGGCTTCACGATAAGACGATCCACCACGATCTCAATATTGTGCTTGATATTCTTATCCAGGCTGATCTCCTCGGAAAGTTCATACATATTCCCGTCGATCTGCACACGTACATACCCGCTTCTTCTGGCATGTTCCAGCAGCCTGGCATGAGTCCCTTTACGTCCCCGCACTACAGGCGCCAGCAGCTGCAGCCTGGTACGCTCCGGAAAAGCCATGATCGTATCCACCATCTGGTCTACCGTCTGCTTCCTGATCTCCCTGCCGCATTTCGGACAATGCGGGATTCCCACCCTGGCATATAATAATCGAAAATAATCATAAATCTCCGTCACTGTTCCCACTGTAGAACGTGGGTTGCGGTTGGTTGATTTCTGGTCGATGGAAATGGCAGGAGGCAGTCCCTCAATGCTCTCCACATCCGGTTTCTCCATCTGTCCCAGGAACTGTCTGGCATAGGAAGAAAGCGACTCCATATAACGTCTCTGACCCTCTGCATAGATCGTGTCAAACGCCAGTGATGACTTACCGGAACCACTCAGTCCGGTAAATACTACAAACTGATCTCTGGGAATATCCACACTTAAATTCTTAAGATTATTAACATTAGCACCTCTGATCCTGATAAAATGCTTCTTCGTCGTATCCGCAGCCATTCTCTGCCTCCTGTAAAAAAGTTTCTCCTACTGCTCTCAGTAATTCTCAATGTTTCTTTCATTTCTGTTCCCAGTATAATATGCGAACATCCGTTCGTCAAGGTGTTTATAAAAGAAATTCCGCCATGATCTGATTGCTCACATGGATCCCCGGACGTGTCAGAAAGATCCTGTCCTCTTTCTCCTGCAGCATTCCCATGGCCATGTATCTGTCCAGAACTTCCCCGTAGATTTTTTCCACAGGGCATCCGAATGTCCGGGCAAAATCTGTCCTGGCAATCCCCCTGGTCATACGCAGTCCCAGAAACATAAATTCCGCCATTTCATCCTCTGTGGTAAGAACCGGTTCCTTTTCACGGATCTGTTCCGGATCAGAACTGTTTTCCAGATATCTGTTCCAGTCTGCGGTATTGGCGAAACGGAGATTTCCATAAAGAGAGGCTGCCCCCAGTCCAAATCCCAGATAATCCTGCCGGGTCCAATACCCCACATTATGCCTGCATTCCCTGCCTTTTCTGGCATAATTGGAAATTTCATACTGTTCATATCCATATTCCGCCAGGATCCGGGCCGCTGCCTCATACATTTCATATTCTGTATCCTCATCCGGAAGATCCAGTTTCCTCTCTGCAAAAGGAGTCCCCTCTTCTATGATCAGGCTGTATGCGGAAATATGCTCCGGTCCCAGTTCTGCCACTGTGCAGAGATTTCCGATCCAGTCCTCATAGGTCTGCTCCGGGATGGCGCTCATCAGATCTACATTGATATTGTCAAATCCGGCATCTCTTGCCTGTTTATAGGTTTCCAGAAACTGCCTGTAATTATGAATCCTTCCGAGGATTTTTAACTCCCTGTCCTGAGGGGACTGCAGCCCGATACTCAGACGATTGATCCCGAAACTTCTGTATGCCTGAAGCTTCCGGGCATCTACAGTACCGGGATTTACTTCTATCGTGATCTCTGCATCCTCCTGCAGTTTAAAATCTTTCCTGATCTCCCTCAGGATCTCTCCCATAAACTTCTCATCCAGCACAGAAGGAGTGCCTCCTCCAATAAATATGGAGGACACACTCCTTCCCCTGCCTTCCTTTACTGCCTGTATTTCCTTCAGAAGTGCCTGTACATAGGCTGCCCTTTTCCCAGGATCCGAGGGTCCTGAAAGGAAATCGCAGTAATCGCATTTTCTGATACAAAACGGAATATGGATGTAGAGTTCCATGGGAGAAGCTTCTATATTATTACTGCTCCTCACTTCCATCGCTCTCTCCTGTTCCAGCATCACTGCTGTCTGTATTATCATCTGAATTATTGTCCGTACTGCTATCCGCTGCACTGGTGTCTGTACTGTCTGCTGCACCGGAAGTGCTCTGGTCAGCCAGATATTCATTCACCATTGTCAGATTTCCATTGGTGGTGACTGCTACAGAATCTACCTGATCCGGTGCCGGGGTAGATGTGGGGGACGGAGGTGCTACACTGATCTGAATCACCTGCGTGGATTTCGCATCTGCCGCCTTCTTTCCACATCCTGTCATCATGACTCCTGCCAGCAGAACAGTCAGGACAATGGCTGTTTTTTTGCCCGTATTTCTCATTTCCAGGTCCTCTCCGGGAATTCTCCCTGACAGTCTTTCTTATTTGTCATCCAGCTTCAGCACGCTCATGAAGGCTTTCTGCGGAATCTCCACATTACCTACCTGGCGCATACGCTTCTTACCTTCCTTCTGCTTCTCCAGCAGCTTCTTCTTACGGGAAATATCACCGCCGTAACATTTGGCCAGAACGTCCTTACGCATGGCTCTTACTGTCTCTCTGGCAATGATCTTGCTTCCAATAGCTGCCTGGATCGGAATCTCGAAGAGCTGACGCGGGATCTCATCTTTGAGTTTCTCGCACATCTTACGGCCTCTCTCGTAAGCAGTATCTGCATGTACGATAAAGGAAAGGGCGTCCACTTCTTCTTTGTTCACCAGGATATCCAGTTTCACCAGTTCACTGCGCTCATATCCACAGAGTTCATAATCCAGGGAAGCATATCCTCTTGAACGGGATTTCAGGGCGTCAAAGAAATCATAGATGATCTCATTTAACGGAAGTTTATATTTCAGAAGTGCACGTGTTTCTTCCATATAATCCATTCCCAGATACTGTCCTCTGCGCTCCTGGCACAGATCCATGATCGCTCCGATAAACTCTGTAGTGACCATGATCTCAGCATTTACCATCGGTTCTTCCATATATTCGATCTCTGACGGATCCGGAAGGTTGCTCGGATTTGTCAGATTGATCACTTCGCCGTTTGTCTTGTGTACTTTGTAAATAACGCCCGGTGCTGTAGTTACCAGATCCAGATTGTATTCTCTCTCCAGACGCTCCTGGATGATCTCCAGATGAAGCAGTCCCAGGAATCCGCATCGGAATCCGAAACCAAGGGCTACGGAAGTCTCCGGTTCATAGAAAAGGGAAGCATCATTCAGCTGAAGCTTCTCCAGCGCATCCCTCAGGTCACCGTACTTCGCTCCATCAGCCGGGTACAATCCGCAGTAAACCATAGGATTTACCTTCTTATATCCCGGAAGTGCCTCTGCACATGGTCTCTCTTTATCCGTAACTGTATCACCTACACGTGTATCTCCCAGATTCTTGATACTTGCAGTGATATAACCTACCATACCTGCAGTCAGTTCCTCACACGGAATAAACTGTCCTGCGCCAAAGTATCCTACTTCTACAACTTCTGTGGTAAATCCGGTGGCCATCATCTGGATCTGGGTTCCTTTTTTCACACGGCCGTCCATAACACGGCAGAATACGATAACACCTTTGTATGCATCATAAATGGAGTCAAAGATCAGCGCCTTCAGAGGTGCGTCCACATCTCCGTGAGGTGCAGGGATTTTTGTCACGATCTGCTCCAGGACTTCTTCTACATTCAGTCCTGTTTTCGCAGAAATCCTGGGGGCATCGTGTGCCTCCAGTCCGATCACATCTTCAATCTCATTTACCACTCTGTCCGGCTCTGCACTTGGCAGGTCGATCTTATTGATAACCGGAAGTACATCCAGGTCATGATCCAGTGCCAGATAAACATTGGCAAGTGTCTGCGCCTCGATTCCCTGAGCTGCATCAACTACCAGGATCGCGCCGTCACAGGCAGCCAGGCTTCTGGATACCTCATAGTTAAAGTCTACGTGGCCGGGGGTATCAATGAGATTGAAAATATATTCTTCCCCGTCCTTCGCTTTATATACAATACGCACTGCCTGAGACTTGATGGTAATACCACGCTCTCTCTCAAGCTCCATGTTATCCAGGACCTGTGACTGCATTTCACGCTCTGTCAGTGTGCCAGTCATCTCAATGATCCTGTCTGCAAGTGTTGATTTGCCATGGTCAATATGTGCAATAATACAGAAATTTCTGATTTTGCTCTGATCTATCATTCAGGAATTCCCTCCTAATATTTTTCTGCTGTTGATTTGCTAATTCTGTATTATAGCATATATTTCCGGCATTTGTCACCGCCTATTTCCGGGGATTCAGGACTTTATCCAGAATATCGGCAAAAGGTTCCATGGCATTTTTTACTTCCTGCACTGTATTGGTCTGGGCGCCTGCCTCCAGAAGGATGGAACAGGGACGGAAATGAAGATTGTAACGGTAGCCTGCCAGATAGATTCCGCGGTAATAATCCGGGTAATATTCCGCAGCCTGATATTCCAGCTGAAAAGAAAATGCCAGATTCTGCTGTATGTAAGGATTGGGAAGATAATCCAGATTTCCCTTGTCCACTGTATAACTCAGGCCATTGTAAAAAAGGATCTGGGCCGTGGGCTTTCCATTAATTTCCGTTACCAGATGGCGGTCCTCAGAAACTCCGTCCCTGTGAAGATCTATGACCACCTGAATATCCGGGTTTTCCTGAAAATACGATTCCAGATAATCACGGGCATAGTCATACGCAGCACTGCGATCCAATTCTCCCCCTGCCATGTCAAATTCTTCTTTCACATGTGCCACCTGATATCCGTAATCTTCTGTAAGGATCTGCGCCAGATAATTTCCCACCCCTACAATACTGTCCTCTTCTTCCCCTTCTCTGGAATCTGCAAACGTTTCCTGGGAATGGCTGTGATAGATTAGGATCTGGGGAGTCCGGGTGTCTTTTTGTATAGAAAAATCCTCCTCCAGAAAATCCGGCGCATTCAGATGCGCAGCCCCTGCTTCTGTATTATCATCCACAATATAAAACTGCCCCAGCATATAATCAGGATCAGCCAGCTTTTCCGGCGAAAGATCGATCACCGGATGGGGCAGGGCCGCCGCCACAGTTTCCCTGGAAGAATCATGGATAGAACGCTCGTCCGAAGTCTCTGCTTCCTTCGGTGCCTCTGTAACCACAGGCTCTTCCGACAGTTTCGGTTTTTCTGTTATCTTGGGATTCTCTTCAGTTTCCGGATTCTCTACAATGTCAGGTACAGGCGTCTGCTCCGCCTGTGCCTGTTTTCCCAGATATTTCCCATTTTCCCGGGCAAGCATCTCATAGGTTTCCCTGTCCTCATATCCTGACATCTCCCGGGACTTTTTTTCCAGAAAGCGGTACAGTGGCAGATGCCTGTACACATTTTCTCCTGTAAAAAAAGTTCCCGGCAGTACAGCCAGAACAGCAAAAAAACACAGGCTCAGCACAACTCCCAGCGCTTTCTGAATTCTCGTCACATGATCACCTCTTAAAGGTATCCTATGACATGCTTCTGAGGATTATACTTTTATCTTCTCTGCTCCGATTCGCGGGGACTCTCCGGCTGCTGTGAAAAAGCAATATTCAGTCCTTCGGAAATCGTGTAGCTTAAATATTTCACTGTTTCATCCACATCCCTGGGAGTCACAAACATGGTATGCAGATGAGGAGAGATCATTTCTTCCAGAAATTCTTTCTGCTCTGTTTCTTCCAGTGCATCCAGCAGATGAGCCATGGAATCACGGACAATGGTAGCTGCATCCACCACAGTAGGAACGCCGATGCCAATCACCTTCACCTGCAGGTTTTCCTCTGTAAGTCCGACCCTGTGATTGCCTACACCAGACCCCGGGTTAATCCCTGTGTCTGTGATCTGAATGGTACGGTTCAGCCTGCGGGTGCTTCTGGCTGCCAGCGCATCGATGGCTATCACCACATCCGGTTTCGTCTCTGCCACGATTCCCTGCACGATTTCCGATGTCTCCATTCCGGTCTGTGCCATTACCCCTGGTATGATCCCGCTGACACGATGCATCCTTTCTTTCCCCATGCTTTTCAGACCGTATTCCCGGATCATGTGCCTGGTAATATAAAGATTATCCACTACATGGGGTCCCAGAGAGTCCGCTGTGATCGCGGAATTGCCCAACCCCACCACCAGAATGGACTGTTCCCGCTCCAGATGGATCAGTTTTTTCAGATGTAATGCCAGTTTCTCTGAAATTTCCCGGTGGTAATCCTCATCTGACATGGAAAGTCCCGGAGCTTCTATGGTAATATAATTTCCCTGCGGCCTTCCCATAGTCCTGGCTCCGTTTTCTGTAGTGATCTTCACTACTGTTGTCCGTACATCTTTCTCCTCATCATAGTCCTCACTGATCTCCACCCCGCGTATTTCTACATTTTCCTCTGTAAAACGTTCCGTCGCTTCCAATGCCAGGTCTGTCCTGATCCCATAGCTTCCCAACATAGTTTTATCCTCCACAATATAATGTATTTTCTAATATATTTTTCGCTTTTTTTGTACAAATATGTATTGACAAGAGAAAGTAATTAGGATAATATATATAAGCATGTTCATAGGAGCGCCCGTGTCTGTTTCTATGACAGGAGTATAATAATTTTAATAATAATTGGAGGTGTACGAATTGGCTAACATTAAATCTGCTAAGAAAAGAATTTTAGTAAACAGAACAAAAGCAGCTAGAAACAAATCTATTAAATCTGCAGTAAAGACTTCCATCAAGAAAGTTGAAGCAGCAGTAGCAAGCAAAGATAAGGCAGCTGCAGAAGTAGCATTAAAAGATGCTGTTTCCACAATCAGCAAAGCTACATCTAAAGGTGTTTATCATAAAAACAACTGTGCAAGAAAAGTTGCTCGTTTAGCTAAAGCTGTTAACAGCATTGACTAATCATAAATTGAATTTTTAATTATAAGCTTATAATTAAAAGGACAGCCATCACCGTCATGTGGCTGTCTTTTTTATTTGCTCTCCGCGAAGTGCAAGTCCCCCACTGCTTATTGCTTTTCGCAATTAAAGCAGGAGACTTACTTGATTTGGTTATATTATCCCGCCGCCTTCTTGCTGCTGTATTTAATGATCAGAAGCTCCACACTGAGCTTATCTTCCAGACGCCCGGTCTTTACCGATTCTTCTGCATCCACGAAATCCCTGACTGCCTGTTCCAGCTCTGAGATACTGTATGCCCTGGCACAGGATACAATATTTCTCACTGCAAATGTGGGAACTCCCAGTTTCGACGCCATTTCTGTCTGGGCAAGTCCTGCTGCCCCAAACTGTTTCACCTGCAGAAGTTGACGGTACTGCTTGGCAAGCAGAAACAGAATGCGCATAGGCGGCTCTTTTAAGGTAAGCAGATCATAGTAGAGTTCCAGGGCTCGTTCCTGATTTTTCTCTGTTACTGCACGGACCATGTCAAAGATCCTGTTTGTAGTCTGGGTAGTACAGATTTCTTCAATATCCTGCCCGGTTACCACATCCCTGCCCTCTGTATAGCAGATCAGCTTCTCCAGCTCCATTCTCAGATTGCCCATATCTGTACCTGTTTTCGTCAAAAGCAACTCCATATCCCTCTGAGTGATCTTCTTCCCTGCTTTTCCCAGAAGCCCGGCAGCCCACCGCATCAGGGTTTTCTCATCCTGTCCTTTGAATTCTGTAATGCGGCCGCACGCTTTCACCTCCTTATACATCCGGCTCCTTTTGTCCACCTCTGATTCCACGAAGATCATACAGAGGTACCCCGGCAGCTCTTTCATATAGTCAGCCAGTTCTTCACATTTATTCTTAAAAAACCCCGTATCCTCCAGCAGGATCACTCTTCTGTCTGCGAAAAAAGGCAAGGTTTCACAGAGATCGATCAGCTGTCGGATATCAATGCCTTTCCCCTCATAATGATTGAAGTTCATGGTATCTCCGTCCGGATTCAGCGCTTTCTCCAGATTGTGTTTATACTGCTGCTTCAGATAAGCTTCTTCTCCGTACAGAAGATATGCCTGTTTGAAATTTCCTGTCTTAATGTCTTCCTGTATACTTTTCAATTTCGCACTTCCTTTTGGTGTTCTTTCTCCCAGGGCTGCAGCGGTGCCAGAAATCCCGCCCTTTCCAGCTGTTCTCCGATGAGGTCCAGTCTCTCTTCACTGGACGCCTCCACCAGATGATAATGATAACCGGAAGTCGCACTGCTCAGTACTGTAGACCGGCTACTGCTGATGGCCTGGACAAATTCATTTACATCCTGTCTGGAGCGGATATCCATTTCTGCACTGACACGGCCGTATACCCTGTGACTGATGCTGATATTTTTTACCCTGCCTCCGCAGTCTACGATCAGATTCAGTTCCTGGGCAGCCTGTTCCTGTCCATGACGGACCTTAAACTCTCTGGTACACGCCACATCCTCATCCTGCTGCAATACATATCCCCTGGTTGTAGAAAGGATCCCCGGCGTGGAAGCACGGATCACAGCCATATCCTGCACGATCACCTGTCGGCTGACTCCGAACTGCGCTGCCAGCGTCCTGGCCGCCACAGGCACCTGTGTCTCCCGGAGGATCTTTAATATTTCGATTCTTCTCTGTGAAGTGTTCATGATACATTCTCATCCTTTCGATTTCATTCCGGACTGCAATGTCTGCTGTCCGGAACTTCCTAATAAATATCATATCATCTGCCACCGTTCTTGGAAACCCCAAAGATTCCCACAGAGAATTTCTTTTCTGATAAATTCTTTTGCGTTGTACTCATCGTACTCTTCCATATGGCAGCTGCACCTGTATCCTTCGTGATCAGAACCTGAACCCCTGCATCCTTCAGACGTTCCAGTGTCTCCGGTGAAGGATGTCCGTAGGTATTCGTAGCCGAACAGGAGATCACAGCCACTTCCGGTATGACTGTTTCCAAAAACTCCATTCCAGTGGAATACCGAGAACCATGATGGGCCACTTTGATGAAATCCACATCCTCCAGAACTCCCGCCGCCTTCAGCTGCGCTTCTGTTTCCTGCCCGATATCTCCTGTAAACAGGCCTTTCAACTCCCCGTATTTTAGTTCCAGGACCATGGCCTCTTCATTTATATCTTTCTTCACTTCCTCTTCTGACACGTTCTCAGGAGGCCACAAAACATCCAGCTGCATCTGCCCATACTGTATCCTGTCGCCCCTTTTCACATAAAGGACAGAAATTCCTGCATTTTGCGCAAGTTCTGTCAGCTCTGTATAATTCTTATTTTCCCTCTGATCTCCCCAGTCAGGCAGGATCAGATAGTCCACTTTCACCGCAGTCAGGCCTTTTCCCACATATTCCAGGATCTGTCTCACACCGCTGATATGATCCTCATCTGTGTGGGAAATATAGATTCCATCCAGCCTGGAAATTCCTCTGCACTTCAGATACGGAAGGATCTGATACTGCCCCACTGCGCTCTTGTTCGTACTGCCTCCGTCAATAAGCAGGTTCCATTTCCCCTCTGCTTCCACCACGATCCCGTCTCCCTGTCCCACATCCAGAAAAGTAATGCGAAGTGCCTCTTTCTGCCGGTAACTCAGAAAAAGCACTGCCAGACAGACTGCAGCCATCCCTGCTGCATGAAAGATCACACCAGCTCCCGGATGTTTCTTCCTTCCCGATGACCCGCGTATCCCTTCTTTTCCCCTGTCTCCCACCGGTTTATCCACATAATGTTCCCTGTATTTCCTGCCTGTCCACAAGATTCCCCCACAAACCACATAATAGCCCACGATCTGCCAGGACCGGGGCCGCCCCAGTATCCAGGTACCAAAAGGAATCCGTCCTGCCAGAGTACCCAGCAGCTCGTAAATCTTTAATACTGCCCTCCCCGGGATCACCAGTACCGCGGCACCCTTCAGAAAAACCAGTCCAGTCAGTGCCCCTGCCACACCGCTTCCCAGCACAATGCCTGCAGAGGGCAGCACCAGCAGATTCAGAAATATCCCCACAACCGACACTTCCCCGTAGAACCAGAGAACAATCGGAAGGGTGGTAAGCTGCACCACCACCGACCCAAACAGGGCACGAAGGATTTTGCCCTCTACATTCCAGATTTCCAGAACTGCCGGAAACACCACGCCGATTCCCAATACTGCCCCGAAGGACATAAGAAACCCTCCATCCAGAAGATATCCCGGACTCTCCACCAGGATCAGAATGGCAGACGCAGCCAGGGCAGTGGGCAGGTCATAGATCCGTCCTGCGATCTTCGCTCCTGCGGAAAGCAGAAACATGCAGACTGCACGCATGGTGGAAACACTGCCGCCCGTCATCAGTCCGTACTGCAACATGACTACCAGGGACACAAGTCCCGCAGGCCAGATCCCTAGCCCTGCCCGCTTCAGAAGATTATAAAGTCCCACCCCCAGAAGACTGATATGTAACCCCGAAATAGCCAGGATATGGATGATCCCCGCCATCTGGTACCGCAGTTTCACCTCCTGATCCAGATTGCTCTTCTCTCCCAGCACCATAGCCTGAAAGATTCCCGCTTCCTGTCCACAGATCTGATCCAGGATCCCTTCGAGGCGCTCCCTGGCATCGATCAGAAACTGTCCATATCCGGAATGAAACGATGATCTTCTCCTGATAATCCCTTTATTCATCATATAGTAAATATGACGACATCTGTAATACTGTCTGCTGTCAAATTCTCCTGGATTGCGTAGTCCTTCCACCTCCGTCAGCTTTCCGGACACGAAAACCAGACTTCCGGCAGGAAGTTTCTCTTTTTTATTTAAATTCACTTTTACTTCATCAATGAGTACTTTTTTATTTGAGGAAATTTCTGTAGAGATTTCTTCAGAATCTTTTTCAGAATTGTAAATAAGATAGGTATTTTTCAGATATACAGATTGGGTTTCTTCCTTTTCCTGGCACCTGACCACCTCCCCGCAGATGGTGGATTCCGGGTGCTTACTGATCCATGTCTGTACAGATTCCGGCAGGGGATTTCCACGGATCATGGAAAAACCCAGCCAGTCTGTCACACACAGAAATGCAGCCAGAAGCAGGCACAGGACGCACACCGGGCGTCTTCTCATTGCGCTCCTCCTATAATTGGTTACTTTTTCTTCTGGTCATCTGTTTCCGCTGTTACCAGCTTGTCATTTTTTTCGTAGAAGCAATACAGCTCCATCTTCTCTCCAAATGTATCCAGTTTATCCTTAGTTCCCACTGTGATCTGGACCTTATCTGCATCCAGGGCATCCAGAAGGGAATTCACCACCGAATAGATGGGGATATTCTCGGAAACATCCAGTGCATAAGAAGAAAATACACGGTCAAAAGCCACATAACAGATATTATCTGCAAGTGTTACATTCAGAATCTCTGTGTTCTCCGGGATCGTAGGATAATGTCCTTTCTCCAGAGGTCCTTTCATCAGCTGCTGCAGGATAATCCACTCTTTCGGAATGCTTCTCTTATACCGGACCGTGCGCTGTTCCTTTACCAGATGCTGTCCCTCTTTATCTGTGAAATAGAGGGTAAATGTATTGCTACAGTATGCATCCGGTTCGCTTCCGCTGAATTCCGCGAAAGTATCTTCTGTCATCTCTCCCACAGGTTCTCCCCTGGAATCCAGAAGATCTTCGTTCTCTACCGTAAATCTTACTGCTGTGATCCCCGGAACCTGTAAAAATGTCCTTACCACGCCTGCACGGACCATAAGTTCCCTTGCACCGCTCATCTCCTGATATTTACTGTTGAAATTCACAACCAGCACATTGTCTTCTATGCTGTAATTCATCTGCACTTCATCAGGCAGAAGCCCTATATCTTCTTTGTCTGCCTCACGGTTATTGAGCCGCTGCATCATATCCTTCAGCATATATTCCACAGTAGTCTCTTCCGGAGAATAAGCCTCTCTGACCAGCTGTGTTTCATCCTGGCTGATCTCATAGATATAATAACCTGACGACGGATTTCCATTATCCTGAACTTCTACAGAGCATCCTCCCAGGAAAATGCTTCCGATCAGTACAGGCAGGATCCTATATATTCTTTTTCTCATACCTGTACCTCCTAAGACGGAATATATGACAGAGGAATGCGGACGGAAAATGTAGTTCCTTCCCCTTCCCTGCTGAACACTTTGATCACACCGTGATGCATAGCAATAGAACTCTTCGTGATCGCCAGTCCAAGTCCGGTTCCGCCGATCTCTTTGGAATGGGACTTATCCACTCTGTAAAAACGCTCAAAAATACGTTCAATGCTGTCTTCCGGGATTCCCATTCCGGAATCCGCTACCGTGACATAAAAATATTTATGGTCTGCATCCAGGGATACACGGACCCATCCATCATCTACGTTATATTTGATCCCGTTTTCTACCAGATTGCTGATGGCAAGGGTGAATTTCACCTCATCCACATCTGCCTCTACAGGGCGGAAACAGTCCAGGATCAGGTCGATATTGCGCTTGTCTGCAATAGGACGCAGTCTTTTCAGGATGTCCTCCAGAAGCTGGTTGATATCCATATGAGTAATGTTCACGTCAGCAGCCTTCTTGTCCATCTTGACAAGCGAGAGCAGGTCTGTGATAATCTTGCTTTCCCTGTCGATCTCTGCCGTGATATCTCCCATGAATTCCTGATAAAGTTCTTCCGGAACTCCCTGCTGGCCTACCAGGGAATCTGCCAGCACCTTCATGGAAGTAAGAGGTGTTTTCAGCTCATGAGACACATTGGATACAAATTCCTGTCTGGACTCATCCAGAATTTTCATACGATTGACCATCTTATTGAATGCGTCTGTGATCAGCTCTGTCTCTGTATAGTCAGGCACACTGATCTCTCCATCCAGAACACCATCTGTCAGATCCTCGATGGATTTCGTTACTCTTGCAAGAGGTTTTACCAGGATCGTTGACAGCAGCCATGACAGGAATATTGCGAGAACCACAATAATTCCGATCAGCATGACGCCTTTCTGTTCAAGCTCTGCCAGGGTATCTGCGATCTCTGCTGCCGAAACAGTCACCAGCATCACGCCCTGGATCTGTCTTACATCCGGACTCTGCACAGGTACAGCCAGCTCCAGCACCTGGTTATTTTTGTCGTAATTAACTGCTTCTTCTCCCTTGAAACACTGTACTGCCAGGGAGCTCAGTAATGTCTTTCCTTCTTCTGTGTGAAACGTATCTCCTACTATCTTAAAATCTCTGTCTGCCAGAAGAACCCTGCCATCATAGATGTTCGTAAACAGCTCCAGCTTGCTGTTCACCGTCTGCGAACTGGTATCATTCAGATAATTCTCCTTGATGATCAGGTTACTGAGAATGCCACACTGATCCTGTATGGTTTCTGTAAGCATGGAAACAGCACGATCTTCATAATTATGCAGCATGGTACAGGTCACCACCACACCCGGCACGATTCCCAGAATGATTAAGATAATCAGAATACGAAAACGCAGACTTCTGAAAAAGTTGTTTCTTTTTTTCACCTTTTCAACTCCGTTCTCTTTCAACATGCAGTTTCCTGCATGCGCACTGTTTGTTCGTAAAACACTTTTTTGTTTATCGAATCCTTATCATCTTATCACAGAAAAAATAGTTTTTCACCTGTTTTTCTTAAAAATGGGTACAAAAAGAACGGTCGGTGTTGTTCCTGTCAGACAATCGTAATACCACTTTCGTTCCAGTCTATAGGAATCTCTTCACCATCCAAGTAAATCACATAATTTTGGGGTTTTCCTTTTCCAAGATAACCATTATAACTTATCTGTTCTCCATTTTTATTTACAAATTCTTTTTTTGTAAAAATTGTATTTTGTGTATCTGATATCTGAAAATCTTTATTATCATTTTTTTCGCAAACAACACTGACATATAATTCTCCGGTTACAATACATTCTCGCACAACAATAGAGTTATCTTTCTTAAAATCAGCCCTGTTATAAAGATATTTTATCTCAGAATTTGTTGTACATTTCCATCCTTTTTCCCCTTTATAGACTATTTTACTATACATTTGTCTATCTTCCAGATACAATACCTCTATGGAATCTTCACCATATATTTCATCTATTTTATTTTTTTCAATTCCATAATACTTTTCTGCCTGATCTGCTGTTGAAAAACTCACATATGCATTTTCTATTTCGCAAAACGACATTATGATCAGAAATACCGTACATAATATCGCCCATGCTATAATCCTCTTTGACGCAAGCTTTTTCATTTTCTTCATGATTGCCAGACCTAAACAAAAGACAATACTACAAATAAATATACGTACATTATTATATGTAATCCCTCCCTGAAATTTACTCTCTCCCGGGTGAGTTCGATGATAATTCGTTCCGGTTACCATACCATAGAATATAAAGTTTATCAAAAACATAATTAACGTTTTTAACGATATTTTTCCTTTATGTTTCTTTTGTCTGTATATCCTTATACAAGTACAGATCAGTAAAACAAATAGCAGCAGTTCAGCAATATCCAGTATTTGTATATCCATATTTCTATTCTCCTTAATCCTAATTTGAGCCGCAGACATATTTCGCTTTCATTTTCTCAATTACTCACTGACTTTTGCCGTAACATAATACCAGCCCTTTTCTTTCTCAGACAGATTAATTTCATATTCTATTCCTCCATATTCTTTTACCATCTGAATCACATCTGTCCGGCTGTCATCCTTACTATATGTAAATAAAGAAAATCCACTGTCCAAAAAGCCTTGTGTATACCAGAATCCAACTGTATAACTTCCATTATTCTGTCGTACTACAGCTTCTCCACCTGAAGAACATTTTTTATAATCTTCTGGTAGTTCAATTAATTCCAGATCTTTCCTTGTTTTTATCTGGTTCTCCTGTACCATCTGAACAATTTCAGTCCTTTTTTCCTTATATACCTGAAAGTTTAATTTTTTTATTCCATCATTAAACAAAAATGCCAGATATATTCCAAATAAAAAAACTGGTATTGCTGCAACCCCAAATACACGAATCTTTCTCAAACAGCAAAAACTCCGTATGATATATATAAAAGTTAGAATAAATGATGCAAAAATAACATACCAAAATCCCCTGAAAAAAAGTTCTTCAAAATACCAGATTGTAATAAAATTTACAGATATCACAGCTATGCATTGTAATATAAATGATTTTAATTTTTTTCTCTCATCCTTCATTTCCCGCTCCTTCAACCAGATGTGTCACATTTTTCTTAAAAATGCTTATAGCTTACACAATATCCTTTTCTGCAATCTGCATAATTTGATAAAATTCTTTGCACAGCCTTTTATATTCTCGTTCACGTGTATCGCCAATAGAAAATGTTTCGCTTATCGATCTATATAACTCCTGTTCTTCTTCCAAATACCCTGTTGATAAACGATAATAATTATTTCCCAAAGGTTTTTTTATATATCTATGTAAAATATTTCTAAAAGTTGGAGTTTCTTCTTTGGAATATAATATATAAATCAAATTTATTTTTTTATATTTTTCCCGTATTTTGTCAAGCTTTAACATTTCATGAAAATCTTCATTTAATTTGTCAATATCTTCATCTGCTATCCCTGGTACTTTAACAATTTCAAAAATCCATAGTTTATTCTTTTCAGCTTTTTTGTATACCCAAATATCCAAGTGTTTATCCAGTTTTTTTGACAAAAAAAGAACATATCCATTCTGTATACAGGAAGCCTCCATTTCTTCAATCGTTATTTTTTTCCGATAAGTAAGGCCACAAGAAAATTTTTCTCCAGTATGTCCAAAAGGTGTCCAGTCATTGCCAGTCCAGCCCGAATATAAATCACGATAAACAGTCCCCTCGTAATGCCCAGTCACCATCAATAGTATTCCTAACATAACTGCAGTTATAATTGCCAATATAATTTCTATTACTATATATGATTTCAATCCATGTATCAAACTATAAATGCCATATATGATCCAAAGAATAATTGTAATAAAAGCGCCTATTTGGCAATAATACAACCCCGGCAATTCCTCTGTGAAAATTTTCTTCTTTGTCCGTACCTTTTTGCTCAAATTATTTGAAGAATCTTTTAAACGTGTTTTTATCTTGTTTATGTCAATATCTGATCTTCCGACTAATTTTCTCTCTGTATCAGATATCCAAAAATATAAAAGTAAAACTACAATTCCATACAAAGCATGACCGGCTCCACCGCAATAATCATGTATAAATTTTATTAAAATCCCAAGGGCAACTGCAGAAACGGTACCACGTACCACGCCTTGAAGAATTGCAATGCATAAATGAATTCGCATTTTCCAATCTGGCACTTTTATTCCCCCTCACAACCTAAAGTCCTTGCTGCTGACAATGCCAACATCTATTTGGATCATCCACCAATCTGTGACATTCCACGTATTTCATCCTGTTCCGTTTTCGATTCATAGAAATTATGGCTGGCCGGTTTATTCCAGATAACCTGGTAAATTGCATCTTTAAGCTGTTCATCTGCACAGCCGCCTCGCATCAGGGCTCGGAGATCTGTGCCTTCCTGATACTGGAGGCATCCTTTCATGAAGCCTTCTGACGTGAGACGGACACGGTTGCACTGGCTGCAGAATTTGTGGGTCATGGCACTGATAAAGCCAATCTTTCCCTTGAACCCCGGCACCTCATAGTAATGGCAGGGGCCATTTCCAAGTCTTTCTGTCACCGGGCTCATGGAGCCGTACGCTTCTTCCAGAACTGCTTTGATAGATTCCTCATCCTGAAACGGGAACTGTTTCCCGAATCCGATCGGCATCATTTCGATAAAACGCACATGAATGGGATATTTCTGTGCCAGCCCTGCGATGGCCACGAAATTATCTTTCTCTTTGATAACAGGAACGCTGTTGATCTTCAGGGAAAGTCCCGGATGTGCAAGTGCTGCCTCAATTCCCCTGAATACTTTTTCCAGTTCATCACGTCTCGTAACTTTCTTAAAAAGTTCCGGGTCCAGAGTATCCAGACTGATATTAATGGCATCGATTCCTGCATCCAGCAATGCATCCAATTGGTCTGCAAGCAGAATTCCATTTGTCGTCAGGGTTATCTCCTCTATCCCTGGGATTGCCCTGATCTGCTTTGCCAGACTTGCGCAGCCTTTACGCACAAGAGGCTCCCCGCCTGTCAGTTTTATTTTACGGATTCCCAGATCTGCTGTGCACCTGCAGATACGGAGGATCTCGTCATATGTGAGGATGTCCCCATGGGAAAGTGATTTCACCCCTTCCTCCGGCATACAGTAAATGCATCTCAGATTACATCTGTCTGTCAGGGAAATCCTTAAATAATCTATTTCTCTTCCATATTTATCTCTCATCCTATAGCTCTGCCCGCCTTTTATTTTATAAATCAATCTTATCATAGATCAGACATTTATGCCAGACGTCCTGTCTGCTCCTAACAGTTTTTCCCTTTTTCAGGCTGAGGCTGTCACAAATTATCAAACAGGTTCATAGAACATGGTGAAATATTGTGCTATACTCATTTTATAAAATCCTGAATTTACTCTGATACATCTGATACAAAGGAGGAAATAGTTATGAGAATTACTGTTGTTGATGATATTGCGAAAGAGCGGCCACTTCTGGTGAAACGGCTGAAAGAAGATTCCAGATTCTTTCCGTGCAGCCGGGGTGCTGTAGTAAATCTGGAACATGTGGCTGATCTTGCTGACGCTTCTTTTGTTATGGATGAGGGAAGTACTGTGCTGATCAGCCGGAAACTTGTAAAAAATGCACGACAGGTTTTCATGGATTTTCTTTTTCAGGGAGGGCATTGATCATGATTAATATTCTACGTCCTGTTCTGGAACTTACTGTAGTGATTCCAGGACTTCTTCTGGCATACCTGCCGCTGAACTCCAGTCTCAGATATTCTGTACGGAAACTCTTTGGCTGGCTTCTTTTACCCTCTCTGGGGCTGTGTATTGCAGGAGGATTTTTCTGTTATCATGTAAGGATTTCTTCCGCACCTTTCCTGCTGATCCTGACAACAGGTGCAATAGCCATCTATATGATATCTCTTCCGGTTTCCATCTGGAAATCCGGCAGTATTGCTCTGGCGGTGTGTGCGGTCTTCGCCTGCCTTAACAGCATTTCCAGAGCCATTAATGCTGTTATGATCTCCGAGAGCAATCTGTACGGACATGAATTATGGTTCCAGATCCCTGCCGGGCTTCTTTATAATGGTTTCTGCTGGCTGTTCGTACTTCTTGCATGGTATCCGGCCACTCATTCAGTCCGTGATATGGCAGAAGACGAGAATCTGGCACAGACATGGTATGTGTTCTGGATCCTGCCCCTTGTTTTTATCGGTTTAAATCTGTTCATGGTTCCCAGATATAAAGGAACTCTGTATTCCGGACGTATCCTGAAGGGCTACATTATCATCAGCCTGACATTGCTGCTGATCCTCTGTCTGTTTTACACCATGTTCCTGCTGATAGCAGACAGCCTGAACAAAAATGCGAAATTACAGCAGGAGAATCATTTGCTGAACATGCAGCAGACACGCTACGATAATCTCTGTACTGCCATCGAAGAGACCCGTCATGCAAGACACGATATGCGTCACCATTTCCACCAACTCTCTGCAATGGCAGAAAACGGCGATCTGGAAGGCATCAGAGAGTACCTTTCCCTGACAGGCAGCAGGATTCCCAGCCTTGACATGCATTTCTGTAAAAACCGCGCAGCTGACAGTGTAGCAGGTTATTACTGCGAGCTGGCCCACAGGTCCGGCATTCCTTTCCAGGCACAGATGGATCTGCCTGCCAAAGTACCGGTAGACGAGATTGACATGTGTCTGGTACTTTCCAACCTTCTGGAAAATGCCCTGGAAGCCAGCCAGAAAACATCCCCTTCCCGCCGCCATATCAAAATAACCGCCTATCTTCATGCCGAACATCTGATCCTGATCCAGGTATCCAACCCCTACGACGGAGAGATCCGGGAGAAAAACGGTATTTTCCAGTCATCCAAGAGAACGGGAAACGGTATCGGCCTCCAGTCGGTACGGCGTATCTGTGAGAAAAACGGAGGGGCAGATTCCTTCACCTACAAAGATGGCATCTTCACTGCCAAAGTCATGCTGCATGATTGACCAGTGGGGGCATATCAAAAAGAGGCCAGCGTCTGTAAAACGCTGGCCTCTTTTATTTATGATCCTACTGTGCCTGGAAATAATATCCCACGCCCCATTTGGTGTGTACATATTTCGGCTCACTTGGATTGGTTTCAATTTTCTCACGAAGGCGGCGGATATGTACATCCACAGTACGTACATCACCCGGATACTCGTAGCCCCATACAATATTCAGCAGATTCTCACGGCTGTAAACCTTATTCGGGTTAAATACCAGAAGCTCCAGTACATCGAATTCCTTGGCAGTCAGGTTGATCTCTTTATCTGCGATAAATACACGTCTTCCCTCACAGTCCATACGCAGGTCTCCTACCTGGATATTTTTCGCCTTATCTTTCTCCTCATGGTCACTTCCTGCACGGCGCATGATAGCTTTGATACGTGCTTTCACTTCAAGGATATTGAAAGGTTTGGTAATATAATCATCTGCTCCGTATTCCAGTCCCAGGATCTTATCCATATCTTCGCCCTTGGCAGTCAGCATCACAATAGGAACATTGGAAAATTCTCGGATCTGCTGGCAGACCTCCAGTCCATCCATCTTCGGCAGCATCAGATCCAGAAGGATAATATCATATTTCTTTTCTTTCGCTTTCTCTACAGCTTCCTCACCATCGTAAGCACAGTCAACTTCCATTCCATCCTGTTCCAGACTGAAACGGACTCCCTTTACGATCAGCTTTTCATCATCTACTACCAATACTTTCCTGCTCATTGAATTCTCCTTATCCTACTACAATCTCATCTTTTATCTTAACGAATGTACCCTCTTTGATGCCCTGTACATTCATGATGTCTTCTATGGTTGCAAATGGTCCGTTCTCCTCCCGGTATGCAATGATCGCTTTCGCCCGGGTGGCTCCGATTCCTGTCAGGGTGGTAAGCTGGCTCTCATCTGCTGTATTTATATTTACTCTGCTATCCTGCCGATTTAAATCCGTGCCTGACGGATTATTCTGCGCAGTAGCCGTCTCTCCCGGTTTCAGATCCTGCTGCTCCATTTCCTCCTGTGTAAGGATGTACAGCTGCTGTCCATCTGCCAGGATACCCGCCTGGTTCACACAGGTCTGTGCTGCTTCCGGCAAAAATCCTCCCGCAGCTTCGATGGCCTGGAAAACCCTGCTGCCTTCCTCCATCCGGAAAACTCCCGGATTCGCTACTGCCCCGCAGACATCCACATAAATCTCCGCGGCTTTCTCCGGTTCATCTGATATCTCCGGCTCTTTGGACACATTTTCCTCTGCCCGATCTGCATCTGCAGTTTCCTTCTCCTCAGCCTCCACTTCTGCCTTCGCTTCCTGGAAGCCATCGATCAGAAACTGTGCTTCCCTGCTCTTACACCCTGTCAGTGTTGTAAGAATCAGAATACAAACCACAGCATAGCATATGTTCTTATTTAAATTTCCTAACAAGGTCTGCTCCTCCTTCTTCCGGATAAGAGTCCCCTTGTCCATAATGCCATATCTTATTGTAACGAAATCTTAATGATTTTACAATAGTAAACTCTTATTTTTGCCATTTAAATATAATAATTCCCACGATAGCGATTCCCATTCCCAGAAGTTTCCGCCATTCAAATGGCTGCTTATCCACCCCGAAAATCCCCAGAAGTTCTATAATATACGCCACTGCCAGCTGTGAGATTACAATAAGCATAGCTGCCTTTGCCGGCCCCAGTGCCCCCATACTCTGGATCACTGTGATGGTAATAAATGCTCCGATCACCCCTCCCAGCAGTGTATACTTATTATCCACCTGCCAGAGAGCTGCAATACTTTCCCGCCCTGTAAACAGCCATGCCAGCACGCAGACCACAAGCGCAGACAGCTGCACCCATCCCGTGGACACCCACAGGCTGGTCTGCTTCGTCACCTCCGTGTTAAAAACCCCCTGAATACTCATCAATGCCCCTGAAATCAATGCCGCGATAAATCCCCACATAATTTTCCCTCCCAAGAATCATTTAATATTCTGAAAAAAACATCTCCAAATTAGTCTATTCATTCCGAATAAAATCATACACGCTTCCGGCAGGTTTTACGGAAAATATAACAAAACCCCCGTCTATACATCAGATACGTGTTCTGATGTTATAAACGGGGGTTTTGTTTAGTCAAAATTCAGATCAAAGCAATAATTTAATGGAGAACCAGTCCATCCCTGGTATTCTTTTCCCGGATTTTGGCTGTATTCCCTTTTTATAACGTAATCCTGCTTCTGCTCAACATAAATGGCATTTACACCCACTCCTTTACGTGCTGTAAAATGCTTGTTTGAAGACTTAATACTTGATTTGGTTAAAATTATTCCATGCACTCATCCAGAATAGCAGCCATCTTGTCGATGTGTTCTTTGGTGATTACAAGCGGAGGTACGATCCTCAGTACATCACTGCCTGCGGAGATCACCAGCAGTCCTTTTGCAAGAGCAGCCTTTACAACTTCGCCAACCGGACGTCCCTGGATCACGATTCCCTGCATGAAGCCCATGCCTCGTCTTGTAGTAGCACATTCATGTTTTGCAACCAGCTCATCCAGTTTCTGTTCCAGATATGGAGCTGTTTCCTGTACATGTTCGATGATCTTGTCATTCTCATAAATATCAAATACCTTGCTGACTGCAGCACATACAAATGGATTTCCACCGTAAGTTGTACCATGATCCCCTGGCTCCAGAGAAGCTTTGGCAGCTTTCTCGCTCAGCACAAATGCACCTACCGGCACGCCGCATCCAAGAGCTTTCGCACTGGTCATGATATCCGGCTGTACACCGTATGCCTGCCATGCAAAATAATGTCCGGTTCTTCCCATACCACACTGGATCTCATCGAAGATCAGCATGATATCTTTCTCATCACAGATCTGACGCAGACCTTCCAGGAATTCTTTCTTCGCCGGATAAATGCCACCTTCACCCTGTACAACTTCAGTAATGATCGCACAGGTCTTATCTGTAATCTGAGCCTTTACACTCTCAAGATCATTGAAATCTGCAAACTTTACACCTCCCATCAGAGGCTCGAATGGCTCTCTGTAATGAGCAGTTCCTGTTACAGAAAGTGCTCCGATACTTCTTCCATGGAAAGAATGGTTCATGGCAATGATCTCATGATCTGCATGTCCGTCACGTACATACGCATATTTCTTGGCTGCTTTTAAAGCACCTTCGATTGCTTCTGTACCACTGTTGGTAAAGAATGCCTTGCTCATTCCGCTTGCCTTTACCAGTTTCGCACCGGCCTCAATGATCGGCTCATTATAATATAAGTTGGAAATGTGCATCAGCTT
The DNA here is from genome assembly GCF_033096465.1 of Blautia luti. Taxonomy (NCBI): domain Bacteria; kingdom Bacillati; phylum Bacillota; class Clostridia; order Lachnospirales; family Lachnospiraceae; genus Blautia; species Blautia luti. The sequence goes on along the minus strand of NZ_AP028156.1, from coordinate 447,249 downwards.
ATCGATCTGGTCTTTCAGTGCTTCATCATATCCCGGATAGTGATATCCCAGAGAATTTACAGCGATACCTGCCGCAAAATCCAGATATTCCTTTCCCTCGGAATCGTATAAGTAACATCCCTGTCCTTTTTCAAAAACAACAGGAAAACGATTATAAGTGTGAAGGATACTCTCTTCGGATTCCTTCATCTGTTCATTCATGTTCATTGTAATATTTCTCCCCGTCTTCTCTCAGAATTGCAGTACCAATACCTTTGTTTGTAAAGATCTCCAGCAGTAAGCTGTGCGGAATTCTTCCGTCCAGGATATGAACTCTGTTAACGCCTTCTTCAATGGCATCAATACAGTTCTTCAGCTTCGGAATCATACCGCCGCCTACGAATCCATCATCAATCAGTTTCTGTGCTTCGTCTACATGAAGTTCAGAAATCAGACTGGAGTGATCATCTTTGTCTTTATAAACGCCTTCAATATCAGAAAGGAACGCAAGTTTCTCTGCATGTACAGCCTCTGCAATGGCACATGCGGCATCATCTGCATTAATATTATAAGTAGCAAAATTATCATCATAACCCACCGGGAAAATGATCGGCAGGAAATCTTTTTCAAGAAGATCTTCCAGAATCTTCGGCTCAACCTTTGTAACTTCACCTACAAAACCAATATCTCCGCCCTCTGTCTGTTTCTTGCGGCATTTCAGCAGACCACCATCTTTACCGCTGATACCTACTGCATTTACGCCGAGAGATTCTACCATGGCAACCAGTTCCTTGTTTACTTTTGCAAGAACCATCTCTGCAATTTCCATAGTATCTTTATCTGTTACACGAAGACCATTGATAAATTTCGGCTCCATACCTACTTTGCCAACCCAGCGGCTGATTTCTTTTCCACCACCATGAACGATGATCGGCTTGAAACCAACCAATTTCAGAAGAACTACGTCTTTGATAACATTTTTCTTCAGTTCATCATCCAGCATGGCACTTCCGCCGTACTTTACAACTACAATCTTACGATTGAATCTCTGAATATAAGGAAGCGCCTCGATCAGCACCTCCGCCTTGTCCAAGTATTTCTGATTAACCATTTATCTTTCTCCTTATTCCCTGGATCTGTCTGAAAAATACATCTTTCTCCTGCTATAGAAAAAATACTGATTATCTGTTCTTTCAGACAAATCTTTGTAATCCAATTCACACTCTGACTGCCATTCCAATTTGCTCTGTCCGGAATCATTTATTTCATTCTGTCTCAGGCAACAACAGCTTGTCAATTTCCTATATTATTCCTTTATTATGAACGATAGTCTGCATTGATCTTTACATAATCATAGGTCAGGTCACAGCCCCATGCAGTTGCTGTTGCATCGCCCATCTTCACATCAGCGATTGCTGTAACAGCCTCCTCGGAAAGAATCTTCGTAGCTTCTTCCTCGCTGTAATCTGTAGCAACACCATTCTCAATAATCTTGATCTTTCCGGCCTTGCTCTCGAAGTAAAGATCCACTTTCTCAGGATCAAACTGCGCACCGGAATATCCCATCGCACACAGGATTCTTCCCCAGTTTGCATCATGACCATAGATAGCAGCCTTTGTCAGAGAAGAAGTTACTACAGATTTACTCAACGTAACCGCCTGCTCCTTAGACTCAGCCCCAATGATCTTCACTTCAAACAAAGCAGTTGCGCCCTCACCATCACCGGCAATCTTCTTAACCAGGGAAGTATTGATATAATTCAGCGCAGCTTTGAAAGTCTCATAATCCTCGCCCTTCTCCGTAATCTCCGGATTCTCAGCCAGACCATTTGCCAGAAGAAGAACGGTGTCATTGGTAGAAGTATCGCCGTCTACAGAAACCATATTGTAAGTATCCTTCACATCCTCACTCAAGGCTTCCTGCAGCATCTTCTTGGAAATCTTCGCATCAGTAGTAACAAATCCAAGCATTGTGCACATATTCGGATGGATCATACCGGAACCTTTGCACATACCGCCAATGGTAACCGTCTTACCACCAATCTCAACCTGAACGGCAACTTCCTTCTTCTTCGTATCCGTAGTCATGATCGCCTTCGCAGCCTCAGTACCTGCTTCCAGAGAACCATCCAGCTTCGGAGCCATCATCTTCACACCATTCTTAATACGATCGATCGGAACCTGCATACCGATAACACCAGTAGAAGCCACCAGCACACTGTCTGCTGCCACATCCAGAACCTCTGCTGCCGCATCTGCAGTTTCCTTACAGTATCCATAACCTTCTGTACCTGTACAGGCATTTGCAATACCACTGTTACAGATCACTGCCTGTGCATACGGATGATTGTACACAATATCCTGGTCCCATTTAACAGGAGCAGCCTTTACAACGTTTGTCGTAAAAGTACCTGCTGCTACGCAGGGAACTTCACTGTAAACCATTGCCATGTCTGTTCTGCCTTTATATTTAATCTCAGCTGCTGCAGCTGCCGCCTGAAAACCTTTCGCAGCTGTAACGCCACCTTCAATAATCTTCATAAATTTATCCTCCTGTATTTCCATAATTTCCGGAGCGTCCCCTTTTCATCAACCTATCACGGACACATCGGTACCTGAAGCAGCCCCTCAGATTCCTTAAATCCAAACAACAGATTCATATTCTGCACAGCCTGTCCAGCCGCACCTTTTACAAGGTTATCCATAGCACCCATCATAATTACTCTGTGAGTTCTCGGATCAATCTTAAAGTTCACATCCACATAGTTGCTTCCCTCCACGCACTTAGTCTGTGGACACACATCCTTATCAAGTACACGGACAAAAGTCTCATTCTCATAATATTTATCATAAATCGCCTTCACTTCTTCATAAGAAACATCCTTAGTCAGAGAAGCATAAGCAGTCACCAGAATACCACGGTTCATCGGAATCAGATGTGGTGTGAAATTGATCAGTACTTCCTTACCGCATGCATATCCAAGCTGATCCTCAATCTCCGGTGTATGTCTGTGAGTTGCGACACCATAAGCCTTAATATTCTCATTTACTTCACAGAATAAATTCGCAACCTTCGCCCCACGTCCTGCTCCTGAAGTACCGGATTTCGCATCGATAATGATCGTCGACGGATCGATCAGTCCTTCTTTGATCAGCGGATAAATAGAAAGAGTAGAACATGTCGGATAACATCCTGGGTTCGCGATCAGTCTTGCTTTCTTGATATCTTCACGGTTAATCTCACATAATCCATAAACTGCCTCATCAATAAACTGCGGAGCTTTATGCTCGATACCATACCATTTCTCATATTTCTTCACATCTTTAATACGGAAATCCGCACTCAGGTCGATGACTTTCGCCCTGGAAAGAATTCCTTCATTAATCAAGGAAGCACAAAGTCCCTGAGGAGTTGCAGTGAAGATCACATCTGCTTCATCAGCCAACGCTTCCATATTATCATCCATACACTTCGCATCTACCAGTTTAAAAAAATTCTGATAAACATCTGCATACTTCTGGTCAATGTAACTTCTTGAACCATACCATGCAATTTCTACATCTTTATGTCCCAGAAGCAGTCTCACGATCTCGTTACCTGCGTAACCTGTGGCACCGATAATTCCTGCTTTAATCATAATAATTTCCTCCATCTTCCGCAGCATTTTTCTCTCTGCGATGTTCTTAAAATTTTATCTGTTTGTCTTTCCTTATCTGCTCTGAAACTCTACTGTACCAGAGCGCTGGACTAATTATACATCTTACTTGCATAATATGCAATAGTCATTTTCCAATGTTTTTACATGGATTTTAATTCAGATTGTTCATTTTCCCTTGTTTTTACCTATATTATGTTGCATATTTATGCAAAAATGAATAAAACTTTTTTGCATTTTTCTATTGCATATTTATAAAAAAAGGTGTATATTATCACTTGTTAAGCGGAGTCATAGGGAATCATCTTATTCCGCATTGAATATTTATTCAAAAATCAGATCAGAAAATCCCGACCTATTCATTTACTTTCAGCAAACGGATATCTCAGGAAATTTTTACAAAGAAAATAATAAAACCCAATTTCAGGAGGAATACAATCATGAAAGAAAAAGTCGTTTTAGCATACTCAGGCGGTCTTGATACCACAGCCTTGATCCCGTGGTTAAAAGAGACATTTGATTACGACGTTGTCTGCTGTTGTGTAAACTGCGGTCAGGGAAACGAACTGGATGGACTGGATGAGAGAGCAAAGCTTTCCGGTGCTTCCAAATTATATATCGAAGATATCGTTGATGAATTCTGTGATGATTTCATTATGCCATGTGTACAGGCAGGTGCTGTATACGAGCATAAATATCTCCTTGGTACATCCATGGCCCGTCCAGCGATCGCCAAGAAATTAGTTGAGATTGCACGTAAAGAAGGCGCAGTTGCTATCTGCCACGGTGCTACAGGTAAAGGTAATGACCAGATTCGTTTCGAACTTGGTATCAAAGCTCTTGCTCCGGACATCAAGATCATCGCTCCATGGCGTATGACAGACAAATGGACCATGCAGTCCCGTGAAGATGAGATCGCATTCTGCAAGGCTCACGGAATTGACCTTCCATTCGATGCAAGCCACAGCTACAGCCGTGACAGAAACTTATGGCACATCAGCCATGAAGGTCTGGAACTGGAAGATCCTTCTCAGGCTCCAAACTATGACAACATGCTTGTTTTAGGTGTTACACCTGAAAAAGCTCCTGATAAAGATACAGAAATCACCATGACATTCGAGCAGGGTGTTCCGAAAACCTTAAATGGCAAAGAGATGAAAGTTTCCGAGATCATCACTGAGCTTAATAAATTAGGCGGCGAGAACGGAATCGGTATCGTTGATATCGTTGAGAACCGTGTTGTTGGTATGAAATCCCGTGGTGTATATGAGACTCCTGGCGGAACAATCCTGATGGCAGCTCATGAGCAGCTGGAAGAACTCACACTTGACCGTGAGACAATGGAAACCAAGAAGAAACTTGGCAGCCAGTTTGCTCAGGTTGTTTACGAAGGAAAATGGTACACACCACTTCGTGAAGCAATCCAGGCATTCGTTGAGTCCACTCAGAAATATGTAACAGGTGAAGTTAAGATGAAACTGTACAAAGGCAACATCATCAAAGCCGGTACAACTTCTCCATACAGCCTGTACAATGAATCTCTTGCATCCTTTACAACAGGTGACCTCTATGACCACCACGATGCAGACGGATTCATCACACTGTTCGGACTTCCACTGAAAGTTCGCGCTATGATGTTAAAAGAAGTTGAACAGAACAAAAAATAATTTCTGAAATGTGAAAATACTGCTGAATCCTTTTTAGATTCAGCAGTATTTTTTTGTTACCATACATCCGTAACAAGCTGGCAGTGGCAGGTCAGGTCCCGTAGATTTCAGAAATTCCCGTGCACAGCCATTTTACTGCAGCTACAATGGCTTCCGTTCTGTACAGAAATGCCCACAGCCCCTTCCAGATATGGCCTTTCCACATCAGTCACTTCAAGAAGCTTTTGATCATCTACCCACAAAATCAGTCTGCTTCCCTCAACGCTGACGCAAAGATGATATTCTTTTTCTTTCTCCCAGGCAAAGTCACATTGGCTCAGAATCCGATATCCATTTTCATTTTTCAGAATTGCTGCCCGTCCGTCCGCCAGAAATCCAGCTGCATAAGATCGTATTCCTCCCTGCACCCTTACATTCATCATATGCCAGTCTCCCGTATGAGGGGTCAGCCAGAATTCAGCCGTATAATCCTTCCAGTTATGACTGCCCGTATATGCCTCTCCGAAATCGCAGCAGGATAAATGAAGATTTCCATCTGCCAGATAGAAAAGCCCCTTCAATTTGGTAAACTGCGTAATTTCGCGATGAACCGGAGTCCACACTTCTTCCTCTTCTTTTCTCATTTCGACAGAATAATCAGGAGTTCCGTCCGTATAAAAATCATCCAAAAGTACTGTAACCTGCTGTGCAGATCCTCTTTCCCCGCCTACATGGACGCAGAATCCCACTTCATCCAGAAGCGCACCTTCCATGGCAGGAATCACAAACTCCAGCTGTTTCCACTGACCTTTCTCCAACACCACTGCATCTCCCTGATAAATCCTGTCGCCACGCACTTCATGTACATAAAGACTTACCTGCAAATCTGACAGTCCATATTCCGGCACCATTACACTTCCATGAACAGTCTGTCCCGGATAAACCAGCGGAGAAAATGCAGGATCATAACGGCTGTCATGAAAATCTGCCGGTCTGTAATAGGTCTTTTTATATACCAGAACATTTTCTCCGGATTCCATCCTGTTCGCCGTTACTTTCAAAGAACGGTTTCCAAACGCAGCGGATTCATCTGTGTTCATCAGATGATACTCCGGTTTCGGATAATCATCTCCCTTATTTAGGTGTTCTATCCTCACACGCATGACATGGGTAGAGCCCGGAAATTCAAAATGGCAGCTTTCAATCTTATCTTCTGCGATTTTATCATATGGAGCCGGCAGTTTTTCCCCTGCCAGTTCAGCTGCCAGTTTCGCAATATAACATGCACCGTAAGGAATATCCATGATATTACGACTGCCCACAACACTGGAGCATGCCAGAAAATCATTGACCGGCTCACGCCACTTGCGATAATCAATTCCATCCAGTCCATTTCTGACTCCCATGATCGTTGCGATGTTTCCCACATTGCAGTCAGTATCCCATCCACATCGATTGCAGATCTGCAATGTATCAGAGAAGTCCCCGTTACCATACAGCAAAGCAAGTATCATCACTGCCGTATTCGGAATGATATGGCACATGCCTGGATATTTATCATATCCATAATTATCACGTATAAATTTCCAGCAATCCTTCCAGTTGTTCGGATTTTTTTTATGATAATCCATGACCACTCTGACAATCTTTGCATAATCGCAGTTTTCCGGAATATAACTGAGTCCTTTTTCCAGTATTTTGTTCATATCAGATTCCACAAATGCATAGCTAATGCACACAGCCACAAAAATACCTCCATGGATTCCGTCTCCGCCATGAGTAACACTTGCTGCTTTCCGTGCAAGTTTTGCCGCTATATCCGGATTCCCAGGTGTAACCAATCCCCAGGTATCAATAAAAATCTGACCACCAATCTGTTCTGCAGTTGTTTTTCCATTCTGTTCAATGCTTCCGCTTTCCGGAGCTTTGATTCCATTTCTCAGATTCAGATATGCTGTATGTTCTGTTGATACTCCATAACCGCCCCACCAGAAAAATCCATGTTCAAAAGGTGCATAATTCAATAAAGCCTCTGCCACATCCTGCGCTTTCATTTCGGAACCTTTCCCACAATCTTCCAGTGCTCTAAGAAAAAACAGTGGGCCATTGCTATCATCATCTGCCGCAAAATCTCTGTAATCCACCAGATATCCATCTGTTTCTCCATAAATATCCTCAATCTGCCGCTGGCTCCAACCCTCTACCGGAGCTCCCAGACGAATGCCGATTATTTTTGCAAGCCATCCGGCATAAATGTGTTCTATGTACTCTTTTTTCATAATATTCATAGTCTTTTTTCCTCTTCATGTTGTATGATTAAAATCAATATTTCAAGGCTGCATTTTCTTCTTTGCAAATCATTATACAGAAATAATATCATACTTATTCTTTTTGTCAATTATATTTATTTTTATTTCAATTCAGCCATTTATTTTTGTATATTTTTCATAAATTTTCTGCGATTTTTTGCATTTAAACCTGCTCCTATGAGATATTATGCACAGATTATTTTTTACCATTTTACTGTTTTACTTTTTATTTTACAAATATGCACCCTGTCAGACGCAAACAGCACCAGGTAATCTTTACACATAAATCTGTTAAAATGCAAAAAAGCCGCCGAAACCGGCAACTTTTTTATGTTATGATTTTTATGATCTTTTATCTGCTTCTTAACTCTGCTCTTTTATGATCCAGAAGAGTCTGAAGTTCGTTCAGGTCAGCCTCTGTGATCCCTTCTGTCTCCAGCAGCGCATGCATCATTTCCACCGGAGTGATTTTCCTTCTCTCCGCATTATTCTTCAGATATGTCTCCCTGGAAAGAAGCGGTCTGTAATTTCTCGCATAAACCTTTCCATTCATGGAAGTCCCTGCTACCTCGATCAGTTTCTCTTTCAAAAGAAGCTCCAGACATCTGCGCACTGTTGGCATCTTTAACTCTGGTGCTATTTCATTGATCTCAAAAGCAGACAGAGGTTTTCCCTCTTCCCAAAGCACATTCATAACATCATAACGTTTACCCTTTAATATGTCCATTTTAAGATCTACCTCCATATTTAACCAGATATTATTATAATAAAGAACTATCAGATTAATTACAATTACAAAGCCCTTACACTCATTTACAGAGCATTTACAAATTTATATCATTTCTTTGATATTTTTGTCATAAAATAGATTATTTCTTATTTCATATATTCCATAATCAAAAAAACAAAAGAATTGACAGTTAACTGGAAATATTTTATAATAATTTTATAAACAATAATCAGGAAACTTATATATGTCCATAATTGGTTGGATGTTTCTACCAACTACCGTAATAGTTGTCTATAAGTTTTGTCATCTTAAGGGACAGGCATAGATAAGACATCTTCGGTAGATTTTTTTTGCCTTTCCTTATTGTAAGAAAGAGAGGGAATGATCATGAGCAGAGAAATATTCGCACTAAAGGGAACCATCTGTTACAGCACTTCTCCCACAGAACTTTCCATTACCGAGGGAGGATATGTGGTCTGTGAAAACGGACACTGCGCTGGTGTTTTTCCAGAACTTCCGGACAGATACAGGCAGATTCCATGTACAGATTTCGGAGATGAACTGATCATCCCGGGCCTGACAGATCTGCACATTCACGCTCCCCAGTACACATTCCGGGCATCTGGCATGGATCTGGAACTGCTGGACTGGCTGAATACCATCACCTTTCCCCAGGAAGCCCGCTATGAGGACACAGAGTTTGCCAGAGCAGCCTATACCATTTTCGCGGAAGATCTGAAAAAAGGCCCCAATACCCGTGCCTGTATTTTCGGAACTCTCCATGTTCCTGCCACAGAAATTCTGATGGAACTTCTGAACCAGACCGGTCTGAAAACCATGGTTGGCAAAGTAAACATGGATCGAAACGGTTCTCCTGTCCTGCAGGAAACCAGCGCCCAGGCTTCTGCAGATGCTACCCTGTCCTGGCTTGAAGATACCCTGACGAAATTCGAAAATGTAAAACCGATCCTGACACCAAGATTTATCCCATCCTGTTCCGACGAACTGATGGAAAAACTTTCCGCGCTCCAGCAGAAATATCATCTGCCGGTGCAGTCCCATCTCTCTGAAAACCTGGGTGAAATTGCCTGGGTACAGGAACTTTGCCCAGATACACATTTCTACGGCGAAGCTTACAGTCGGTTCGGATTGTTCGGAGGGGATTGTCCGACGATTATGGCTCACTGTGTTCACTCCTCTGACGAAGAGATCGCACTTATGAAAAAACAGGGCGTTTATATCGCCCATTGTCCACAGTCCAACATCAACCTCTCTTCCGGCATCGCTCCTGTAAGGCGGTATCTGGATGAAGGACTGCATGTCGGACTTGGTTCTGACGTCGCAGGTGGAACCTGTTCTTCCATTCTGCGCGCTATGGCTGATGCCATTCAGGTTTCCAAACTGTACTGGCGGCTCATTGATTCTTCCATGAAACCGCTGACGCTGGAGGAAGCTTTTTATATGGGTACAGAAGGCGGCGGCTCCTTCTTCGGAAAAGCCGGAAGTTTTAAGGAGGGTTATGAATTCGATGCAGTTGTCCTGAACAGCTCCACCATTCCCACCCCTCTGAAGCTCTCTCCGAAAGACAGGCTGGAAAGACTTGTCTACCTTTCCGACGACCGCAACATCTCCGCCAAATACACAGCCGGACGAAAGATTCTGTAACTGCAGGAAATACGGAAACACCGGCAATACAATAAAAAGGGGGAAAGATTATGAATCTTAACAAACTGTTTCACCTGAAAGAAAACCACACAGATGTAAAGACCGAGATCATGGCTGGTATCACTACCTTTATGACAATGGCTTACATCCTGGCGGTAAATCCGAACATCCTGTCCGCATCAGGAATGGACCGGGGTTCCATTTTTACAGCCACAGCATTATCCGCATTTATCGCAACCTGCCTGATGGCACTTCTTTCCAATTATCCGTTCGTCCTTGCCCCGGGTATGGGACTGAACGCTTATTTCACCTACACGGTAGTCCTGGGTATGGGATATACCTGGCAGCAGGCTCTGGCAGCTGTTTTTGCAGAGGGTATCATCTTTATCCTCCTGTCACTGACCAATGTTCGTGAAGCTATTTTCAATGCCATCCCTATGAACCTGAAACACGCAGTATCTGTTGGTATCGGACTTTTCATCGCATTTATCGGTCTGCAGAATGCCAAGATCGTTGTAAACAACGATTCTACACTGGTATCTGTTTTCTCCTTTAAATCCTCAGCTGCCAACGGAACCTTCCATACAGAGGGAATCACAGTTCTCCTGGCACTGATCGGAGTCCTGATCACTGCTATTTTCCTGGTAAAAAATGTAAAGGGCGGTATCCTCTGGGGTATCCTTCTTACATGGATCCTGGGTATCCTCTGCCAGCTTACAGGCATTTACAGACCTGACGTGGAAGCAGGATGGTACAGCCTCCTTCCTGATTTTTCCGCAGGAATCTCTGTTCCAAGTATGGCACCGACTTTTATGAAAATGGATTTCTCCATTGTATTCTCACTTGATTTCATTGTGATCATGTTTGCATTCCTTTTCGTAGACATGTTCGACACACTGGGAACACTGATCGGTGTTGCTTCCAAAGCAGACATGCTGGACAAAGACGGCAAACTTCCGAAGATCAAAGGCGCCCTGCTCTCTGATGCAGTAGGAACCACAGTGGGCGCAATATGCGGTACCTCCACTGTTACCACTTTCGTAGAAAGTGCTTCCGGTGTTGCAGAAGGCGGACGTACAGGGCTTACCTCCCTGGTTGCAGCCATCCTTTTCGGACTGTCCCTGTTCCTGTCACCGATTTTCCTGGCTATCCCGTCCTTCGCTACTGCTCCGGCACTGATCATCGTAGGATTCCTGATGCTTACTTCTGTGACCAAGATTGATTTCAACGATATGACAGAAGCGATCCCGGCATTTATCGCCATCATCGCCATGCCTTTCCTGTACAGCATCTCTGAAGGTATCTCCATGGGAGTTATCTCTTACGTGATCATCAACGTAGTTACAGGCAAAGCCAACGAGAAAAAGATCAGCGCCCTGATGTATGTGCTGGCTGTTTTGTTCATCCTGAAATATATCTTTATCTGATTCAGCTATCAGGATTAAGATCAGATAATCAGATAAAAGAAGCCTCCTGCAGGGGCTTCTTTTTTTGTTGCTATAATCTTCTTTTACTTTCTTACTCTGTGTTGTATAATTATGAAAGTATTTATTCATTTTACAATCAGTATGATACTTACAGATTATACTGTTTCTATCCACACTGTATGAATAAATATTTTGTATTATCCACATTTTATACATTTCATTTACACATTATTTAAGGAAGGATTTTTTACAAATGCAAAAACAACAGATACCTTTAAAGAATTCCCTGTTCCTGCTGCTCGCGGCTGTTATCTGGGGCATCGCTTTTGTGGCTCAAAGCGTGGGAATGGACTATGTGGGTGGATTCACCTTTAACGCAGTCCGTTCTCTCATCGGATCAGCTGTACTGGTTCCTCTCATACTTATTCCCGGGCAAAAAAATTCTGATAACTCCGAAATCTCAGAAGCAGCTGCCAGCACCACATCCGGTATTCAGAAACGAAAAGATCTGATCATCGGCGGTATTTCCTGCGGGATCTGCCTCTGTCTGGCAAGTAATTTCCAGCAGTTCGGCATTAAATATACCACTGTGGGAAAAGCCGGATTTATTACTGCCTGTTATATCGTAATCGTACCGATCATCGGACTGTTTCTTGGCAAAAAATGCAGCAAATTTATCTGGGCTGCTGTTGCTATGGCATTGATCGGTCTTTACCTTCTGTGCATTACAGATGGATTTTCCATTGGAAAAGGCGACCTGCTTGTACTGGTCTGTGCGTTTTTATTCTCCATACATATTCTGGTCATTGATCACTTTTCTCCGAAAGCAGATGGAGTAAAACTTTCCTGTATCCAGTTTCTGACCTGCGGGATCCTGTCTGCCATCCCTGCCCTGATCCTGGAACATCCCCAGGTTTCCTCTATTCTGGCAGCATGGCAGCCCATCCTTTATGCAGGTGTCATGTCCTGCGGTGTTGCCTATACTCTGCAGGTCATCGGTCAGAAGAACATGAACCCCACTGTGGCATCCCTGATCCTCAGTATGGAGTCCTGCATCTCCGTACTTGCCGGATGGATCATCCTTGGACAGCAGCTAAGCGCAAAAGAAATCCTTGGATGTGTGATCATGTTTGCAGCTATCATCCTTGCCCAGCTTCCTCAGAAGGATACCTCCCAGGTATAAAACGGCTTATGCTTCTTATATAAAAACAGGCGCTGTACAGCTTTTCCACTGTATAGCGCCTGTTTTTATGAATCTGTTTTACTCAACTTTACCAACGTTCTTATGGAAGTGTTCTTTTATCTTCGCGAAACTCTCATCGCTGAGGTCATGCTCTAACTTACACGCATCTTCTCTGGCGATCTCCGGATCTACCCCAAGGTACTCAAGCATCTTGCTTAATACCGTGTGTCTTTCATAAATATGAACCGCGATCTGTTCCCCTTTCTCAAGAAGTGTAACTGTTCCATACCTGTCCATGGCAATATAATCATCTTCCCGAAGCAGTTTCATGGCATGGCTTACACTCGGCTTAGACACCCCCAACATTGTGGCAATATCAATGGAGCGGACTGCCCCGCCCTGTTTCGACAGAACCAGAATTGCCTCTAAATAATCCTCTGCTGATTTTCTGATTTGCATTCAAAATACCTCCCGTGATATTTTTATGTTAACACAAAAAGGCATTTTTTTCAATGTTCCTTGTTGAGAACAGTAATCACTTAACGGTATCTTAGTTATCGTTCACACGCTACAGAAAGAGCAATCTCCATCATTTTCCGGAAGGATGTCTGTCTCTCCTCTGCTGAGATCGCTTCGTCTTTGAAAATGTGGTCGGAAATCGTCAGGATGCCTACTGCCTTTTTGCCAGCTCTGGCTGCGTTCATGAAGAGGGCTGCGCACTCCATCTCTGTACAGAGCACGCCCATTTTCCTCCAGGCTGCAGCTGCATTGGGATTATCATTGTAAAATGCATCGGAAGACATTACATTTCCAACACGTACCGGTGTGCCCAGTTTTCTGGCTGCCTGTACTGCCTTTTCCACAAGTTCATAGCTTGCTGTGGGTGCAAAAGTTCCAGGGAGGCAGAACTGTGATGCATAGTTGGAATCCGTGCATGCTCCCAGTGCGATCACCACATCCATTACGTTCACATCGTCCTGAAGGCCTCCAGCAGACCCGATACGGATAATTTCATCTACATCATAGAAATTGTACAGCTCATAGGTATAAATGCCTGCTGAGGGCATTCCCATGCCCGCTCCCATGACTGATACACATTCTCCTTTATAGGTTCCCGTATACCCAAGCATATTCCGGACTGTATTAAAACACACCGGATTCTCCAGATAATTGTCTGCAATAAATTTCGCACGCAGGGGATCTCCCGGCATCAGAACTTTCTTTGCTATGTCTCCTTTTTTCGCTGCATTATGGGGTGTTGGAATACACATATTGCTCTTTCCTCCTTTAATAAATTCTCATGCTCTGCAAATGCTGTATCATCGGCCTGAAAACGTTATTTGTCATCTCCTGTAAGGCGAAGCACATCACGGATCTCTTCTTCATCCATATCCAGAATGATCGCCAGCTCTTCCACACTGAACTTCGAGTTTTCATCGTCTTCGTCCTCTGTGAGTTCACGGACAGCAGCCTCCAGTTTCTCCACCTTTGCTACCAGATAATCGTCTTCAAACTTTCTCTGTGTCTGCTCTTCAATAGCATGGCGGATTCCTGCCCGGATCCTTCCCATGAACCAGTTGTCATCCTTCTCATCTTCTGTTTCCTCTCCTACTGCCATCAGAAGGCTGATATTGGCCTCCTGGATCAGGTCAGCCAAGAAAATCTCCTCACAGTTCATCTCTGCTGCCATTTTCGCTGCTGCAGGAAGATATTTCAGGTACAGCTCTGTCTGTCCTTCCCCTGCCTTCTGTTCCTCAAGACCTTCCAGATACTCTTTCAGGTATTCTTCCTCCTCAGGGGTCAGCGGGACTTTCTGTTCCTGCTCTTCCGGCTCTGTCTCCTGTTCCTCCCCTGATGTATGAAGAGCAACCTCTGCTCCCTCGATAGTAATACCTTTCAGCTTCAGATACTGCAGGATCTTGATCAGCTGAGATTTATCCAAATCCATTTCACCGAAACATTCCTTTATCTGCTGAGGTTTTAATATCTTTCCACTTTTTTCTCCAAGCTCACAGATTTCTGCCAGCTTTTCCTGAAATTTCTGTATATCCATGATGTTCTTACTCCTTTTTTACTGCTGTCGGATTTCCGTCCGGCCTTTTTATATTTTTACTATAATCAATGGCAGCAGACTATGCAACCTCAATTTCTGCTTCTGCCTGTATCTCTCTCTTCCGATATGACAAAAAAGTACCGATTCTGAGATATTTCTCATTCTACGGTACTTTTCTGTTTCTACTGCGGATAACAGGACTTGAACCTGCACGGGATGCCCACTGGTACCTAAAACCAGCGCGTCTGCCAATTCCGCCATATCCGCATTTCCTGTTTCACATCTCTGTGAAATATTTTTTTATAAAAACAGCGGAAATCTTATCAAAAGATTTCCGCTGTTTTAATGAAGCATCGGGGATTCGAACCCCGGACAACTTGATTAAAAGTCAAGTGCTCTACCAACTGAGCTAATGCTCCATATTAAGACTGGGCTAGCTGGATTCGAACCAGCGAATGCAGCAGTCAAAGTGCTGTGCCTTACCGCTTGGCGATAGCCCAAAGGCGAAGGGTGGATACAGGGATTCGAACCCTGGGCCTCCAGAGCCACAATCTGGCGCGCTAACCAACTGCGCTATACCCACCACAGCGTGCCTGAAGGGATTCGAACCCCCGACCCACGGCTTAGAAGGCCGTTGCTCTATCCAGCTGAGCTACAGACACATTTCTCTGTCACATACAGAGAAGCGGGTGATGGGAATCGAACCCACGTATCTAGCTTGGAAGGCTAGTGTTCTACCATTGAACTACACCCGCATTTCGCTGAAACGGTAATGTTGTGTTACAGCAGTCGGGGTGACAGGATTCGAACCTGCGGCCTCCTGGTCCCAAACCAGGCGCTCTAGCCAAGCTGAGCCACACCCCGCTGTTTCTTTATTTATTTGTGCTTCGTTGTCCGACGCAAGACATATTATATGGTAAACGGGGACAAATGTCAACACCTTTTTTTCAATTTTTTTATTTTTTTTCAAAAATATATTTTCCGAAGATGTACAGAATCCCGGAAAGCCAATAAAATCAAGGGTTTCCGGGATTTTAAGTATCCCGGAAAAAATCCTCTTTTTTCCTGTTTTCAGGTCTTTTTTTCTAAAAAGTGCTGAATTTTTTCAAAAAAATATTTTTTTTGAGCAACTTCGTCTTTTTATATTCTGGAACAATATGGAGTTATTTTGTTGCTATATAATGGATCAAAATCATAAATATTTTAATTCAACCTGCAAATCTTTTCCTGCTTCTGCTTCCATAACCGCATAACTTGGTCTGCGTCCCCGCTGCCGTGGGAAGGTCAGGCTTCCCGGATTCACTGTCAGGATCCCTTTGACCACTTCCTCTTCCGGACAATGGGTATGACCGAAAAATACTGCCTCACAATCTCTGGCTGCCGCAGCATCCGCCACTCCTTCTGTAGTCATGGATACCCCATAAAGATGTCCATGGGTCACGAAGATCCTGTGCCCTTCAATTTCAACCACATCTTCTCTGGGAAGATCCGAGAAAAAGTCATTATTCCCTGCCACAATACAGCAGGGACATTCTGCAAGTGCTTCAATAAAGATCTCTCTGCCTTCCACATCTCCGCAGTGGATCAGATAATCGAAAGGTACTTCCTGATATACTGCCCTTTCCAGATTTTCATCTTTTCCATGAGTGTCGCTGACGATCAATACTTTCATTTATTCCAGCCCTTCCAGTTCTGTCCTGATCGCCTGCAAAGCCTTTCCTCTGTGGCTGATCTTATTCTTCTCTTCCATGGCAAGTTCTGCGGAAGTACATCCATATTCCGGAAGATAAAAGATCGGGTCATAGCCGAAGCCGTTTGCCCCTTTTTCTTCATATCCGATACGGCCTTCCATTGTGCCCCGTACTGTTTTTATAGTTCCGTTTGGAAATGCTGCTGCTACCGCACACACAAATCTTGCTGTACGCTTTTCGTCCGGCACTCCTTCCAGACGCTGGATCAGGCTGGCGTTTTTAATATGATAGGAAGTGTCTTCTCCCATATAACGCGCAGAATAGATTCCTGGTTCTTTATTGAGATAATCGATCTCCAGTCCGGAATCGTCTGCCAGTGTGATCTCCCCTGTTATCTCACAGATTGTTCTGGCTTTGATCACTGCATTTTCTTCGAATGTAGAGCCGTCTTCCACAATATCTGCATGGATTCCTGCCTCTTTCATGGAAACCACTTCTACATCCATATCTGCCAGGATTTCCCTGATCTCTCTCATCTTATCCTGGTTTCCTGTTGCAAAGATTATTTTTTTCATGATTTTCGTTTCCTTTTTATCTTAACTTCTGACTCTGTTGTTTCAGATTGTATCCTGAATTCTGTTATTTCTGGTTCTTTTTCGGCGGACGCGGGCCCAGGAACTGATAATAATAGGTTTTCAGCATTCCATTATAGATCTTACGGTTCTTATCCGCTTTTCTGCCAATGTCATTCTCTGCCTTCTCATAGGATGTGATTAGATACATGGACCATTTATCCAGTCTTGCATAGCTTTCACCGATCTCTCGATAAAGCTGTGCCAGATTCTCTTTCTCTTCCAGTCGTTCCCCGTATGGCGGGTTTGTGATGATAAATCCGTACGGTTTCGGGTGGCGGAGTTCTTTTACCGGGCGCTGCTGGAAATGGATCAGCTTGTCCACTCCTGCCATCTTCGCATTAGCGCGGGCTGCTTTCAACGCCTCGGGATCTATGTCAAATCCCTGGATATCTGTATCAATATTGAGATTTACTCTGTCCTGTGCTTCCTCGTTCGCTTCATACCAGCATTTTCGCGGAACCAGATGTTTCCAGTCTTCCGCAAGGAAAGAACGGTTCATTCCCGGCGCGATATCTGCTGCCATCATAGCCGCTTCAATTGGAAATGTGCCGCTTCCGCAGAAAGGATCTACCAGGATCCTGTCTTTATTCCATGGAGTGAGCATGATCAGTGCAGACGCAAGTGTCTCTGTGATCGGAGCCTTCACTATCATCTTGCGGTAGCCTCTTTTGTGCAGGGACACACCGGAAGTATCGATGCCGATGGTTGCCACATCTTTCATAAAAGCCACACGGATAGGGAAGCTTGCGCCGTCTTCCTCGAACCAGGATACGCCGTAAACACCCTTCAGACGTTCTACAATGGCTTTTTTCATAATCGACTGAATATCAGATGGGCTGAACAGTTTACTCTTTACTGAGTTGGCTTTTGCCACCCAGAATTTGCCATCCTTGGGAATATAGTTTTCCCACGGAAGGGCCTTGGTCTTCTCAAAAAGTTCATCGAAGGTTTCTGCTTTTACCTCTGCCACCTTCAGCAGGATTCTTTCTGTGGAGCGCAGAAAGACATTGGCATCTGCGATACCCTGGGCATCAGCCTCAAAGGTCACCTTGCCGTCTTCTACCTTAACAATCTCATAGCCCAGATCCAGGATTTCCCTTTTCAGTACTGCCTCCATGCCGAAATGGCAGGGTGCGATCAGTTCAAATTTTTCCATTCTTTATCCTCTCTAAAAATATGATGTTACAGGTGAATACTCTTTACGATATTTCCATCAAAGTCTTTGATCATGAAGATTCCATTTTCAAAGATTGCATAAGTAGGAGGATTTCCCTCTTTCGGAATGGAAACAGAGCCCGGATTCAGCAGTGTATAACTTTCCTTTTTCTCTGCCCTGAGCACATGTGTGTGGCCGTGGATCAGAATATCCCCCTCCTGAAGTGGCGGCAGATTGTTTTCATTATAGACATGTCCGTGGGTAGCATAAAAAGTTCTGCCATCCAGGTTAAGAATGCAGTAATCTGCCATTACCGGGAACTGGAGCACCATCTGATCTACTTCAGCCTCACAGTTGCCTCGTACTGCATAGATTTCTTTCTTCATATCATTCAGCATGGGAATGACTTCCTTGGGTGCGTATTCTCTCGGAAGGTCATTTCTGGGTCCATGATAAAGCAGATCACCCAGCAATACCAGGCGGTCTGCTTTTTCTTCTTTATAGGCATTCAGCATTTTTCTGCAATAATAGGCAGAGCCATGTACATCTGACGCAAACATATATTTCATGATCGTAATTCTCCTCTTTAAACATTGCCGCCTGCTCTCAGTAGCCTTTCATCTCCTGCAGGTCCAAGGCAGTCTTATCTCCTGACAGTCCGGCATATGGATTTCCTGCGGTTTTCCGTCACCGCATCCTATCTCTTACCTTATCATGCTTATGAGAAAATTACAAGATTTCTTCCCCGATATGCTTCAAATCCGCCGATAACCGACCTGGTTCTGTGTCCTTTTCTGGCAAGCTGCCGTGCCAGACGCAGGCTGGCTCCTCCACGGTCGCAGTACATCACCAGGATTTTATCCTTTGGAAAAAGGGCATAGCTGTCCGCTTCTTCATATGGAATGTTAACTGCACCTCTCACATGACTTTTATTGAACTCTTCTCTTTCCCTGAGATCTATGATCAGTGAATCTCTGCGGTCCACATAATAATCCAGCATTTTTGCAGAAATAGTTTCCACCGGAAACATGGCAGACTCCTTTTTGTTATATCCTATGCCGGAGATGGCCGGATTGCTCACCTGGAGATTACTGTCAGGATCTTCCGTGACATAATTCCTCGCCGACGCAGTTCGATCCTGCCCGGAGAGCTTTTTGAATCATAGAAATGATACGGAATAATTTTCCAGGTATAAAAATACAGCAGGACAATATAAAACTGCCCTGCTGCATTTCTATTTTTCATTTTTGTATGAATCAGTACTGCTCGTCTTCTTCTGATCTGTAGGACTGAGAAGTTTTGTTTTTCGCCTTATTGCCTGCCTTATTTCTGCAGTCCGACTCATTTTTGCTTCTTAAATTGTCTGTACGGTTCATTTCGTCCCCGTAGCTGTTCTTATTTGAGCTTCCTGCATAATTTCTGCTGTTTTTGCTTTCATATTCATAGTTTTTTGCCATTTTTCATTCCTCCTAATGCGGTTTCTAAGGGAAAGTCCCGGTTTTCCCGGAAAACCCTCACAATTTTTAATGACAATACTATTATTCCAAAAACCCTTCGGAATATTCATCAAAAAATGTTGCTTTTTTCACCAAGCTATATTATAATCGTAGATGTAAAAAAAATTTACCCTTCAATAATTTTTTTTACATAAACCCCTTATTTAATTATTTATACTCCCCTCGAAAGGCCTGGCAGCTCCCCTGCCGGGTCTTTCTCTTTATATTTGCAAAAATTTCTGTAAATAAGCCCCGTGACATAAAAAAGCCATAAATACGCGGCAGGTATCCGTGTGTTTATGGCTTTTTTCTATATTTTTCTTTTCCTTTTTATTTTCTTATTTTCATACGCGCCAGAGAACGTGTTTCGAAGTCTGTCTGATCACAGTTATGATGTTTCACTCCTCTCATAGGTTCTTTCTCGGACTTGATAGGTCTATTTTACAACTTTTTGTCGTACACCTCAATATGTGGCAAAAAATGTGGCAGACTTTTTTATATCAGACTAATTTTCTATGAAATGTAAAAGGCATCCTGCCCCATTTTCAGAGGAGAATGCCTTTCTTTTTCATATATTTACCAGATTTTTGATTCTACAGCTGCTTTTTCAATGGAAAGTCCTTTCATGTAACGCTCCATAAATGCGTTAAATCCAGCCACACCTTCCGGTTTCGGATCCAGTGTGCTGCTTTCCTGATCTGCGAATACCTTATTGTCAAGGAATGCTTCCAGAGTTTCGCCTTCTTCTTTGTTTACAAGATAAGAAGCAAGAAGTGCGATTCCCCATGCGCCGCCTTCACCTGCAGTGGACATTACAGATACCGGTGCATTTACTGCGTCTGCCAGGATCTGCTGTCCTACACCTTTGGTCTTGAATAATCCACCATGTCCCAGGAGACGGTCTACTTTTACATTCTCTTTCTCGAACAGAAGGTTCAGACCTACTCTCATGGCACCAAGACATGTATACAGATTGGTTCTCATGAAGTTTGCAAGATTGAATTTGCTCTCTGGGGAACGTACAAATAACGGACGTCCTTCTTCGAATCCTGTCATATGCTCGCCTGAGAAGTAGCAGTAAGACAGAAGTTCGCCGCAGTCCGGATCACCTTCCAGAGCTTTGTTGTAAAGGGTTCCGAAAAGTTTGTTCATATCTACTTCCATACCCATAGCTTCTGCAAATTCTTTAAATATATTTACCCATGCATTCAGGTCAGAAGTGCAGTTGTTGGAATGAGCCATAGCTACCAGATGTCCGGATGGAGTGGTAACCATATCAATCTCTTTATACGGTCTGGAAAGTTCTTTCTCCAGTACGATCATTGCGAATACAGAAGTTCCTGCGGAAACGTTACCTGTACGGACTGCAACACTGTTTGTGGCAACCATACCTGTTCCTGCGTCACCTTCCGGAGGACACATCGGGATTCCGGCTTTCAGTTTACCGGTTACGTCCAGGAGTTTTGCACCTTCTTCTGT
The DNA here is from genome assembly GCF_033096465.1 of Blautia luti. NCBI lineage: Bacteria > Bacillati > Bacillota > Clostridia > Lachnospirales > Lachnospiraceae > Blautia > Blautia luti. Next base: position 426,144 of record NZ_AP028156.1, on the reverse strand, counting down.
CAGGACACCTGCATCTTCACCTGCAACAAGTGCTTTCGGCATAATGTCACGGAATTTCCATGAAAATCCGTAAGGAGCTACCAGTTCGTCGAATTTATCAACCATTTCCTGGTTATAATCTGCTTTTGTTGTATCGATCGGGAACATACCTGCTGCATCGCCGATTCCCAGAACTTTCTTTCCTGTCAGCTTCCAGTGAACATAAGCTTCCAGAGTTGCAATATAATCGATATCCTTTACATGCTCCTCTCCGTTCAGGATTGCCTGATACAAATGGGCAATGCTCCATCTCTGAGGAATATTATAGTTAAACAGTTCCATCAGCTTCTCACTGGCCTCTGCAGTGATATTATTTCTCCATGTACGGAATGGTACAAGAAGCTCGCCCTCTTTATTAAAAGGCATATAACCATGCATCATGGCACTGATACCCAGTGCACCTACAGATTCCAGTTCTACATCATATTTCGCTTTTACATCCTTCGCCATATCCTGATAGCAGTCCTGGATACCTGTCCAGATATCTTCCAGGCTGTATGTCCAGACTCCGTTTTCGTAACGGTTTTCCCACTCATGTCCGCCGGATGCGATCGGCTGATTTTTATCATCCACAAGTACTGCCTTGATTCTGGTGGATCCGAACTCAATACCAAGTGCTGTTTTGTTTGCAAGGATCGCTGCTTTTGCTTCTGCTGTTCCCATTTATGTAAACCTCCCATAATCTTATTCGGGGCTGCCGCCCGTATGTTCCGGGGCAGCAACCCTCTCTGATTCTATTATCTCATTTTTCTTCGGTTTTGGCTATACATTATTTTCTGTATGCAAGCTCATTCCATCTCAGTTCGTTCTTGAAGTCACGGATGTTTGTATCTTTGTCAATATAAACAGCTTCAATACCCATTGCATTTGCCCAGTCACCCATCTGCTCTGCTGTCAGGTCATAGGTGAATGCTGTATGATGAGCGCCGCCTGCAAGAATCCATGCTTCTGCACCTGTCTTAAGATTTGGCTGTGGTGTCCAGAATGCGCTTCCTACAGGAAGTTTCGGCATTGGTTTCTCTACTTTCTTACACTCTACATCGTTGATGATCAGACGGAAACGATCGCCAAGGTCGATCAGGGATGTTGCGATAGCCGGACCTGTCTTGCTTGTGAATACAAGTCTTGCAGGATCTTCTCTGTCACCCATAGAAAGCGGGCAAACTTTGATGCCGATCTTGCCATCTGCAACAGACGGGCAAACCTCAAGCATATGAGACTGAAGGATTCCTTCTTTTCCAGGTACCAGATTGTATGTATAGTCTTCCATCATGGAAGTTCCCTTAGCATCTTTCATTCCTGCTGTCATGACTTTCATCAGACGAACCATTGCTGCTGTCTTCCAGTCACCTTCTGCACCGAATCCATAGCCTTTTTCCATAAGTCTCTGGATTGCAAGTCCAGGAAGCTGCTGAAGAGCACCCAGATCACCAAAGTGTGTAACGATTGCCTGGTAGTTCTTCTCTTCCAGGAATTTCTCAAATCCGATTTCGATCTGGGCCTGTACTGCTACGTGGCGTTTGAATTCTTCCGGATCTCTTCCCTCAAGAATAATGTCGTATTTGCTGTAATATTCGTCAACTAATGCATCAACATCGCCCTTAGCTACGTCTTTTACATAATCAGCGATCTCATTTACAGGATAAGCATCAACTTCCCATCCGAATTTGATCTGTGCTTCTACTTTATCACCTTCTGTAACTGCTACGTTTCTCATATTATCAGCTACACGGCAAACACGGATATGGCTGCTTTCCATAATACCAACTGCTGTACGCATCCAGGAAGCAAGTCTTTCCTGAACTTCTTTGTCAGCCCAGTGGCCAACGATAACTTTTCTCTCGATTCCCATTCTTGTAACAATGTGACCATATTCACGGCCGCCATGTGCAGACTGGTTCTCGTTCATGAAGTCCATATCGATGGTGTCATAAGGAATTTCTTCATTAAACTGTGTATGCAGATGGCAAAGTGGTTTTCTATATTCTTTCAGACCAAGAATCCAGGATTTTGCCGGTGAGAAAGTATGCATCCATGTGATAACACCTGCGCAGTCCTCATCTGCATTTGCTTCATTGAATGTTTTACGGATCAGTTCGTTTGTGATCAGTGTTGGTTTCCATACAAGTTCGAATGGAAGTACACCGCTCTTATTTAATTCTTCTACAATAATTTTGGAATGCTCTGCAACTTTTCTTAAGCATTCATCTCCGTAAAGATCCTGTGAACCTGTGCAAAACCAGAATTTGTAGTTTCTTCCTGTTTTCATGATAAAATTCCTCCCTGGATTTTTTATATTTTGTTTATTGTAACTGTCCCGCAGTGTGTTACCTCATAGGATGCTGAATAGTTACATATTGTCTTTCTTTTTATTAACTGCGCAGGAACCTCTGATGATCAGTTCCGGCTGGATCAGGCGCTCTACTTTGCTGTCCTTTTCCGCAACACCGTTGATTTTTTCCATAATCAGCTCTGCTGCCATTTCTCCCAGCTTTTCCTGAGGATGGGCGATAGTGGTGATTCCTGTGCCTCTCCGCGCATACAGTGAATTATCATAACCTGTAACAGAAATATCATCCGGTATACGGATTCCCGCCTTTTCAAGTTCTTCCATCACCTGTACCGCGATCTGGTCATTGTAGCAGACAATCCCGTCCGGCAGATTTCCCTTTTCCAGCATTTCTCTGGCGATCAGCGCAGGCTTGACTTTCCTGTCCTCTGTATGAAACCAGACCACATTGTCCGGATCATAGGAAATCTCGGCTTCCTGCAGTGCTTTTACATATCCCTTATGGCGTTCCAGCCCCTGCATATCATCTGCCTTAAAAAATCCCATGATATTTCTGTGTCCCAGTTCTGTGAGATATCTGGTGACCAGATATCCGCCTCTGGCATCATCCATAAGAATATGCGGCTTCTCCTTCATCTCAGAGTAGATTCCCTGAATGAACACATATGGAATCTGAAATTTATCCAGATTCTGATAAAGATTCCTGTGTTTGCAGACCATTTCACTTTTACTTGGCTCAATGATCAGACCATCGATATCCTTTTTCAGCAATTCCTCCAGACATTTTGCCTCTTTCTGACGGCTGTTTCCTGTATTTTTCAGGATAATGCTGTATCCTCTTTCAGACAGTACATTGTCCATTCCCTGAATCAGCCTTGGGAAAATATAGTCAGAAATATAAGTAGTAACTACTGCTATATTCTTGGACTTCCGGATATGGCTCATATTCTCAGAGCAGAATGTCCCTTTTCCGTGAAATGCTTCTACATATCCATCCTGTTCCAGTATCCCCAGTGCTTTCCGCACCGTATGCCTGCTGAGAGAATATTTCTGTGAAAGTTCATTTTCTGAAGGAAGCTTTTCCCCCGGGCAGATAGCACCTGAAACAATGTCTGCCTTCAGCTGCTCCATCAGGGAAAAATATTTAGGCTTTCCATTCTCTGTCATGTTTTCTTCCCTCCTGTACTTAGGATACAACTTGTACGCATGTGTGAACAAGTTGTTTTTTATGCACAAATTATACAAAATATCAGGAGAGTTTTCATTACTTTTTTCGGTCTTTTTATGTGAATCAGAAAAATTTCTGTTTTAATTGCAAAGACCATATCTACTTACGGGCACTATACTGACTCCAGGACAGAGTATTTCTCAGATTCCCATGAACCGCCATTCTCACTGTCTGGTCCAGTCTGGAATTACACGTAACCAGTGTGACAATCTGCCGATCTGAGCGAGGCATGATCCCTGTATCATAGAGAGAATGGTTTTTCAGTAGCATAAGCTGTTCTCTGTATGCATTTCCTGACAGATCATATCCGTACTCAAATGCTGTACTTCCTTCCTGCGCCTGTTCTACGGAGAAGATTCGATAGGTGTATTTCTTTTCAGGTGTAATGATCTCAAATTCAGGATATTGTTCCAGATAAGCAGGATCTTCATAACGGTTCAGATTGGCAAACATCATATTTCCCTGCATATTATGGCCATACAGAAAACTGTGGGAATCCGAGAAATCTTTCCTGTTCGCTTTTCCAAGAAAAATGCAGCCGAACAGATTCTCCTCATCCTGAAAGTTATGCTTCAGATAAAATTCATCATCGTCTCCCTGCACTACAGGGTAAGAAATATCCGCTCCCGGGACAGTAATCCAGGCAACTGTCCGGGGATTGATCTTTCTTAAATTTTCCCAGGAAATCCCGAAGGATTCCCTGATCTTTTGTTTTTTATTTTTCTCCTTTCGTTTCTTCTGTTTCACAGCATGATCTTCAGATGTCTGTTCACTTGTATGGGCAGTTTGTTCTATCTGCTTCCAGTTTTCTTCTGCTTCTTTATTTTGTCTGTGGCTGGTTATATAGAAACTTCCGCAATAGAACATCAACCCTGCCGCAGCCAGGATCATCCCCACTGCAAATGCTTTCAGCCGTTTCATTTCTTTTTTGTTCCTCTGGCTGTCTTTCTATATACGGCAATACCGCCGGTCATCATGAGAATTCCCAGGATTCCAATAATGCTCATGATCTTAAATGGTCTTACATCTCCTGTTTTGGATATTCCTGCTACAGATCCTCCGCCGTAATTTCCATAGCCGGACCCTGAAGAATATCCGCTGCTTCCTCCGTTACCTGAAGAATATCCGCCGGATCCTCCTTTGTCTGATCCGCTGTTGTTTCCAGTTCCGTTGTTTCCGTTTCCATTGTTTCCATTTCCATTATCTCCGTTGCCGTTGTTTCCGTTTCCGCTGTCTCCATTTCCATTGTTTCCGTTTCCATTATCTCCATTACCATTATCTCCGTCCCCGTTACCATTATCTCCGTCCCCGTTGGTTCTCGTTACGGTAACTTCATTTTCGTCAGAGACTTCCCCGGAAAGATCTCCGCTGGCTCCTGCACAGTTTCTGATCGTCTGTGTTCCGTCAGTTTCCAGTTCAAAGAGCACCTCATAGCATACTTCCATAGTATCTCTGTCTGACAGGCCTGTTCCTGTTCGGATAACGAAACCTGTATCTGAACTGTCGATCACTGTATCTTTCAGGATCTCTCCATTTTTCTTTATTACAATACTTTCCGGATTCAATGTTGCTCCTGGAGTGCTGATCTCATCTTTTATCACGATATTTTCTTCTGTGATATTCTCTTTTAACTGGCGCACAGCCAGTTTATAGTATCCTTTTTCCCCTGATACATATTCTTTCTTGTCGGATTCTTTTACGATTTCCAGAGCAGGCCGTATGATCTCTGTCTCTGTTTCATCAGAACCAGGATTATTTTCCCTGCTGTCTGCCACTGCTGTATTACAAACCTTGAAATCTTCCTGGCCTTCTTCTGTTACTTTTACCTGATACTGTACAGTCATGGATTTCTGTTCTGTACAGTTCAGAGGATTGGGCATTACCTGCTCCAGAATGCCGCCACGGTCATTATCACAGATACTGTAGACTTCGTCTTTAATCAGGTTTCGGCCTGTCCGCAGAAGAAATCCATGCTCTCCGTTCTCTGCCGCTCCATTGATCTGCTCTCCGTTTTCATCCAGGAGTACAATAGAATCCGGCAGCAGGCTTACTCCCTCAGAATCCATCGTATCCTCAAGGGTTACTTCCCTTGCCACGCATCCTTTCTGTTCCTGGGTCATCTTTACTCGATATGTAATGATATCACCGTATTTACAGATTTCCTGGTCTGCTGTTTTTTCCACATGAATTACCGGGGAATTCACCCAGATCTTCGCTGATGCCTTTACAACCTGTGCATTGTCCGCATAGGCCTGTGCTGTATTTACAACCTCCATTCCATTGATACTGTCAGAAGCTGTACAGCGGAATTTCACAGTTACAGGTGTCTGATATGGAAGATCTGAAATTGTTACGATCCATCCATTCTCCTGCCGTGTTACCTGGCACTCCACTGCTTTTTCCACAGTTTCGTTATAATTATCCGGATCCTGCTGATTTCCTGCATCATCTGTTCCTGCCACAGGATTCTGAATCACAGCTGGTACTCCTTCTACAGTAACAGCACCTTCCTCTCCTGACAAAACCAGACCTTCCGGTATGGAACTGTCACTGATCACCACATTTCTGGCTATGGAACCTTTCTGAAGATTATTGACAGTTACCAGATAATCAATCTGTTCTCCCACCCGGAATTCGTTTTCCGCACGTCCGTCTCCATTTTCCAGATATGGATTCTGAAAACTTTTCTGAATATCCAAAGCTGCAGTGTTTACATAAATTTCCGCATCATCGGATGTTTCCGGTGCATTTTCTGCCTGTACATTGGCAATGTTAATACTTTCCATTCCATTCACTTCCTCTGTAACTGTACAATGGAAAGTAATCGTTACAGGGCAGCCGGAGGGAAGATCTGAAATATTCAGTCTCCAGCCTGCATCTTCCGGAAGAAGTTCATAACTTACTTCTTTTTCCTCTGTCTCATTATAGTATTCCGGATTCAGCTCATTGGGAGTATCCTCAGTTCCTGCTACAGACTGAATCACGCTCTGTGGGATTCCATCCACAGATACACTGTCTTCAGATGTCAAGGCAAGTCCCTGAGGCATCTGTGTATCCCATACAGTCACATTTCTGGCTATGGTTCCCTGATTTACATTTTCAACCTTTACCGTATATTCTACTTTTTCTCCTACCTGCCACTCATAATGGTCTGCAGTCTTCTCAATGCTGAATGATCCGGTATTTACATAAACTTCCGTATCATCTTCCTGTTCTGCAGCATTTGACGCAGATGCTCCTGCCGCATTCACACTTTCATGTCCATTGGCAGTTTCCTGTGCTGTACAATGGAAGATCAGCGTAACCGGCTGGCTGTACGGAAGGTAAGAGCAGTAGAATCTGAAACCTTTTTCATCCGCTTCCATATGTGATTCCACAGGACGGATCTCATATGCCTGACCAGACTTCTTATCCGGTACAGGATAATTGACCTGCTGCTGTACTCCCAGGATTTCTATACTGTCAGTTCCTCCTGCCAGCACCAGACCTTCCGGAAGCCCGATATCCGTTATATTGACATCTTTCGCAATGGTTCCCGCTTCTGTGTTATTTACAACAATACGGTAGACAACTTCACCGCCCTGCTGCCATTCATATTTATCTGCAGTCTTATTAATCTCAAACTGCGGACTGTTGGGCCATACTTCTGCCATATCCCTGCGGTACTGCTGTTCTCCTGTTTCCGGGTCGATCATATTTCCTGCTGTAGCTGTAGCAATATTTTCCAGTTCCTGACCATTAGATTCTTCCAGTGCCTGGCATCTGAACTGTACTGTGATCGTTTCATTATATCTGAGAACCGGGCATTCCACTCTCCATCCATTGTCTGCTGCAGACAATACAGCTGACGCAGCGCCGGGACTTGTCTGTACACTGTACTGTCCTTCCAGAAGCTGAAGTCCTGCCGGTATTTCATCTGTGAGCACTACATCTGCAGCCCATACATTCTGTTTTTTCTCAGTCACTGTTACTGTATAATCGATGATGTCTCCTGTCATCCATTCATATCTGGATACATTTTTCTCTACCTGAAGATCCGGCTGGATGATTCCCTTCACCCAGACTGTATCTGTGTTCATAGTATCACCTGTTCCATTAGTACGTTCATAAGTCATGGACGCACTGTTAGGGATCAGAAGTGTACAGCCATCCTGCTGCAGATACTCTGCCGAATTGAAATCAGATTCTGTCTTTCTATGGACCCTCAGGGCAAATGTATACACCTGATTGTCAGTAAAACTCTCCGGTGCCAGACTTTCCGGTTTCGCACTGCAGGTAATAGTCTGTCCCTCCACGGCGATGTCAAACAGCCCTGTTACATCCAGACCTGTATCATTGATAACAGAAACCTTAGATGCATCATCTATAGTAAGACAATCCTCCAATGTGTCCCTGATCACAAATGTTTTCAGCTTGTTCGGAGTAGTCTCTGCCTGGATCATATACTGAAATTCTTCACAGTCATTAATTGTAAATGGCTGTTCTTTCCCGGCTGCTTCTGCCTGGTCCCAGGTACATCCAGCTTCTCCCACACGTTTCTCCGGTGCCTTTTTCATCTCCACATCTCCGAAACAATAGGAAGTAAAGTCGAAATATGCATATGCTTTACAGATTTTCTGCCCCTGGAAATTAGCGCAGTAACTGTTTCCATCCGGATCCAGATATTTCTTTTTCATGTTTTCTGCCCATTTCTTCTGGGAACCGGCTTTCTCGATCCCATCCTGGCGGCTTTGATCCCATTTGTCCAGTCTGTACTGATGGCTGAATTCTACAGTGAAATTATCTGTGTTGTAAAACAGATTCAGCCATCCTCTGGGGTCATCCGGCTCTATGGCTGTCACAGGTGATACTACATAATTTCCGTCCACAGTCAGGAAATCATTATCTTTCAGCAAATACACATTATCCAGTCCACTGTCTGACGGAATACGCACGCCCTGTCCTGCGTCAATATCCCGAATAGTTCCATGACCGCTGATAGACAGCGGTTCATCCGTTCCGTGTTTCAGAAACTGGAAATTAACTTTCGCATATCCCACAGAATAAATAAAAACCCCAATGCTGTTCTTAGAAAAACCTACTATTGGATATGCTTCATTATCTTTCCACGCAAAGGTAAGCCCTCCCTGATTCTGAACAATGGATTCCGGAGTACGCATATCGTATCGCGGTTCTGCGTTCTCTACTCCCAGAAGTGTCATGCGGACATCTACAATGTTCCCGTTGGCATCTTTTCCTACGTTGTTGTAACGCATTCCTGCGCTTCCAGGCTTATAGTCAGATGTTACACGAACGCATTCGGTATCACGGTCACTTTTTCCATTATCCGAAAAAGCTTCTCTGTCCAGGTTATCACATCCAAAGGATTCATAGGTTGAGACTCCCGGCTGAAATTTCATGCTGAACCGATATCCGTAATCTACTTTTTTATCCTCGTCCCATATTTCTACAGAATCAGAGGAAGCTGCCCGCACAATGCAGGCCGGAAGCAGGGCGCAGACCGCCTGCAGAGCGAATAGGACTGCCAGACAGAATGCTGTCAGGACAGAGCCTCTGTGAAATGTTTTTGAGTTGTTCATGATAGACTCCTTTCTTTAAGACTTTTAATAAATTTGATTTTTCTGCCTTTCATGGCAGGATTAGAGAATAGGGAAAATATGTTTGAAATGCGTGAATAAAGAATAAAATGGATAAAGACTCGTAGATCAGAAACTAAATGATTACTATTTGAGTCAAACGGATATTCGTAATAAATACTGCACTCCCGTCAAACTGAAACAGGAATTTTGAATAAAGATTTTTGAATAAAAGTTCTTAAATAAAAATTTTCAGGAATGGATTTTCAGATTTCAGAATTGAAATTTTAGACACCAGACTTTCCAGAAGGAAAGCCTGATGATGATATTTATTAATTAGTACGCTTCTTAATCCAGGAAAGGATTGAAAGAACGATAGTCAGAACAATAAAGAATGGAAGCACCGCTCCTATAACCAGCAGGATCAGGATCATGGCAAGGACCGCGCCTACGATCACCACTGCCTTTCCCTGCCAGGTGGAAAGATCCAGGATCTTCTTCCATCTTTTCTCCGGCTGGACAGACTCTTCTACACCGCTTCCATAGCTGGAATACTGCCCGTATCCTGCCTGCGGCTGGCTGTCTTCTGTTTCTATAAGAGTTTTCGCAATAAGTCTGGGATCACCAAGTTCACCCAGAACATCCTCTTCTGTACGTCCCTTTCTGACCTGGGACTGAATATAATCTTCATAATATCTTATGTGTGCCTCAGCTTTACCTTCCTGCATCTGCCCGGCAAGCTGATTTCTCAGAATAGTTAGAAATTCGGTTCTGTTCATTTACCTAATCTCCTGTACATGGGATTTTGTGGTTTTATTTTATCATACTTCTTTCAGATGGCAACTAATATAATCATAAATTTTTTATGAAAAACTTATAAACTGCTGTTCTTCACTTCTTTCTCAGTAATACAATGCTGTAAAATAACTTTTTTATTCACAAATATGTTTATTTTTTAACAGGCTCATAATTATATAAACGAGACACTATTTCATCAACTTCTTTTCTGTTCTTCATTATTATTGAATTTGCATAAATTTCATCCAGATTATCTAATTTTTTTGACATTTTCGCAAGATTTTCTTGACATTTTTTTCTCAAAATGCTATATTGTATTCATCAATTGGAGGAACCTTCGAGTACTGACGGAAAGAGTGGAATGCAAACCACGGGGAGTCGGAGGTTTGTAAATGCCGACCGTCTGGGCAGTATTTGAAGTTTTCAGATACTGCCCTTTTTATTTGGTGAACTTTTATTTTAAATTTTTCATCAGACTGTCAGATCCGGTTTCTCTGATGAGTATTTTTTCGTTGCTGAGAATAAAGTAAAGTGATTAGCAACAGTTTTTCATGTTATGCGGAGACGAAAGGAGAAAAACATTATGGGATTCAAATCAGACATCGAGATCGCACAGGAATGCGAAATGCTTCCAATCACTGAGATTGCGGAGAAAGCAGGTATTGATGACAAATATCTGGAACAGTACGGAAAATACAAAGCAAAGATCGACTACAATCTCTTAAGAGAGACAGATAAACCCAATGGAAAGCTGATCCTCATGACAGCTATCAACCCGACTCCAGCCGGAGAAGGAAAAACTACTACAACTGTAGGTCTTGCAGATGCTATGCAGAAACTTGGCAAGAACGTTATGGTAGCTCTTCGTGAGCCATCCTTAGGACCGGTATTCGGAGTAAAAGGTGGTGCAGCAGGTGGTGGATATGCACAGGTTGTTCCTATGGAAGATATCAACCTTCACTTCACAGGTGACTTCCATGCAATTGGTGCAGCAAACAACTTACTTGCAGCTATGATCGATAACCATATTTTCCAGGGCAACGCATTAAACATCGACCCACGTAAGATCACATGGAAGAGATGCGTAGATATGAACGACCGTCAGCTTCGTAACGTAGTAGACGGCCTTGGTGGAAGAACAAACGGTATGCCTCGTGAAGACGGATACGACATCACAGTTGCATCTGAGATCATGGCAGTTCTCTGTCTTGCAAGTGACATCAAAGACCTGAAAGAAAGATTATCCAAGATCATCATCGGATATACATATGGTAAAGTTTCTGAGCAGAAACCTGTAACAGCCGGTGACCTTCATGCAGAAGGTGCTATGACAGCTCTGTTAAAAGATGCCCTGAAACCAAACCTTGTACAGACTCTGGAACACGTTCCTGCAATCGTACACGGCGGACCATTCGCCAACATCGCTCACGGATGTAACTCCGTAACAGCTACAAAGATGGCTCTGAAACTTGCTGATTATGCGATCACAGAGGCTGGTTTCGGTGCAGACCTTGGTGCTGAGAAATTCCTCGACATCAAATGCCGTATGGCAGGCTTAAAACCAAGTGCAGTTGTTATCGTAGCTACAGTACGTGCTCTGAAATACAACGGCGGTGTTCCAAAAGCTGACCTCAACAACGAGAACCTGGAAGCACTTGAGAAAGGTCTTCCAAACCTGCTCAAACATGTATCCAACATCAAGAATGTATACAAACTGCCATGTGTAGTTGCTATCAATGCATTCCCTACAGATACAAAAGCAGAGCTTGATCTTGTAGAAGCAAAATGTAAAGAACTCGGCGTTAATGTTGCTCTTTCTGAAGTATGGGCAAAAGGCGGCGAAGGCGGAATCAAACTTGCGGAAGAAGTAATCCGTCTTGCTGAAGAACCAAATGACTTCTCCTATGCATATGAACTGGAAGGTTCTATCGAAGACAAACTGAACCAGATCGTTCAGAAAGTTTACGGAGGTAAGAGAGTTGTTCTGACAGCAAACGCTCAGAAACAGGCAAAACAGTTAGAGGCTCTTGGCTTCGGCAACTGCCCGATCTGTGTAGCTAAAACTCAGTACAGTTTAACAGATGACCAGACCAAACTTGGCGCTCCGACAGACTTCGAAGTTACAGTACGTAATCTGAAGATTTCTGCTGGTGCTGGATTTATCGTAGCCCTCACAGGTGAGATCATGACCATGCCAGGTCTGCCGAAAGTTCCGGCTGCTGAGAGAATCGACGTAGACGAAACAGGTAAGATCACAGGTCTGTTCTAAGCTTACAGAACTCAATCAAAACCAAAAAATTCATATTTATATATGATATATGTCCAGATGATTTTACAGGCGGGAAGATTTCCCGCCTGTTTTTATGCTGTACCCCTGCTTCAATCATGTTCTATTTTACAGGTTTTATTATCGTGCTGTTTTACGCACAAAAATACCGCTGTAGTTTTTTGTCTACAGCGGCATTTATATTTATACCATCTCTATATCGTCAAGCGGATATTCGCAATCCGCTTCGCTACGCGGCTCTACACCGAATAACTGCTCCGCAGTTTATCAGAAGGAGCTTGCACTCCTCCTGATACAAGCAAGTCCCCACCCACTGCTTATTGCTTTTCGCAATTGAAGCAGGGGACTTACTTGATTCGGTTAAAATAACGGTTTCATAGCCGGATACAGAGTTCTGAATTTCTGGTATCTTTCTTCATATTTACCTACCAGTTCAGGATCTGGTTCTACTGTATCTACAACCTTGGCAAATTTCTTACCGATTGTTTCTACGTCCGGGTAAGCACCGCAGCCTACTGCTGCAAGCATTGCACCACCCATGGATGGTCCTTCTTCGTTCTCCAGGACATCAACTTTCAGGTTCATAACATTTGCAATGATCTTCTTCCACAGTGAACTCTTAGCTCCGCCGCCGCAGATCTTGGTTCTTTCGATCTTGATTCCAAGGCTTCTTGCAACTTCCAGGGAATCACGAAGTCCGAATGCAACACCTTCCAGAACAGCCTGTGTCATATCTGCTCTTGTGCTGTCCATGGACATTCCAAAGAATACACCTCTTGCATCAGGGTTGTTGTGTGGAGAACGCTCTCCCATCAGATATGGAAGGAAGAATACATTGTTCTCTCCAAGTTTCTGGATTGGAGCCTGCTCTGCTGCGAAATCTTTTGTGTGAAGAATTTCTTCTGCCCACCATTTGTTGCAGGAGGCTGCACTGAGCATACATCCCATCAGATGATAGCTTCCATCTGCATGGCAGAAAGAATGAAGTGCATTGTTTTCGTCCACACCAAATTTCCTGCTGGAAATAAATACAGTTCCGGATGTTCCAAGAGAAATATTACACTGTCCGTCACCAACTGTACCAGTTCCTACAGCAGCAGCTGCATTGTCACCTGCACCTGCAACAACTTTTACATTTTCACCGAATCCAAGTTCTTTTGCGAGCTCCGGTTTCAGAGTTCCTACTACTTCCCAGCTCTCATACAGTTTTGGAAGCTGTTCTTCTGTGATTCCACAGATCTCCAGCATTTCTTTTGACCAGCAGCGATTCTTTACATCAAGAAGAAGCATACCGGAAGCATCGGAAACATCTGTACAGAAAGAACCTGACAAACGATATGCCAGATAGTCCTTTGGCAGCATGATCTTTACTACTTTCTTAAAGTTCTCCGGCTCATTTTTCTGCATCCAGAGGATCTTCGGTGCCGTGAAGCCTGCGAAAGCGATATTTGCTGTGTACTCAGAGAGTTTATCTTTTCCGATCACTGTGTTCAGGTATTCTGTCTCTTCACCTGTACGTCCGTCATTCCAGAGGATTGCAGGACGAATTACATTGTCGTCTTTGTCAAGTGTTACAAGACCATGCATCTGGCCGCCGAAACCGATTCCGGCTACCTGAGTTTTGTCGATATCCTTTGTCAGTTCCTTCATACCTTCCATGCTCTGTGCAAACCAGTCTTCCGGTTTCTGCTCAGACCAGCCTGGATGCGGGAAATATAATGGATATTCTCTGGATACGATGTTGCAGATTTTTCCTGACTCTTCCATAAGAAGAAGTTTTACAGCGGAAGTACCAAGGTCAATACCGATATAATACATAATACTTACTCCTTTTCTTTTATCCTGCTGTTCACATACTATCTTCAGCAAACAGCCTGATTCTTTTCTGTGCAAATAAATTGAAAACCTGTTAATTCTTACTGACTCAATTTCTCATATTCATCTAATCTAATACATCCCAGGGTAAAACCCCGGGATGCCCTATGATTAATCGTGTCAGTTTATTTATTCTTTATTCAGATTTGTACATATCCGGGGATATTCACAATCCACTCTGCTAATTCTAAGTATTAGCCCCAAGGATTCTCTGTCGGGTATCTTACACCTGCCGGCTGGTTGTAACCGATCTTATTTACATCGATTCCAAGTAATTTAAGTACTTCATAGAAAAGTTTTCCATAATGTCCGAACATAACAGCTCCGTGATGCGGATAGTTGCCTTCGATCAGAACATGACGGTAGAATCTTCCCATTTCTTTGATAGCGAAAATACCAATACCACCGAATGATCTTGTAGGTACATCCAGGATTTCACCTTCTGCGGCATAAGATACAAGTTCACCCTGAGAGTTGCACTGTAAACGATAGAATGTGATATCAGAAGCAGCGATATCGCCTTCAAGTGTTCCTCTTGTGAAGTCTGGCTCAGATCCTTCCGGCTCAAGAAGTCTGTGCTGGATCAGCTGATATTTAACTGCTCTGGATTTGCACATCTTGCACTCCGGAGTATTTCCACAATGGAATCCCATGAATGTATCAGTAAGTTTATAATCATATTTTCCTTTGATATCTTCATCATAGATATACTGTGGAACAGAGTTGTTGATGTCAAGCAGTGTAACTGCATCATTGGAAATACAAATTCCGATATATTCGCTGAGTGCTCCGTAAATATCAACCTCACAGGCTACCGGAATTCCTCTTGATCCAAGGCGGCTGTTTACATAGCAAGGCTCAAATCCAAACTGTGACGGGAATGCAGGCCAGCATTTGTCAGCAAATGCAACGTATTTTCTTGCTCCCTTATGAGCTTCTGCCCAGTCAAGAAGAGTAAGTTCGAACTGTGCCATCTTAACATTAAGATCTGCATAATAATTGCCTTCGCCCATCTCTTTTGCCATATCTGCGCAAACTTCCGGGATACGAGGATCGTTTTCATGCTCTTTGAATGCAACAAGAAGGTCAAGTTCTGAGTTCTCTTCGATCTCAACACCCAGTTCATAGAGTCCTTTGATCGGTGCGTTACATGCAAAGAAGTCCTGAGGACGTGGTCCGAAAGTAATGATCTTCAGGTTACGAACACCGATAACTGCACGTGCGATCGGAACGAAATCAGCAATCATCTGGGAAATATCTGTAGCTGTTCCAACCGGATATTCTGGAATATATGCTTCCAGATGACGCATTTTCAGGTTGTATGAGCAGTTCAGCATACCACAGTAAGCATCACCTCTGCCATTGATCATGTCGCCGTCGCCTTCTGCTGCAGCTACATACATGCAAGGTCCGTCAAATCTTTCTGCGATCAGTGTTTCAGGAGTTTCAGGTCCGAAGTTTCCAAGGAAAACAACCAGTGCATTACACTCTGCTTTGTTTACATCTTCAAGAGCTTTCTCCATGTCTTTCTCATTCTCAACAGTTACAGGACATTCGTAAAGTTCACCCTGATAAGCTGCTTTGATCGCTGCACGTCTCTTTTCAGAAAGCTGAATCGGGAAACAGTCACGGCTTACTGCGATTAATCCAAGTTTTACTACTGGTATATTGTTCATAGTATCAATTCCTCCATTTTGATATGTATTTATGTGATTTCATTAATCATTTACTATATTCCGGCACTCTGCTTACGCAGATTCTGAAAGACTCAGTCGATGGTAATATTCTCACCGCGAAGTCCGTTTACTGCACCTTCAATCGCTGCATCTTCATGTGCGATGAGCCATTTGTTCTTCGCTGTCAGAAGGCTGTCCTCGCCAGTCTTTGCTGTTTCAAATGTGAGATCTGTATTGGTTCCTGCCGGAAGTACTACTACACACTGGAAACCGCCGTCCTGTACATTGCATGGTGCATAATGAAGTGTGGTTGCATATACCTCAATGCCTGTTCCTGCCGGTACAAGGAATGCTTCAATCTTGGAAGTGTCATATGTAAGTTCATCTGTGATATCCTGCTGGCTTCCGATCAGCAGTACCAGATCTGTTACTGCTACATTGATCTCTGAGCTGCGGTGATATTCTACTGCATTTAACTTCTTATTATGTCCGTTGCAGTATCCAATCTCTACCGGGATTCCTCCGAATCCTTTGTTCTGTAATTCTTTGGCTACATCCAGAGCTTCCAGTTCTTCTACAGAAGGAACATAAACCACATCATCCGGAACCGGTGTGTGTTTCATCTCTTTAAGAAGTGCACTGAAATCATACCCTTCCAGAACTTTTCCGTATTTACGGAAGGAAGCATCTGCTACATTCTGAATCTTCACCTGTAAAACCTCCTTTTCCCCTTTCGGGGGTGTCACGTTATCTTTATTGTGGTTTGAGTATAGCAGACAGGCACTTCTCTTTTCGCCAGTTTTCTTGACTATTCTATGGCATTTTTTTGACCTTTTTGATTTTCCTGCCTGCGCATCTCACTTGGCAGGATTCCGTATCTTTTCTGAAATTCCCCGGAAAATCCCCTGCTGCTGCAGAATCCGTTATCCAGTGCAATCTGACTAATAGTATGGTCCGTATTCAGCAAATCTCTATACGCATATGCCATACGAATATCCTGCAGATAAGTTTTATAGTTGATTTTTGCATATTTTTGGAACATTCGCGACAAATATGCATCAGAATACCCAAATGTAGCTGCAAGCTCAGAAAGTTTCAGATCTTCTTTGTAATGTTCACGCATATATGTGGTAATTTTTGACAAAACATCCAGGCGGCGGCTGTGGCGTATCTCCTTCTCCTTCGCCTCTGTCACACGATAATCCCGGATCAGAATATACATGATCTCATAGAAAATAGACATTGTTTTAAACTCATATCCAGTTTCCCTGTCCACATATGTCTTATAAAGTTTCTTGATCAAAGACGTCAATTTCTTATCTGTTGTCTCCTCCTGCCCCCGGAAACGAATGAATCTCTGCGCTGTAAAATAGTTCTCAAACTGTTTCAGCGGGATCTGCAGAACCACTGTCTGGTTCTTCTCCGGTGCATGGATCGAATGGATCTCATTGGAATTGATAATGATCTGTTCTCCTGCCTTCAGCGGGTATTCTTCTTTATTTACAAAAAAATCCAGGCTTCCGGCCAGAACCGCAAAAATTTCGATGGAAGTATGCCAGTGCTTTTCCCGCACATAATTTCCATTTCCCCCTTCAAACAAAAACACCTTAAAAGGAAATCCTTCATCCGGAATGATCAGTTCATGCTGAAATTCCAAACCTCTCACCTCTCTTCAGTAAAATAAAAAAAACGCAGCATCCCTGCTTTCACATGATACTGCGGTATTTTTCACTATGATCTCCAACTGTGGTCAGATACGGATTATTTACAGATTTCTGCAACTACCTGGTTGATCACTTTTCCGTCTGCCTTGCCTTTCAGATCTGCCATAACAGCTTTCATGATCTGGCCTTTATTCTTTGTTGCAAGAACATCTGCAAATTTCTCCTCCAGATACACTTTGATCTCTGCCGCATCCATCTGCTTCGGAGCATATTTGGCAATTACATCATATCTTGCCTGATATTCAGCTTTCAGATCCTCACGGCTCTCCGGGCAGGTATCCAGCTGTTCTTTTACAGATTTCAGCTCTTTCAAGATCACTCTGTCTACCAGATCACTCTTAATATCATCGCGGCATCCTTCATCAATAGCTACTTTCTTAACTGCTGAGATCAGGGAAGATACTGCTTCCTTTGTTACTTTATCTTTGGCTTTCATAGCTGCAACCATGTCTTTTCTTAATGCTTCAAGTTCCATTTTTATTCCTCCTCATTTCCAGCTGTTATAACAGAACTGTACTTTTTACTCTGATAATCAGCATACCACGATTTATCTGAAAATCCAATGCTAATTCGCACGAAAATTAAATTTATGCGGAAGTTTTCCCTTTTTTTTGTATACACTTTCATACAGTTCCTGCCAGATCTCTCCCAGGTAATCTTCGCCCACGCGGATATCATCGGGTATCAGACCACCTTTACTTTCCAGCAGATCAAGGGCTTTTTTGTCCTGTTTCAAACCATGAAGAGCCTGAATATATCCCAGTTTCAGTCTGCCATCTTCCTGTTCTTCCTTATCAAGTTTCCGGTAGAAACGGCTCAGTTCTTCATATTTCCCGGACAGCAGCAGGATCCGGAATCCCTCCTTCAGATAGGACAGTTCTTTACGTTTAAACGCCATTCCCTGAAGAATATATGTGCCTGCCTGATCTTTGTCATTCTGCATCAGTTTCACACAGCTTAAGCCATGAAATGCCCATGCACTTTCCCGTAATTTCAGAGAATCTCTGAAAGCTTTCTCTGCCTTCTCATAATTTTCCCTGCAGTAATATCCCAGTCCAAGCTGGTAATACGCGTACCAGTTCTGTGCATTTTCTTCTATATGAGTTTCCAGAAAATCCACATTTGTCTCATCGATCAGAAATTCATTCGGTGTTTCCAGCGGTTGTGGACAATGTAAAATTCCTGTTTCAAAAAAGCGTTTCCAGTTTTTCAGAGACTCTGCTTCCTTCGGAATTTCGCTCTGTGATTCATCTGTATTTTCTTCCATGAATTTCAGATGTTTTGTTCCTTCTCCATGGGTGACAAGCCCACCATATACGCTGCCTTTGTATACAAGCTGTGCTTCTTTTCGTGACATTTCTTTAGAAGTTTCCAGTTTCTCTTTCAGCTTCTCATGTAACCCGGACTCAAGGATTCTTTCCGTTACCAGTGCTGTACGCTCTTTATATTCTTTCTCAAGTACTCCCTCGGAAATATCAACAGAACCATACTGTTCCATCCACTCCCAGGCTGTATGGGGTGCCATGGGAATGCAGCCATACTGAGTTTTTCCAAGGCCTGCCTGAATCTCTACATAACGTCCTGCCTTATCTGTCAGATACTCCTGCCAGCGATTGGAGGCGTCCTGATTTCCCCAGGAAAAAAGGTTACGGCTGCGAAGGCGGTCTGTGGAAATCTGCAGAAGTCCCCAGCCGGTTTCATCTACATTGGCAATGTATTTCGGGCATCCATCCGGAATATCGAAGAAGTAATCTACAGATTTTTTTATAGTTTTGTAGTCGGATACATCGATTCCTTCCACTACAGGAATATCTACTTTTGTAACCTGATTTCCTCTGGATGTAAACGCCTGAACTGCCGGTACGATCACTCTTCCCTTTTCATATTCCGGAACTGCTATGTTGCTCCACCAGTACATCGGAACGACTTCTTTTCCCTCGTTCACAACACGCATTCTGCAGTTCAAAAAACTGCTGTCTTTTTCCAGCCAGAAGTCCATCTGATAAGTTACTTTACGGATCCTCTCATATTCATACATACGCAGAACCGGCTCTCCGTTCTCATTGGTAGTCCGGGCAGTATAAAGAGATTCTGTGGTAAATGGATTATGTCCGATGATTCCCATATTCCATTCTACACCGCCGCTGAACCAGGCGTTACGCACTGCCAGATTACTGAACTGCAGAACATCATTGGTATACAGTAGATTCCTGCCCGCATATTTGTCCCAGAGTTCCCACAGTCTGCCACCGAATCCAGGGAGAAATACTGCCTTTAAATAGCGGTTTTCCAGAACTGCAGTCTGCACTTCCTGCTCCTTAAGCTCTCTTGTATAAGTGTTTCTCTGGCGGTATGGATAGGCATTTTTTACTCTTCCGTATCCCTCATAGATCTCATCGGTTTCGTCCAGGTGAAATTCCAGGTTGTTCTGCACGGTCAATTCTCCAAGGAGATCCGGCACGCAGCTCTCTTTTCCCAGATCAGCCACTCTGATCTTCTTTGTCTCAAATCTTAATTCAGACATTCGTAATCCCCCGTTTCATCGTGTCTTCCAGTTCCTCCATCTGTCCCAGGATCAGCTTCTGTCTGTCATCAAATAACAATCCCTTATTATGACGATAATACTGATCAGAACCGTTTTCCCGGATGAACCAGATACTGTAAAAGTTTGCGTTCAGTTCCGTGATAAATGCTACCATTTCCTGGCTGTCTCCAAAAGCAGCCTCCATGAAGTCAAAAACACTCTGCAGTGTCTGTGCGGCAGCTTCTGTCTGTTCTTCCAGAGCGTCTGCTTCTGCTGAAAAAGCCTGTTTTACTTTCTCGTAAATGTCCTGTTCGCTCTGTGTCAGTCCTTCCAGTTCCAGCCAGATTTTCTCCAGAAAAGCATTGACCCGGAGAGATGTTTTCTCCTCATTTGCAGCCAGAAGTTCTGATTTTCTGGCAGATGCCAGATCATTTTCTGCTTTCTGGCAGATTGCTTTCAGAGAAATATCTGCCAGGTTGTCTCTATAATATACCATATATTCATACAGTTTTGTTACATAAGAATCCATCAGATAGCATTCTGTAAATAACTGGCTTAATTTTCCATTCAGAAGTCCTACCAGACTTAAATGCTCGTCCAGAGATGCGTTTCTGATCTTCTGAGTGGTAAGCTGTGTCCATTTTCCCTGAAGCAGATCTTCTACTGCGTAGTCTGTTTTATATTTGTTGTACAGTGCCAGATATGCGGCAAAATCCTTCGCGATCATCGGGTGCTGGATGTATTGATATACAACCTCTCTGTCCACTTCCTTGCCCAGTGTTTCATACACCTGAATCAATCTGGAAAGGTCTTCCCAGCCTCTGGCAGTGGCAAAAATACGGCCGTCCACTGTGTTCTCCATTCTGTAGAAATTCTTTCTGCGAAGTTCCAGATAAGAGATGACTGCAGGATGGATTCCCTGTTCGTAGGCATATTCTTTCCACACTTCAAAGTCCGGCTGTACATCGATTCTCTTAATTCTGTCGAGAGTTACTACATCGAATTCGCGGACAGATTTGTTGTATTCCGGCGGATTTCCGGCAGTTACGATCACCCAGCCTTCCGGAACTTTCTGGTTACCGAAGGTTTTTCCCTGAAGGAACTGCAACATCATCGGTGCCAGGGTTTCTGAGACACAGTTAATCTCGTCAATGAAAAGAATTCCTTCTTTCAGACCTGTCTTCTCCATCTTCTCATAGACAGATGCAATAATCTCACTCATGGTGTATTCTGTGACAGAAAATGTTTCGTTTCCAAAGGTTTTCTCTTTGATAAACGGCAGTCCCACTGCGCTCTGGCGGGTGTGATGAGTGATGGTGTAGGACACCAGACCTACTTTGCATTCTCTGGCGATCTGTTCCATGATCTGGGTCTTGCCGATGCCGGGTGCGCCCATCAGAAGGATTGGTCTCTGACGGATCGCAGGAATCAGATAATGTCCAAATTCATCCTTCGCGAGATATGCTTCTATTGAATCTTTTATCTCCTGTTTTGCTCGTTTTATATCCATAATGTAAATCCTTTCCTGTTACTGAAAGTTATTTTTTTAATCTGTTCTTTTCTGCATTTCTGATATATCTGCTCTTTCATGATCAGATATTCAAAACGCCATTCTCTACTTACCTGATTCGGTTAAATCATCTTCATCTAAAATCAACTTCATTGCCCAAACTGGCACATCTACGTCCCGGTAATTATCCTGCATAAACACAAATGCCGTCTTATATGGAGGCATTTTCTGCGGATAGATCCCGAAACCATCTGTGAAATAAATCAGCCCTTTCAGGTTGTGAAATTCATGCTGTTCCAGCAATCTATCCACCCACTCAAACGCAGGTCTGAAATCTGTTCCACCATCACCGTATAATTCCAGATGTTCCATATAATCCTTCATTTCTTCCTGAGAAGTAATTTTCTTGTCCGTGTGGACTTTCTCGTCACACTGGATGATATGCACATTTATTTTTATAAAAAAACTCTCATTCTCACTGAGTACGCCGTAGGTTTCCTCCAGAAATTTCCGCACCAGTTCCCCGGAACAGGACATGGAAGTGTCAATGACGATCACGAATTCTTCTACTTTCTTCACTTCTTTGGATTCCAATGGTTCAATCAGCGGCATATTGCCATACAACCGCAATCCATAAGTATAAAAATTATAATCAAAACTGTCATTATCTACTGCCATTTCTTCATGAAAAACTGCAAACTTTCGCAGGAATTCTCTGTAGTCATATTTACTTCTGTTCTCAGTTTTAATCTGTTCCAGGAAATCCCCGTCGTGTTCTCCTGCCTCCTGAGAAAACGTCTCCAGGTCTGTCTCGATTCCATCGTTGATCTCACCCCATTTACGGCTGAGCATGGGGTTCGGCTTCTGATCTGGTTTCTTGCTCTCCCAGTATTTGTGGTCGTCTGTACGGAATTCCTGTTCCAGATTTACGAAATCTTTCTCGCTTAAATTCCATCCGGACAGAATCTTATATACTCGCTGGGCATTCAGGGTTTTTCCTTCTTTTTCAAGCAGACGGTAGGTTTCCCTGCGCAGGAGGCTGCGGGAGAAGCGGATACTTCGGTAGTTCATTCCGTCTATGATATGCTCCACTGCGATATCGCAGCTTAAATCCCGCAGGCGCTCCTCAATTGTTTTTTCACTGTCAGCATTATTCTCTCCTGCACTGTAACCAGCACCAATATTTCTACCTGCACCACGCCACGCAAAATGTCTGAAAATGCAGTGAAATACCATATGAAGATATCCTCGATTTACCAGAATTCTGTTCTCTTTATACAATCCGCCAAGCATCTGCGGCTGGAAATACATCACTCTTCCGTCTGTTCCAAATCCATGAATTGAGCCGTCCATCTGATAGGAAAAACTGCTCAACGCCACATCCAGGAAGCGCATTCCCAGATACAGTTCATCCCGTGCTGCCCGCAGAATACTGCTGCCAATTACCTGCAGACGCTCTGCAGTTTCTGCCATTTCCTGTGTTCTATTTTCTGGCTGCATAGTTATTTTCCTCTATATTTGTCCAAGTATTATTCACTCTCAATCAAGTACTCCCTATCTGCTTCACAACTTATCTAATTCGGTAAGATTTCTCTCTTCATTTGAAGGTTTATAATAGAAATTTATTCTCCCGATACTTACAATTCAAATCTCTTCTTTCTCATACTCAGTGGCTTTTCTGCTGGAGATGCGTGAACAGTTTTTTCCAGAACTGGCATGTTCATTTCCTGATGATTCTTTATTTTATCCACACTCACCCGCTCATCACCAACTGACTTATCCACCAGATTTGCTCTCTCATTCATCAGAAATGCGGAAACTTCTGTCTCTTTTCTCTGAGATGCACAGTCAAGGGCAGCATCGATTCCTTCCAAAGTCCAGAGTTTCTGTACTGATATGACTTCCAATCTGTGTATGTCTTCCTGCTTCACCAGATAAACAGCAATCTCTCTCAGATTCTTCTTGATATATCCCTGATATTCTTCTCTGGCTTTCTCGGTCAGTTCATACGGAAATTCCAGTCTGCCGAATGACATATTCACCAGAACTTCCAGCTTATCCATTACTACTGCCATTTCAAACAGCTTGTCATACTCCTGATAATTCAGTTCTTTGTTATAGAAACACTGCCTGTAATTACTTCCCGAACCATGATATTCCGTATACAGAATACGCGCCGGAGTGTTCTCAACTGCCTCGTCATAGTGCTCTGGAAATACGAGTCTCGCCTCACATTTGCTGTCTTTTCTATGCACCTTTCCTGTCTCAAACATATCTCCTGCCAGGCGTCGTTCTGGTACAGTCTGCTCATTTTTATCCTCATAAAGAAATGTCACATCAATCCTCTGCCACATCTCCCCAAGCATTTCTTTAACACCAGACTTCTTTCCCTGTTTCATATGCACGGTCAACTTCTCCAATGCATGACATCCAGTGAATGCCCCACATCCAATCTGCATGAGACTGTCAGAGAATTCCAGCTTCTTCAGATTCCCGCATCCATAAAAAATATACCGTCCAATCTCCCGCAGACTGTCCGGGAAAACAATCTCCTCAACTTCATTTCCTGCCAGAACACGCTCTTCCCTGCCAAATCCAAATCCATCTTCCATCTCCCAGACACTGGCATCCTTAAGCTCTTCCGTCTCATCCATATGACTGGAGAACGCATACGGCGCAGCACTGATCACCATTTTCTCATCTATCATCTCCGGAATCTCAACCCTGCTCTCAATTCCCAAACATCGCAGAATCTCAATTCCACCAGATTTCTCTCTGTAATATATCTTCATTTTTCTCTCCCCGGAAATCTATTTTTCAAAAATATTTCATTTCACAATTTACAATAAAGACTTCCATTTTGAATAACTTTATTATGGCACAGAAAATTGCTGTTACATAATAAAATCATCCCTGAAAAGTATAATACTTCCCAGGAATTTTTTCCAGATAATATGAATTTGTTCTTTGTCTCTGACAACATAAATCCATTTTTACGAAAAGTACGATTCAACATTATCGTAAAACCAGCTCCGGCTTGAAATTCAGATAGTCCCCCGATACCAGCTTGTACTCGATTCCCTCCACATAACCTTTGAAACTGTCATCATATCGTTTTTCTCCATGGCAATGTGAATAAATTACTTTCTCCGCGCCATACTCCTGCGCCATCAATGTGAATGGGCTTTCCATTTCACCGATGCTTGTTGGCGGATAATGAAGAAACATAATAAATTTCTCATATCCTGCTGCCTTCGCTGCTTCAAAAGAACAACGCAGACGTTCCAGTTCACGGTCTCTGATCTTCAGGAAGTGTTCGTAGCTGTCTTTTCCTTCATAGCAATAGCCTTTTGTTCCTACCAGCGCATAGTCCTCATATATATAAAAATTATTCTGCAGAAACTCCAGCTTTCCTCTGAACATCTCATTCAGCTTCTCAGTCTTCTTTGCATCCCAGAACATATCGTGATTCCCACGAAGCAGAATCTTTCTTCCCGGCAATGCCATAATAAAGTCTAAATCCGCCTGGCACTCCTCCAGATTCCGTCCCCAGGAATGATCACCTGTGATCACCACCATGTCGTTCTCTGTTACTTTCTTCTTCCAGTATTTCTCAATCTTTACTACGTGATTCTTCCATCTCTTATCAAACACATCCATTGGTTTATGAACCGTAAATGACAGATGAAAATCACCGATTGCGTATAAACTCATTTTCTAAATATCCCTCCGCTTAATTGATTTACCCAACATCTTCTGCAGCACTTTCCTGTAAAAGAAAATCGTCAGTCCCGTAGCCGCAAGCCATCCAAACGGCCATGCCATCCAGATTCCTGTACTTGCAAATTTCTGTGAGAAAATAAGTGCAAAAATAATTCTTAAAATCAAATCAGGGATAGTTGCCAATACGAAGTAAAGCATTGCACCATATCCACGGATAATCCCGTCCGTCATAAGCTTGACCACGATCATCAGATACCATGGCGACACGATCTGCAGAAATGCCACACCTGCATCCAATGCTCCTGTGCTCTCTGCATTAAGAAACAGGCTCATCATCTGACGGCTAAATCCAAAGTACAGAATCACAAACGGCAAAGCTGTCAGTTCTGCCAATTTTAAACCAGTTTTAAATCCCATGGGAATCCTCTCCGGCTTCCCTGCACCCAGGTTCTGTGCAGTATAACTGGACAGACAGGAACCAAGTGTCATAAAAATATTAATAACAAACGTATTCAGCTTAATTGCTCCTGAATATCCTGCCACAACCGCCGAACCATACTGATTAATGATCGCCTGCACCACCAGATTTCCCACGCTGAGCACACTCTGCTGCAAAATACTCGGCACTGCGATCGCCAGAATCTGCTTACATAATTTTCCATCAAATAGCGGCTGCTTTTCCGCAGTCATGGCACTGAGTCTGTGAAGCACCGTGATCAGAACCAGGATTGCAGAAATCCCCTGTGCAATAAATGTCGCCCATGCCACACCACTGACTCCCCAACGAAATATTGCCACAAACAAAAAATCCAGAAAAATATTTCCGGCAGAAGAACCAAGCAGGAAATACAATGGAGTCTTAGAGTCTCCAAGTGCCGTACAGATACCTGTGCAGACATTATAAAGCATCAAAAACAACAATCCAAACACATAAATTTTCAGGTACAGCTCTCCATCTGCCAGAATATCCTCCGGTGTCCGGATCCACAACATCATACTCCTGCATGCCATGCACCCAAATAGTGTCAAAGCAATTCCAAGTGCTCCAGATGCTACAAATGCAGTAGTAACTGCCCTTCTTACCCCTTTTCTGTCACCTGCCCCAAACAATCTGGACACAATCACCGAAGTTCCCAGATTCATTCCCACTGCAAATGCCATAAAGATCACAGTGATCGGATAAGACGCTCCAACCGCTGCCAGAGCATCTTCCCCCGCAAATTTCCCTGCAATCATGCTGTCTGCAATATTATAAATCTGTTGAAACATCACACTGAGCATCATTGGCAGCAAAAAACGCCATAGCGTTTTGTTCGGATGCTCCTTTGTCAGATCTGTAACCACCATTCTTTCCTCCTATTATTTTTATTGTTTCTTTGTTTTCCTTGTTACATCCTGTATTTTAGCCTTATTTTCAATATAAAACCAGTGCTATAATTATCCTGTTTTACAACGATATTGACATTTCATCTGTTCGACAATATCTAAACTGTTTACATATTACAGCAATACATAAAAAAGAACCAAAATATAAAGAAAGGATTTCCTATGGCAAAAGCATAATTTCTCATGCCGGGCGGCTTCTCACAACTACCGATCTACCTGTTTCTGAGGTAATGAATGAAAGCGGCTTCACTAATCAGAACATTTTTAACCAGCTTTTTAAAAATCTTTATGGAATGACGCCCCGGCAATCACGAATCAGTACTGTTAACACAGAATATTCCAAAGAAAGTATATAAAATGCTTGCATAAAATATCAGATAGTCAGAAAATGAAATTAGAGATTTTTTACACACAAGAAGATCTATTCAGGAGGTATGGAAAACATGTTAGAAATAAGATTTGCCACTATAGGAACCAGTAAGATTACCAGAAATTTTCTCAGTGCTGCCAGCAATGTACCAGAATTTAAACTGGAGGCAGTATATTCAAGAAATATCAAAAACGCTGAAGAATTTGGAAACTCTTATGGTGTAACAAAATTCTATGATAATTTAACATCGCTGGCAGAAGACAGTACCATTGATGCTGTATACATCGCAAGTCCGAACGCATTTCACTGCTCACAGGCAATCCAGATGATGAAAGCAGGCAAGCATATACTTTGTGAAAAGACTATTGCATCGAATCAGAAGGAGGCAGAAGAAATGTTCCGAACCGCTTCAGAAAATCATGTGATTTTACTGGAAGCCATGCGTTCTGTATTTGATCCGGGAATGGATGCTGTAAAAGCAAATATGAATAAATTAGGCGTGATCCGCAGAGCAACTATTAATTATTGTCAATATTCCAGCCGTTATGACAGTTTTCTTCAGGGACAGGACCACAATATCTTCCGCCGGGACTGTTCTGCCGGAGCATTAATGGACATTGGAACCTATTGCGTTCACGGTCTGCTCTGCCTGTTCGGAAAACCTCAACAGGTTGTTGGATTTTCAGACATGATCCGCGGTGACATTGACGGCGCAGGAACTATTCTTGCAAAATATCCGGATATGATCGCAGAAGTAGAGTATTCAAAAATCACCAATTCAAAAGTCCCAAGTGAAATTCAGGGCGAAAAAGGAATCATGCTGATCCATGAGATCAACTGCCTGGAAAATGTAAAAATTATTTATAATGATGGAACAGAAGAAGTCGTTTATTTCAGAAATAAGGAAAACAACATGAAATATGAACTAGAACATTTCATTCGTATGGTACACGGTCAGGAACAAAATCAGTTGCATACACAGCGTTCTCTGGACGCAATAGAACTGATGGATGAAATCCGCAGACAATGCCATATCTCATTCCCGGCAGACAAATAGATAGAATCGCTGAATCTGATATTTTTACCAGATTTCAGCGATTTTTATTTTCTGCTGAAAATATGGAGCAAAATAATCTCTTATACTTCCAGCACCATTTTCAAAATATAATTTCCTGTCATATTTCCACTTTTACAATCTATTTTATACCTTTTTACCAAATCGTGCAAAATTATTTCGGTCAATTTTGTCAGTTTAAAGTGTTAAAGTACTGGATTTTAAACTAACATCATGTTATACTTGATAAGAACGAAAAATATCTGGACGACTTTTCAGATCATTGGGATATTACTTAACAGTTCTCTATCATCTGAAAAAAAGTCCACATGATATTTATATGGAGGAAACCGATCATGTCAATTATCATTAATCACGAACTCCCTTTACCGGAGATCCTGAAATCTCAGTACCCACTCAGCCAGGAGCTGAAAGAAATTAAGAAACAGCGTGATGAAGAAATCCGTCGTATCTTCACCGGTGAATCAGATAAATTTATTGTCCTTGTAGGACCTTGTTCTGCTGATAACGAAGATACTGTCTGCGAATATGTGCGCAGACTGAAAGAAGTGGCAGATAAAGTATCAGATAAACTGATGATCATCCCGAGAGTTTATACCAATAAACCGCGTACTACCGGTGACGGCTACAAGGGAATGCTTCACCAGCCAGACCCTGATAAAGCTCCTGACCTTCTTG
This sequence comes from Blautia luti, assembly GCF_033096465.1. NCBI lineage: Bacteria > Bacillati > Bacillota > Clostridia > Lachnospirales > Lachnospiraceae > Blautia > Blautia luti. Next base: position 397,385 of record NZ_AP028156.1, on the reverse strand, counting down.
CCGGAATTATTGCGATCCGTAAGATGCATATGAGAGTTATGCAGGAAACAGGACTTTCTTCTGCTGATGAAATGCTCTACCCTGAGAACCGCAGCTACCTGGATGATATTCTTTCCTATGAAGCGGTAGGTGCACGTTCTGTAGAGAATCAGCAGCATCGTCTTACTGCCAGCGGTATGGATATTCCAGTTGGTATGAAGAACCCAACCTGCGGTGACCTTTCCGTTATGTTGAACTCTGTAACTGCTGCACAGCATCCGCACCACTTCATTTACAGAGGGTGCGATGTAGAAACATCCGGAAATGACCTGGCACATACTATTCTCCGCGGCGGTGTAAACCAGTATGGACAGACAATCCCGAACTATCATTATGAAGATCTGATGCATCTGGCTTCATTATATGCAAAAAAAGATCTCAAGAACCCTGCTGTTGTTGTAGATGCCAACCATTCTAACTCCAACAAACAGTACAAAGAACAGATCCGTATCGTTACAGAAGTACTTCACAGCCGCAACTACAACCCGGATCTCAAGAAACTGGTTAAAGGTGTTATGATCGAAAGCTACCTCCTCGAAGGCCGCCAGGACATCAGCGACCACATGACTCCGGGCTGCTCTATTACAGACCCATGCCTCGGATGGGAAGATACAGAACGCCTGATTTATGATATTGCAGAGAAATGCTGATATCAAACAAATATTAGTATCATCAAATGGGCTGTTGCACCAACATGCGACAGCCCATTGCAAAACATTCAATGACACGACTATACTTTTTCTGAAGCAAAATTGGATTTGCGTTCATACTTCCACTTCCTTTTCTTTCATCACATCAAGAAGATCGTCTACAATATATTCCCTGCTCTGAGTATGCAGCACTTCATATTCTAGCACAATATAGCCATTCAGAATATCGCTCTTTTCTGTAAATGCCTGATAGACACGTTCTGCATCCACCCCAGCTTTGCTGCAACATTTTCAATACAAAATACAGCAAATTCCAGTTCATTGGAATTTTTGATTTTTTCATCTGTCATTATAAACAGAACCTCCTATTATTTTGCATATCCTTCACATATACTTATTTTATACATGGGGTCTGGTATCTTATATATTAAATATACAAGTTAATTCAAATTAATTAATTTTTTATAAAATGAATTAGCACAAGATTTGGCATTGTTTTTATCCAAATTAGCTGAAAACTTAATAAACTCTTGTATTTTAGAATTTTGATACTCAAAGGATTTAAGATCAAATTCTTTGACGATATTACACCAACGCTCTACACGCGCACCTCCAGAAGAAATTTTTTGAAGAACTTCTTCATCGTGAGGTAAACATTGCTCGATATAATAGATCCAATCGCTTTGAGAAAGTTTTTGTAATATATCCTCTGCAGGCTCAATAGCCTCAAAGGATCTTCCATAAGCATTTCCTAAAAGAACCATTAATGTAGCACTAATACATTCTTTAATTGCTGGTTTTGGAATTTTCGTTCCCATTCTATTTAATTCTTTAACGGCACTAGGTTCATTATAAAAATTATTCATAGCATAATGTATACTTTTAAGATTTTTAGCGGCTTCAATAAAGGTCAAAGAACGTAAGTTTTCTGGAACATAATCAAAACCACGAACAGACATTAAGGCTTTTGTAAATGCTGAAATAAGTTTAGTATTTCCATCATTTTTATGTTTACTGAATGTTAATCCTAAAAAATATTTATCATCTGATGTAAGGTCTTTCCAAATTGTTTTAATTATTAAAATGAAATTTGACTCTACTGTTTCAAATTCAGCGCCTTCCGTTGATGAAAGCAAATTAACCAAAGTTCGTATTGTTGTTTTTTTATAAAAATATGGACTAGCATTAAGAGATTCAAGCTTTGTAGGATTGCCAGAAAAATCCTCAACTTTTAAACTTGTTCTAAAATCCGTATACTCAATTTGAATATTTGAATCTTCATATCCTAAAATATATTGTATACAAGGTCTGATAACAGAATCACTTTCGTTTTGGGGCATTTCTTCCATAACATCACGCTCCAAATAATGCTGAACTATTTCATTAGCATGTGTTAATCGCATTTTTCCTGTAGCATTTATAAATCCTAACTCCATTGCTAGGTTTATTACTTCAAAAGCAGGTAGGTTCTGAATATAGTCAAGATTGTCAATTCCTACCATTTCACTGACAAACTGAAGACCTAATGCCAAAACTCTATTTCGTAAAATAGCAATAGATCGATTCCAAATAGATTCAGATGCCATTTCAAAGAAACCGGCATTATAATTTTGGGAAATTGCAGATAATTCCCGCGTTTTCAATTGATAATTATAATTCAATATAACATCTAAAGTCGCAACTTTAGGAAGTTCTATGCCTGAATTACTTTGCCAAAGAGCCGGAGAAACTATATCTGAATTATTCGATGGAGTAATTTCTAAATGTGTGTTTTCCACTGTAGTAACCTCCTTTTTTTCATACGAAATAATTGCATATTCATAAGGTTTGGAATTTCTAGTTGCAATAGACGTATTTCCAACTATTGTTCCAACTAAAGTAGGTGTTTGCTTTTTGTAATTTTGAGAACACCATTCCTCCAAATTCTCGCATATTTGAACTTTTAATTTGTCCAAAAGTATTGTTTGTTCCAATGGACTACCTTTTATAGCCTCAGCAAGATAATAGGTAAAGACCCCTTGTTCCAAGTTTTCATCAGGATAGCTACATTCATTTTCAGAACAAGAAGCTAAAGTTACACAGCTTTTATCAGATAGGGTTTCAACAAACAAACTAATTTGTTCTCCTCGAGGCGAAAGGCCAGAATGACATGCATCTAAAATTATAAAACAATTACATTTTTTATTTAACATAATTTCATTTAGTTTTTTCAGCTCAATCGCTGTTTTAGCAATATCACTTTTCTTAGTATTGGGTAATATTAAAAAACCTTCTGATTCAATTTTCATACCATGTCCTGCAAAATAAAACATAACGGTATCATCAGAATCCGCATTATCTATAAGTAATGATAACTTTTTATATATTTGTTCAGGGGTAGTGTCATCATCAATATATGCTGGGATCAATTCCAGGTTTGAATAACCATAGTCACAATAATTTACGAGTGTCTCTTGTAACAGAAGCGCATCGCTGTGGCAATAACAAATATCATCATATTCTTTATATTCTTCACAACTAAGCATTAATCCATATCGTTTCATAATCTATCATCCTTGATATCTAATATTGTTCTTTCCGAATATCTAGTATTATCTCGTAAGTTTTATTCCCTTTATACTCTTTAAGATAGTATCCTTATTCTTTTCATGGAGATAAACCTTATTCAATCTGGACTTTTTGTATTTCAGATACGCCCCTTCGGTTTGTTCAATCAATAATTTAGTAAAGTACCTCTCCCAACTAAAGAATTCACTGCTCTCAATATATTCTTCCGGAGCCTGTAGGATTTCACGAATCACATTTTCTTTGAGTAACCCTGAATTCAAAATAATCCATTCAAAAGATTCCGGCAAATACAGATGAATATTCTTTTTTGCCTGGCATTGTTTATATAACCGGTTCATTTCTGCTCCAATAGCAGCTCCATCTGCAATTACACATATCTGCCTGTCATCCGCTTTTTGAAGCAAGTCAAAAATTTTTGTCTTCCCATGTGCACTTTCGCACTCCAGATTCTGATCTTCACTTACCGAATGAAAAAAATCATATCCTGAATTTGAATCTTCAACAATTATTTTTTCCGGTTTTATCGGCAGAATATTTTCATCAGAATATATCCTGTACATCTGCTGGTATACTTTTCGTGTATTCTGATATTTCCCCGAAGAATGCAGACCATATATTTCTTCTACGCTATAGGGCAGGTTATATAAATTTTCTCTGGTAATCAGTACATAATAATTATCTGAATTCTGAATAGCAGAAGCAAATTCCTCTGTGTTGATAAAAGTATTTTCCTCATCAATAAAAATAATACTCTTTGAAATACTCTCAAGTATTACCTTCCAGTTTCTGCCTTCTAAAATCCTGCATGGAACATCACAATTCACATCAACTCCACTGTCAGCTCCCAGATTTTCTGCCTGCCGCAGCATATTGATCAAAGTCGTTTTTCCAGTTGCACTATTGCCCTGGATAATCGTAATATTTCGCTTTATGTCAAACTCATAGTGTAACCTGTTATTTTGTACAATAACCTTATGCAATCCCTTCATACACAGTCACCTTATACATACAATCCTGCAACGCTGACAAACTCCGGCATATTATGGACTATTTCTCCGGTGTTCAGAATTTTCATCTCAAATTCACCATCTCCGAATTCCATAATATGTCTGAGATTAATTGTCAAATTTTTGCTTTCAGCAATTTTCAAAATCCATTTTGCACAGTTGTCCCCACATGCTGATGCATTAAAAATTCTTCCTGTTTCATCAAATAACATCAACAATATCGTCTTTACGCCACCTGATAAATCCTTAGGCGAAATAGGTCCAAGAACCGGGCTTTCAATCAGATGCGCACTTACCACATCGGATTTGTCCACATCTCGAATAATCTCAATAGACCGCTTGTCTATGATCCATTCATCCTCATATCGATTATCAAAATAAACTGGTGGGTAATAAACTGCCTCGTCCATTTTTCCCAGGTACACATTCAACATAATTCTACTCCATTTATTAATTAGATTTTCAGTCGCATAGACCTTAGTAGCATTTACTATAATTGCAATATTTTTGAAAATTTCCCCAAGTTAGGGAAGTTTTATCTCGTCTTCTTTTTACAAAAAAATCTTCTGTCTGGTTTCTTATGTTCAAAGTCTCTCTCATATCTTGCTTTCATATCAAAATAATGATCTACAATAAAATTACAACTAACCTTTGACGTAAAATTTGACTCACCCCATACATATCCTGATAAATATTTACATTCGACTAGGTAATCTGCATCTTCTTTAGGCATTTTAAAACTAACCTCTGTACTATTAAACTCATCCATTTGTTTTTTAATTTCGTTCAAATAATTTTCATATTTCTTATCTAACACTTTAAAGTTTGTAGCATTTAATAAAGTTTTACCCATTCTATATTTATGAAAAGGATTTTTATTTCTATAAATCTCGTCAATATTTTTTGTTACAATTTCCATGTCATGAGTAAGACGATTTGTCTCTGTTGTCGTACAGCAAATTCCTTTCATAGAAGACTTCTTTTCTATTACTATTTCATTAATTTCATCTAATATTTTCTTTTGACACTCCACGCTATCTGTCTGTCTTAATAAATTATATTTATCTTGTGTTAGCTCTATAAAATCCCCATAATAATCAATATATTCTTTTAAAAATAATCTCTGCCGCACCGGATCAAATAAAAACCATATATTAGACCAATTGTTTGATAAATCTCGGTACAATTTTGCATATTCATCAAACCATTCTATAGAATTCTCTTTCTTAAATCGCATACAATGAACAAACAAATCACTTTGTGAAAAGATAAATGCTTCCATATCTTTTCTTCTACATTCATTATAACTCACTACTCCCACTATAAAAGATATAATTGAACTTCCCCATACTCCTAAAATCAAATTTGATATATATGTATTCCAATTATACCCGCCAGAACATTTACTTGGATTCCAATCAAATACACAAAATGCATATAGTAATGCCGATATAACACTACATATTATAGTTATGTATATAATATTTCTTTGAGTCTTCATTGCCAACCTTTCCTTTTTTGTATAATATTTTTCTCTTCCACAATAACTCCAAATTAATCCACTAGCCTACTATTTTCCGCATCTTTCTTTTGAAAAAAAGCTGTTTGTATTAAACAAACAGCTACCAAACCTCATTTAAAATAAATTACCTCGCTCATTTACATTATATACTATATCAAAAAGTATACATAAATTCCTTGCTTTTATAAATATTTCCTTCTTAATTTTACCCTGGCTCTACACCGATGTCAACACAATTGATATGCATGATAGTTATATCCTCTTTTGTTGTAAATTAATATCGAATAGCCTTATATACCAAATTTAATGCATTTGATTTTACTCTATCTACAGCAACTTCATCAAACTTACCATCTAAATAGTACGCGTACCCCATTTCATCCCAGTCATTGCTTAATTCTATTTCATAATTTTCAATTTTTATTCCATATTTAAGCATTTCTATAAGTTGATGTTCCTCTGAAGGATCTTCCAGCATTTTACCATTCTCTCTTGTTCTCCCATTAAATACCGCAAAGTAAGTCTTAATCCAGGGTATATTTTCTTCGGTTACATTTAAGAATCCTGAACATTTAGCCAACATACTATTATGTAAATTAGTCAACTGGAAACATTTTAGAACTATCCGTTCAATCAGATCAAAATCAATTGCATCACCTATCATATTAAATGGCACATTATAAGAAAAGAATTCGCGCATATCCTTATGTTTAGTAATATAATCTTTCATATCCACATCAAAAAAATTATTACGTGTGTAGTAATCGCAAAATAAATTTTTTAATTTTTGATGTGTAATTTCACTAATACTATTATTCAAATCACTATTAAGAAATAATACTGACCACATCGCGTGAAATAAAGAATAGTACGTTAAAAAGTACGTTGCCGAAATGCACCCATTATCACGAGCAACTTTCGACTCTTCAAAAAGTATTGCGGATGTTATTATTTCTCGCCTTGCTCTAATACTTCTGTTTGCCATAATAATTGTCTTTATTTCTGAACCATCGCGAAAATATTTCCTATACTTTGCCATCCAGTCCACATAATATTGTTGGGCTTCATCGTCACTTATAGACTGTTCTAAAAATTCAAAATCGCTATTAACATCTTTTATTCTTCCACTAAATTTCATAACTTTTGCCCTCTAAATTTTTCTTATTTACAATAATAACATAAAAACAGGATAATGCATATTCCTTTATATCCGCAATCTCCCAATCCCTGGAAATCAGTATAGGAAGTATCTTCTGAGTCATGAAATTCATCTGATGTCTCTTTTTCTAGCTTTCTTTCATAAAACGTTTTTTATAGCCGTTATTTTCATCATCTTCAATTACAAAAATATCATAAACATCCTGTTCTTCTAACCACTCTCCCAGATCAACTACAATGAATGCCCCGTCATCTTTTACTTCCGTAACAATCTTTTTGCAGTTTAATTGATCATAGTCAATAAAAATCTCGTTTTTGCATATACGGTAAGTATCCTTCTCGATACTCTTAGCTTCTACCGAAATTGCTAAAAAGCAGTCCATCAGTAATGTGGAAAGAACCATCATTATTCCTTTTTCATCGTTTTGTTTCTCCATTTATTATCATAGTCAAAAGTCTTACATAATAAATATCGTATTTTTTTACATTGGTCACACTTTTTTTCAATATTTTTTCAAATAATAAAAAAGACTTAATTCACCTCATTTTGATGATGTAACTCACGTCTTCTTTATACTTGTTTTTATATAAATAATGTTTTAAAAATTATCTATTCACCAGAAATACAACTGTCAGGAGCATTTTGAATCTTTCTACCGCGTAAACTGCATGTGGGATTGTTGCCGGCATAACCAGAGTTTCCCCTGCTTTGCAAATATGCTTTACTCTTCCAACGGTGAATTCTCCAAGAGTTTCTGAAATGCCGGATACTCTACCCACCCGAAATAATTATGCTTTTTATTATATTATCGAATACAAACTTTCTCTCAAAATCTTTATCACTTCATCTGATAATGTCCGAATATACTGTTTCATTATGGGGACCATAAAATGGATTCCCTCTATGGACTCTGCTCTTGAAACTGCCACATAAAACTGCCCGGAATCCCAACACTGAGGATCAATGTTAACTTGGCTAAAGGTTTGTCCCTGCGACTTATGGATGCTTAGCGCCCATGCAATTTTAATTGGAAACTGTTTAAAGGATCCTACTATTTTTCTGACTATCTTTTTTACGGTAACAGTTTCACCGTTTTCACCTTTTTCTTTGTGTTCTTCTATATCTTGTCTCTCGATTTCTCGTTCATACCTATATACATCTACCTTCTTTCCCTTATCTGTAAGAACTTGTATACAGGTTGCATCTCCTCTTTCCTTACTGATATCAATTATTGTACCCATGGTGCCATTCACATACTCGCCATTTGCATCATTCGCCGTGAGCATCACTTTTGCCCCAATATTTACTACCAGAGACTGTTTCGCATAACTTATATTTTTAATGTCCTCATAAGTCACATCGCCCTCAATAATAGCATAAAATTTCTTTTCTGTTTTATCATCTAAGGCTCTCATGTGTGCCTGATTGATTTTATCTGCCTTCGCATTGGTCCCAACAAAATAAGGTGCTTCTTCTATCAGATCACTGCTCTGATTGCTTTCCAGATACGCAATCACATTCTGAAGGTTCCTGCCATATTTTATGTCATTCAAAATTCCAAGAAATTCTGCATCTTTCTGTCGACAAACTTCTTCTAACTTTACACAATGAAACTTCATTTCTTTCCATGCTTTTGAAAAAAACGCATATCCACGCTCACATGTTTCACCTTGTTCATATTCTGTTCCGTACATTTCCACCAAAATTTCCCGATCTTCTTTTTTTATAACTGGTGGAAGCTGGAAAAAATCCCCTACAACAATAAGCTGTATAGCGTTCTTCTTTTTTCCATTACATGAATATCCAGGTTCTAATCTTTTGTTATTCTCTGCACTTATACTCTTCACTATTGCAGAAAACAGATCGAATAATCATAACCAGTGCCAAACAGGCGAAAGCCGACAGCCATTTAATTATAAGATTATACCTTTTCCTCGGCGGATCTTCCAGTGCTGCCGTGATAAGGTCATCATCAATATAACCGATAGCATTTACAATTCTTGGTATATTCATATGTAGATTCCCTCCTCAATCAGATATTTTTTTAATTTATTTCTGGTACGGGCCAGCATATTCGTTACTTTGCGTTCAGTAAAACCATATTTTTCCGCAATAGCCCTGTTAGATTCGAAATAAAAATACTTTAGAACAAACACCCTCTGAACCTCTTCTTTTTGTTTACGAAGAAAAATACTGAGCAATTTTCCAATCTCTTCATCGTTCCTTCCAGGCGCATGTCTTTCATCTGGCAGTACCTCTGTAAGTTCATCCAATGCCATAACCATATCAGCCGACCTCTTTTTAGCTGTCAGATGCCTTACTCTATCTACAGAAGTACTTCTGACAATTCTGGAAATATAAGCTTTAAATTTAGCAGGCCTTGTCGGTGGGATTCTATCCCACATTTCTAAATAAGTGGTATTTACACACTCTTCCGAATCCTGGTGATTATTCAGAATTTTATAGGCCATATTACGACAGAACTTCCCATATTTTATATCCGTTTCCTTAATCGCCTGCTCATTTCTTTCAAAATAAAGCTCTATGATTTTTATATCGTCTATGATGTTCATCTCCTCAAAAATGTTTTCAATTATAAAGTCGTATTTTTTTGATGATCGTCTCAAAAAATTTATATTTTTTTGAATTATAGCATGAAAAAGGAGCATATCATCACGATAGCCCCTTCTATTCTCCATAAATTATTTAATTCGAGTTGTCTTTCCATCCACATACAGACCTGTCATTTCCGTCTCCGTATAGAAGCTTCCATCAAAACTTACTTCCGTTACCGTTTCCTGGAAAGAATCCGTACTGCGGATAACATCCCCCTCATACACCAATCCCTGGAAATCAATATAGGAAGTATCTTCTGAATCACAAAATTCATCTGATGCCTCTTTTTCTGGATTTCTTTCATAAAACATTTTTTTATAGCCGGTATTTTCATCATCTTCAATTACCGAAATATTATAAATATCCTGTTCTTCTAACCACTCTCCCAGATCAATCGCAGTGAATGACCCGTCATCTTTTACTTTCGTAACGATCTTTTTGCAATTTAATTGATCATAGTCAATAAAAATATCGTTTTTGCATACGCGGTAAGTACCATTCTCGATGCTCTTAGCTTCTGCCGAAACTGCTAAAAAGCAGCTCATCAATAATGCCGAAAAAACCATCATTGTTCCTTTTTTCATCGTTTTGTTTCTCCTTGTCTTGTATTTCGAAAGAAAATTTTCCTGCTCATACTATATATCGTAAAAAATCCCGGGTGATAACAAAAAAATTAGAATTTCTTTTGTCATTTAAACTTGCAAAAAACCGGGACCCTTTCGAATCCCGGCTCTGCTTTACTCTCTTCTTTATTAATTATTTGATGGTATCTCAGAAAGCACTTCCGTAACCTTCTCAATCACTTCCACAATCCTCTGCATATCCATATTCTCTTTTACATCAGAACTGTCATTCACGTTCAATCCATCCTGCCAGTCCTGGACAATGGAAACTGCCGGGATATCCACCAAAGCAAATGGATAATGGTCACTGTTAGTTGCCATTGTCAGGTAGAATCTGTCACTGGATGTAAATAAATCTGACATGCTGTTTTTATTTAACTCGGCCAGTTTTTTCAGTCTCTCATCGTCATACTCTATATCATCTGGTCGTTTGTTTCCTTCGATCATCGCCATATAACCCAGATCACTTTTTTCTGCGATGGTATCAATATTTATTACTCCGATGATCTGCTTCCACTCGTCCTCAGACAGATTGCCAACATACCATCTTGAACCCAGCATATATTTTTCTTCGCCCGAAAACAGGATGAATTTTACATTATACGGCATCTCTGTATCTTTTAAAATTCTTGCCAGTTCAAGTACTGCTGCCACTCCGGAACCGTTATCATTGGCTCCTACCGAATCTTCTGCACTGTCATAATGGGCACTTATGATCAGATTTTTCGTCATATCAGTGAATGACTTTTTTGTCACAATAATATTTTCACCAGTGCCGTCAATAGTTGCATTTTCGGCCGTTGGTGCCAGAAATACATCTGCCTGTGAGGAACGCCGTATTGCATTCTCATTATTTTCATCATTATATTCAAACTTCTGACATTCTATCTCGTCATATCCCAAATCACCCCAATATTGGATGATGTATTCCTTTACATTCTGGATCGCATCAGAATTTATTGGATGCGGTTCAGACGTAATCTCATCAATGATCTGCTCAATGTTCTGTTCCGAAGGCTGCATTTCCACGTCAGACTGTGTAACACTTTCTGCCATTGCCTGGATTGGTGTTGCTACGGATATAGCCATAATTAAGGCAAATATGATCATCTTTTTCATCTGTTCACTCCTTCCCTGATTAATCGTTTACCTCTCTATTTTCTCATTGGCATATTTCAGTAATTCATTGTCCAAACTGTCAACTTCCAGATAAAAAATATCCTCTTTAAGCAGCGTTGCAGTTTCATAAATGCAGGCAGTTTCCATATCCACACAGTTCAATTTAATTTTTTTATTGTCATATGTCTCTACATAACCGGTAAGCAATTCGTCCGGTTTGGAACTGCAGAAAACAGTAATTATCTTCTTATTCTCCATCGCATATGCCAATAGCCCAGACAATGCAGGATGCTTCTTAAATGGGTTAGTTAAAGGTGCATCCTCCTGTTCTCTCCAGTATGCTAAATATAACTGCATTTTTCTTAAATACTGTGTGTTTGATTTTATTTCGCTGATATGACTGCTTTTTATAAAATGTAACCCATCGTTCTTTCCCTGCGCATCATAAGATCTGAAAAGAATACTATCCCTGTTTTTGGACAGAATTTTACCGACACAGAAAGTTTCTTCACTGCCACTATAAATTTCTAACAATTCATCCTTGATTTTGTATGTATCAAAATTCATGCTCTTACCTCTTGTTGAAAGTTCTTATTTCTTTTTATTCTTCTTAGCATATACCAGCAGCAGTATAAAGAAGCAAAGGTTCAACAGCCCTCCAATTATTTCAAAGATACTTCCTGCAACCGGATGATAATATCCCAGGACTACTCCACTGAATATTAACAATTCCCCTGCCACGATTAATGCAATCAATTTTTTCTTCATTTCTCAGTTCCTCCTTACTTTCATCTGATATTGATCCGTATCTTCTCTCCAACAGCTTTCCATGCAGAATCATCTGAAGCATCATAGACTTTGCCTTCCTCCTCGGCATAAGTATCATCATCTAAATCATACGTTTCAGTAACACTGCTTTCCATTATATCATCACATTTCAGATAAAACTGTAATTCCAGATATTCACTCTCAGGATCAGGAATTTCCGGTCTTTCATCATCTCCTGCACTTCCATAAGTTCTCCAGAAATCTGTCTTAAATTTCCAGATCCGATTGATGGCGCCTGTTTCTGCATCGTCTCTCAGTTCATACCGCACTTTGTTTCCTTTACTGTCCGTTCCACGCAGCTCAACATCATACTTCTGAAACAGTTTTTCCGGCACATCTGCTGAGATACTGCTTTGTAACTTGTTCAGGAAAATATCTTTCAGTGTTACCGTGCCTTCTTCCGTCTGAACAGAAATATTTTCCAGTTTTTTATTCGTTGTCTGCTTCAGGATTTTTTCTCGCGAAATATTGAAATCAAATGTAAATTCTGCTACAGATTTCTCCCAGTCATCATAGTCATACGCATTGAGTACAAAATGTACTTCTGGATTTTCTCCGAGATCTGTCGGTGCATGAAAGCGATACTCCTGTACACGGTCATATTCCTCTTCATCTCTGTCGGCATCTGCGTCTAATAAATCATCCACAGAATAAGGAGAATATTCCGCATTCATATATTCATCAAGCTTCTGTCCGTTTATTGTTGTTTTGTCCATATCAAGTGTAATTCCCGTATTCTTAAAAGATGAAATATCTACAGATTTTTCCTGCTGATTTTCTTCAGGAGCATCAATTTCTGCATGCACTCTGAACAGCAAAACACCTTCATCCAGAACAACTTCTTTTAAGTTCACAGTGATTCCCTGATCGCTCCTGGATATGTTCAAATCCTCCGTGTAGGACTCAATTTCCTTCTGAAATCCCAGAGTTTCTCCTATGGATAAAGCAAGACTTTTAATCGCAGCCTGCACTTTCGGGTTCGATAGGACAGTGGAAATCAGTGCCAGGATCACGCAGGCAACTGCCAGTTTACTCCAGAATGATGGCGCCCAGGCTTTTTTCTTCCCTTTCCATTCTCCCTCTGCTTCGCTGATATATTTCGGATCAATATTGCCAAATTCTTTTGAAAAATCGAATTTTTTCATAAGTGTTTTCCTTCCTTTTTTAAGACCTTCAACAGCTTCTTTCTGCTCCGGTACAGATTCATTTTCACACTTCCGACGGACACCGCATGCCTCTTGGCAATCGCCGCAACAGAATCAAAAAACCAGTATCTTCTCACGAAAATATCTCTGTCCTCTGCATTCATTTTTCCAAGAAAATCATTGATAATTTCCAACAGTTCTTTTTCTGCCAGCTGATCTTCAATGGTATAGGTAACACTCAGCTGATCCATTTCACCCAAAACGTCTGCCATATGTACATCCGGGCGCCTGTCAGCATATTTTTTGCGCAGGCGGTCAATGCTTAAATTTCTCGTGATCCTGCCACAAAAATGTGATAATACAGAAGGCTTCTTCGGCGGGATCAGCGACCAGACCGAAAACCAGGTATCATTCAGGCATTCTTCCGAATCTTCTTTATTTGTAAGCAGATTCCAGGCAATCTTATAGCAGTAAGGATGATACTTGTCGCTCAATGCTTCAATCGCATGCTCATCCCTTAGCTCAAACAAAGATATGATTTCATTGTCTTTCATTTACGGGTTGTCCTCCTCGTTTTTCTACTCATACTATATATCGTAAAAAAGCCTGAATGGTAACAAAAAAATTCAAATTTCTTTATAAAATCAGAAAAAGTCCATCACCTGAGGTCATTGCTCCCCAGATAAAGAACTCTTTCTATTAATGCTTCGTCAAACGAATGCTATTATTTTACCTTTTTCCGAAATGCAAAATATTTTACTGCAAACTGTAGGAAAGTAATAATGTATATAATCACTAATACAATAAATACCGGCAACCAACCCCGTTCACTATGGTCTGTCGCAGATATATAAAGCTGCCAGATCAGACTGCAAAGAATTACGATCAACGGAATTACTCTTCCTATAAAAATCCGATTCATCATATCCAGGCGGGAGATGTCGTCACAGAATATTTCTTCTTCCTGCTGCATCTTATCTGCCGGCTTGCGGAAATAATTATAGCCATCAAACTCTGTCAGGTATTCCCAGCCGCAATCCTCAAACATCCGCACATATTCCATCTGGTGTTTGATTCCTTCTTTATTGTAATCCAACTGGTAAATCACTTTCTCAGGCTCACACCGCTCAAATGTATACACACCAGGGAAAGTCATTCTCTTGAATTTCCAGCCTTCCTGGTGTCTTTTACTCAGGTAATTTTCTTCTTTTTCGTACTCCATGATGTTAAACCAGCGAAATTCTTTTTTGAGTTCTTTCATTTCGTTACCTCCTGTGCATTCCGATACAACCTGCGGATTCTCTTCAGTTCAAGCTCCAGAACTTCTGTGCCAAGTTCTGTGATCTCATAAATCTTCCTCTTGTCTTCCTCCCGAATAAAATGAATCAGACCATCCTTCTCCAGCTTCGAAAGGCTTCCATACATGGTTCCCGGACCGAGCACCACTTCATTATCTGTCAGCTCTTTTACCTTTTGTACAATCCCGTACCCATGATTCGGGGTACGAAGACATAACAATATGTAAAAGCTTGTCTCCGTCATAGGAACGTAAACTTTTTTTATATGTGCATCCATAAGCGTTGTCCTTTCAGTGCGATATATCGTACTTCGATAGTTATGTTATATCGCACTATGATATATTTGTCAACACTTTTTGTTAGCCCTATTCCTAAAACCGTTGATTAAAAGCATATCCCCTGAAAATAAATTTATCGCATCCACGGCAGCAGTTCCTCATTCTCCTGCCCTTTGTCAGATACGTCGGGTTTGTCTGTAAAATTTCCCGCACCCATGTCATGATTTACCTGCGCCGTGTAATAGCAGTCAATTGTGTCAACTGCACGAAGCATGCATACCAGCAAATAGTTATAGATATTTGAAATATCCGGGCGCCACTTACGTAATTGCTCAACGACATAGATGATATGGTCCTTAGTGATCAACGACAGTTTATCCTTCACATAAGCATATGAATACTCGACGCCATTGATTCTAACAGGCTTACCTGGCCAACAAAACAGCTTTGCAATTATAGCTACCATCGCATTAATGTACGCTACTTCATTCTTCTGACATTCTTTGACAGCATACTCATATTCGATTTGCTGCTTGACCAATTGTTCATAGCGGGTATATGTATCATCATCCTCTGTCAGGGCAGAGCTCTTGACAGAGTGATGATTACTATTATCCTGATTACTTTTGTCCGTTTTAATATTATAAGTCTTAATATTATCATTATTAGTTGTGTCTGTTTTTCCGATTTCCTGACATCTGTTTTTACTACACTGCGTGATATGAATTTCCGAGTTCATGACCTCTGTTTTTCCCCCTCCTGAAGTCGATTAAATCGATCTCCGGAAGTCGCATTTTCCGATGCAGCAGATTCCTTTTTGTCTACATGATCTTTCCGTACCACAATATCTTTCACGTAAATTTTGTCTGGCTTACAAAGGCCTCTACGTACCCTTTCAATCAATCCAATACCATTCTCGCTATCCAACTCTGCCAGTAACTTCGATGCCTTGTCTTTTCCGCATTTTAAAATTTCACATACCTGTTTTACAGTATAAATGATATACACTCTCCCATCCGGATCTATCCATTTATTTTTGCTGGACAAAGAAACGCGATCCAGCATAAAGCTGTACAGATATTTTGCATCTGTCGATAGATCTTCAAAGACACTGCTTTCAAACAGGATTTTAGGGATACGATAATAGATATTTGGTTCTGTTTTATCTGATTTAATAAATTCAAAACTGATATTTTCTTTCATTGCGATATCGGCTCCTTTGTTTGTTTCTTTAAATATGTGATTTCTGGAAACCGGATAGCAAAAATAAGTCCTAAAAATACAAAAAGGCCATATTTTGCCTGATTTTGCAAAATATAGCCTGATTTAAAATTTATGATTAATTATTCTTTGATGGATCTGCCGTTACTCCAAAATCCACTTTCGCAGAATCAGCAGAAAGCGCCTTGGCATTTCCTTTCTGAAGTTTTGTATCGTATTCTGCCAGTTCTGTGACTGCCTTTTTAATTGCGGCATCTGCAACTTCAATATAGTCAGAAAGAATTGCAGCACATTTGACAATTTCCTGGCTCTCAAAGTCATACTGAAGAGCATTCTTTGCGTGCTTTGTCTTTTCACATGCTTTAGTAGAAATCTGTGTGGCAAGATATCTCATCTTGTCGATCTGGATGGTCGTTTCATCCAGTTCCGTAATTAAAAGATCAAGTTCCATATGATCGACTCCTTTTTCACATAATCAACTGTCAGATTTTTTTCTCCGACAGCAGTTAATAAGTTGCCAGGAGTGTTCCTACGGTGCTATAATCAGATTTAGCTGCAGGGCAACTCCTGTGGCAAACCCAATAAACCAGTTCACTATCTTGTCAGGGCAGTTGGACTGGTTTTTAATTTTTCGGCAAATGCACATCTAATACACGTCTTATTGCTTCAGCTTTGGTAATATTATTATCATCTGCATATTTAAGCAATCGATCATAGAGCTTATCATCTACTCTCACTTTCAGATCATGATTTTTCAACGCATCTGTCGGTCTGCCAGTGCGTGGACTCAATTTAATTTCACCTCCCAACTTTTGAGTTCCATAAATACATTATATACTTTTGAGTTCCGAATTCCAACTAAATTTACTACAAAATTATACAATTAGAAAGCATCTTCCTTTTTCAGACACCCTGCATCTTAAAATCACATATTAAAGATAAAAAGGTGATGAACTATGCAGACTGAAGTAAAAAAATCAAGACTGGAAAATCTCTTTATCGATGATACAATTGATGAGAAAACGGTAGCGGATATTGAAAAAATGCTAACCAGAAAAAAAGTAGAAAACTTCACAAATACGCATTCTTATACAACAAGAAAAGAGATGCCTGGTACACTGCAAACCCGCAGGATTATAACAAGCGTATTCAGCGGAAAACTTACGGTGAATTGTTGGATGCATTAAAACCATACTATCTAGAATCCACTTCCACTTGCCTGCAGGATATTTTTGAGGAATGGCTCGCCTACAAAAGAACTATCACAGACAGCCCTAACACTATCTGTGCCCACAGAAAACACTGGAAAAGATTTTTTGACGGAACTGATTTCTTTCAGATTCCCTTACAGGAAATAAAGGTCTCAGATATCAATTCCTGGGCCAATCAGCTGATCAAAAAATATAATTTATCCAGCCACACCTGGCAGACGATAAAAACTATTCCCAAGCAGATGTTTGAGTATGCCAAAGATCACGGATATATTGCCCGTAATCCATTTCCAGAACTCAAGGTAACCGTTAAATTCCGTCAGGTGTCCAAGCCAACCAATGAAACTCAGGTTTACAACACCGACGAATATCATAAAATCATTGAGGATCTCTGGAAATCGTACAACAAGAAACATCAGCCACGCTTTTTGTCCATCGTTTGCAATTTCCTGATGGGATTACGTGCCGGAGAATTGTGCGCCCTCCGCTGGCGAGATCTGAACATGGACAAGTGGGAAATATCGATTGTACAGGAAATGGTACATATGGATGCCACTGAACTGAATAATCCTTATTATGATGTGTATAAGGCTTCCGGACAGATTGTTATTCTTCCTGGTCAGGAAGGCCGAAAAGGTGTGTATGTATTGCTTGATCATACCAAGACTCATACAGAGCGTGTCATTCCTGTTGTCCATAAAGCTCAGGAGATTTTCAAATTATTAAAAGCCAATGCTCCTGATATCAGACCTGATGACTTCATCTTCGGATATGGAAGCAAATACCTGAATCTGCGTTCAATTAACAGTATGCTGGAATATGCCTGCAAACACATCAGTACAGATGTAAAGCGCAGCCACAAACTGAGAAAGACTTACGCAAGTCGCCTGAACGCAGCTGGTCTTCCTCTTAATCAAATTCGTGCCTGCCTTGGTCACAGCAACACCACAACAACATTAGGGTATATCTATAATCCACTGAAGTCTGAGTATCATGGAAAAGGCATTTGCCAGCTGATTTCACCCAAATTTTCCTTGTCACAGGAAGTCACAGGTTCGAGCTCAAATCAACAAGCACAAAAAAAGCCGGAAACCATTGATTTTTCAAGGTTTCCAGCCTTTCGACATAGCGTGCGTTAGAGGATTCGAACCCCCGACCTTTTGGTCCGTAGCCAAACGCTCTATCCAGCTGAGCTAAACGCACATCCTTGTGAAGTTCTTATCGCGTGTCCCTCACAACAATGAGTATTCTACTCTATACCAGAGCATTTGTCAACACTTTTTTTGATTTTTTTTATTTTTTTCTTTTGATTGATAAAATTGACTATTTTGCAACAACTTAATTTCGTCTCAGCGCCTCGATCGGACTGAGTTTCGCAGCTTTTCTTGCAGGATAGATTCCGAAAAATACTCCCACTGCACAGGAGAACAACGTTGCCGCCATGATCGTACTCAGGCTGATTCCCGGTGTAATGGTCATTTCCATACTGCTGCTTATGATAGAACAGATCGCATACCCTCCAATCACGCCAAGAACAATTCCGATCAGACCACCCATGGCCGTCAGGATTGCTGCTTCTGCCAGAAACTGAAGCATAATTGATGAGGTCTTTGCCCCCAGAGACTTACGGATACCAATCTCCCTGGTACGTTCAGTCACAGACACCAGCATGATATTCATAACCCCGATACCACCAACCAGCAGCGAAATTCCAGCCACAAAGGAAATAAACGCAGTTACCATATCCAGCATCTGGTTCATGGAACTCATAATATCCTGGAAGCTCTGTACCTGGAAATAATCTTCTCCAGCGCACTGATGTCTCTTCTCCAACAGGTTCACCACTTTATCTGCGATACTCTGACTGTCCAGACTCTTGTCTGCCTGTATCGTCATAGAGAAGAAATAATCTGATGTCCCGGTAAACTCATTCATTGTCGTATAAGGCACATTCACAGTCACCGGCATCCCGTCATAGGTATAACTTACAAAAGTCCCATTCTCTTTCTGCGTAGTCACACCACAGATCCGCAGACTCTTCGTCAGCCCATAACAGTTCACATCCAGACTCATTCCCACAACATCATCGGTACCAAAAAGTCTCTTCGCGTCTGAATCAGAAATCACGCAAACATTCTTTCCTTCCTGCACTTCTTTCTCTCCAAAATAAACTCCATGCTTCATTGTTGCATTGCTGACCAGCTTCGCATCCGGTCCCTCTCCGGTAACCATAAGAGTGAAATTTCCCTTACCGGTAGCAGTCTCGCCATCATAGGAATCCGAAACATTCACACCTTCAATTCCGTCCAGTTCCCGGATCGCCTCTATATCATCCGCAGTGATCCATTCTTCCGCAGTCTGCGCATCACTGCTCACACTGATCGCGATCTGTCCGCCGCCGATATCATCGATCTCGCTGTTCATCTGGTTCTTCGTTCCCTCACCGATCGAAACAATGGCGATCACAGAAGCAATACCTATAATAATACCAAGCATAGTCAGAAAAGACCGGCCCTTATTTGCCATAATATTATGGACTGCCATCTTGATATATTCATACAGATTACTCATCAGCATCCTCTCCTGTCTGTTCCTGTGGCTCTGCCTGAACTGCCATGCCTTCTGTATAATCGCCCAGATCGGAAATTACTTCTTCACCGGCTTCAATCCCGTCTGTGATTTCTATATAATCTTCTGAACTGATCCCGGTGGTAATGTTTCTTCTGGTTACCAATCCATTCTCGATCACATAGCAGAAAGAACCATCTTTACCAATGTTGACCACTTCCACAGGAAGAGTCACAACATCTTTCGCAGATGCTGCATGAATCTTCACCTTTGCATCTACCCCCAGGAAAATATCATCATCCGGATCATCAATACTCACTGTAGCCGAGATCACCGGAGTCCCTTTTTCATTCTGCACAGCAATATGGCTCATTCTGGTCACAGTACCCTCATAAGTATTACCTCCCAGAGTAATTTCCGCCTTCTGTCCTTCCTTCACTGTATCATAATCATACTTGGAAAGAGTTACATCCACACTTGCCTTATCTGTATTCTGAATGGTAAAAAGCTCCATTCCCTGGGTAACTGCTTCCCCGTTTTTCAGGTCAGCTTTGGATACGATCCCGTTGAATTCAGCAGTGATACCCTTCTTTCCTTCTTCCACAAGCTCCTTCGCGGATTTGGCATCCAGCTCAGAAAGATTATCTGCTACCTTCAGTTTCTTCCGCTCTTCTTTCGTAAGGCTGGTGGAATCCGCCTCCGCAATAGCTTTCTCAGATGCCAGGTCAGACTGAAGTTCTGCCAGCTCATCACTGGCTGCCTCCATCGCACTCTCCAGTGCTGAAGTATCTGCAGTCACAGTTTCACTGCTGCCACTATACGAGGTATCTGTCTCCACCTCTTCTTCCGTATCCTCAACATCCGTGCCATCTGAAAATCCCAGATCACTTCCTGTATTATCTGTGGAAAAATCCGCCAGGTTTGGCATCGCCGGAGTCTGCTGCTTATAATCCTCATATGCCTCCTTCGCCTGATCCCTGCTAATCTGCGCCTGGTTTCTGTTCTCTTCTGCAGTACTCAGCTCCTGGGTATTTTCTTCTGAAGGATCTGCCTGCCATGCTGCAAATGCCATCTGATAAGCAGTATCTGCCTGATTATACGCCGTCTGTGCCTGGGTATATGCAGAATTCAGTTCAGACAGCTTCTGCTGATACTGAGGCAGAGTTTCTTTCTGATATGTATAAAGTGCTGCATGATATTTGTTCTGGATCTCCTGCTGCTTCTGGGCTTCTGCCTGAGCTTTCGCCTGTGCTGCTGCCTGCTGTGCCTGTGCCTCGGCCGCTGCCTGTGCTGCCGCCTGAGCCGCTGCTTCCTGCTGTGCACGGGTTGTTGCAGCAGAGATCTGAGACTTCAGGGAAGCCACATAAGCTTTCTTATCTTTTACCTTTTTCTCAAGTTCCTGAACCTTTTTCTTTGCATCTTTCTGCTTCTGATCCGCTTTATCGGATTTGTTTACAGTATCCTTTGTATCATACTTCGTTGACTTCAGATTCAGTTCAGCCTTCTGGTTATCCTTCTCCAGATCCTTTGTATCAAATTCGATCAGCTTTGTTCCCTTTTTCACCACATCACCCTGGGAAAAAGCTACCTTCTTAATCTGGGCATTTACAGGAGAATAATACGTTTTCTCTTCCTCACTTCCCACAGTTCCGGAAGCATCCACGATCTCTTCTACATCCCCGGTCTGTACAGTAACCACCGGCACCTGCGGGATCTGATCCTCACCGGACTTTCTTTGCGCTGCCACTGAAATTCCACCTGCAGCCACCAGAACCACAGCTGCCCCTATGATAATTTTCTTTTTTTTCTTCTTTTTCTTCATAATGATTTTCCTCCTGCTGTCTACGCATCCAGCTGATTTTTCACATATTTTTCTTTTCCGTAATTCTCATTAACGGTATCTGACTCAATTTTTCCATCCATGATCCTCACTACTCTTCTGGCCTGTGCTGCAATTCCATTATCATGGGTAATCAGTATGACTGTTTTTCCTTTTTCATGCATATCTTTCAGGATCTGCAGGATTTCCTTACTGGATGCTGAATCCAGATTTCCAGTCGGCTCATCTGCCAGGATCACAGGGGGCTGTGCTGCAATAGCCCTTGCTATGGCTACTCTCTGCTGCTGTCCTCCGGACATTTCGTTGGGCTTATGATCCATACGTTTCTCCAGTCCCACCATTGTCAGGGAATCCACAGCCAGCTTATGCCTGGTCTTTCTGTCCACCCCTCTGTACACCAGCGGAAGTTCCACATTCTCTATAGCTGTCAAATTGGAGATCAGGTTAAATCCCTGAAAAATAAATCCTATTTCCCGGTTTCTGACCTCCGATAGTTCATTATCTTCCATGGTAGATACATCTGTCCCATTCAGGAAATACTCTCCGGAAGTGGGAACATCCAGACATCCCAGCATATTCATAAATGTGGATTTCCCGGAACCGGACTGACCGATAATAGCTACGAATTCCCCTTTCTTGATCTCCAGATTTACATGATCCAGTGCCCTCACCTCATTTTCCCCGGGATTATAGATCTTACACAGGTCTTTTACCCTTATCAGCGCCTCTTCCATTTTCTTCCTCCATTTTCCGAAAAAAGGCAGGCCCCAGGTTTCCGAGGCACTGCCTTTTTACACGGAATCTATAAGTCTCTGTTTTCCATAACGAACCAGAACTGCGATTCCATTCATATTCTGTGAAATTTTTATCCAGATGTTTCCACGTCAGCCAGACTCAGGCATCCAGCAGAAATGCTTTATAAGCCTTCTTTGCTTCATAAACATCTGCCTTACTGGTAACCTCCCACGGTGCATGCATGCTCAGCACTGCTACTCCGCTGTCAATTACCTCCATGCCGTAAAGTGCGGCAATATATGCGATAGTTCCGCCGCCTCCTACATCTACTTTGCCAAGTTCAGCAGTCTGGAATGCGATCTCATGGCTGTCAAAAATATTTCTGACTCTTGCCACATACTCTGCGTTCGCATCATTGGAACTGGATTTGCCTCTGGCTCCTGTAAATTTATTCAGTACAATACCTCTTCCCAGATAAGCAGCATTCTTTTTCTCAAATGCTTCGCCATAAGATGGGTCATAGCCTGCACTCACATCAGAAGAAAGCATGCTGGAATTCTTCAGTGCTCTTCTCAGGGTAAGTTCACTGTAGCATCCCATTGCATCCAGAAGCTCTGCCACTGCATTCTCGAAGAACTGTGACTGCATTCCTGTTGCACCTACACTTCCGATTTCTTCTTTATCTACCAGCAGACAGCAGGAGGTGCGTTTCGGTGTTTCCATCTCCAGCATTGCAAGCAGGGAAGTATATGCACATACTCTGTCGTCCTGTCCATAAGCTGCAATCATGCTTCTGTCCAGTCCGCATTCTCTTGCTCTACCTGCCGGTACGATCTCCAGTTCTGCAGAGAGGAAATCTTCTTCTTCCATATCATATTTATCTTTCAGGATTTTCAGTACATTCTGTTTTACTGCTTCTTTTTTCTTATCATCCGGAATGTCTTTCAGCGGTCTGCTGCCGATGAGAATGTCAAGATTCTCTCCTTCGATGACCTCTGCTGCTTTTTTCTGCAGCTGTTTTCCTGCCAGATGAATCAGAAGGTCTGTAATATATACGATTGGATCATCCTCGTCCTCTCCGATATTTACTTCTGCTATGCTTCCGTCTTTCTTTACTACTACACCGTGGATCGCAAGGGGAAGAGTTACCCACTGATACTTCTTAACGCCGCCATAATAATGGGTATCCAGATAAGCCAGGTCTGTATCCTCGTACAGCGGATTCTGTTTGATATCCAGACGCGGGGAATCAATATGTGCTCCCAGAATGTTCATTCCATGGGAAATCTCCTCTTCTCCGATATGGAAAAGGGCAACGATCTTTTTCATTCCTACTGTATAAACCTTATCTCCGGCTTTCAGTCTGTCACCTCTAGCAACCTTCTCTTCCAGAGATTCATAGCCTGCTTCCTGCGCTTCTTTCACGATTTCAGTCACACACTCTCGCTCTGTTTTTCCCACATTAAGGAAATTACGGTATGCCTTTGCTACAGTTTCCAGTTCTTTTTCCTCTGCCTCTGTATAGGACAGCCATGCGTTTCTACGCTCCATCTTCTATTCCGCCTTTCTTTATAACTGCTGCCTGCTTCATACTGCCGGACAGACAATCCTGTGATTCATAGTATTGCTTTTTTTATTATAAAACATCCCGGAATATTTTTCCAGATATGACATGCAGTACGCTGGACAAACTTTCTCATTTCCGCTATAGTGAGCCTGTAAAAAACTTTTTCAGGAGGGATTTTCATGAAAACTTCAGAAGATCTGCGTCAGCAGCTTCATTCCATAAACAAAAAAAGCTATCCTGCATACAAAGGCCTGAAAGGTATGTACGGATTCGGCGATTATATTCTTTCTATTGATCATGTGCAGGGGGATCCCTTTGCATCTCCTTCGCATATCAGTGTTCGCATCTCTCATCAGTCAGCCGGTTTTCCCGCAGACTATTATAATACTCCCCTAACAAGGACTACGCTCTGTGATTATTTGACTCGCCGGTTCGCTGAACAGATTGATCACTACACCTTCCGGGCAAAGGGTTCCGGCAAGAGCGGCTTGATCTCAGTAAGCCACTGTGGTCAGGAAGTCCTGTCCAGAACCGCCTGTGAGATTGATGAAAAAGGCATTACCGCCCGTTTCTTCATTGGTTTTCCTGCCAACGGACGTACGATCAATTCCACAGAACTTGAGAAAATTCTTTTTGATTTTCTCCCTGTATGTGTAAAAAAAGCCTATTTCTATTCCAGTCAGAATAAACAGCAGCTTCTCGCCTGGATCCACACCGCACTGGATCAGGACTATATCCGCCAGGAACTTCGAAGACGGAATCTGGCTGCCTTTGTGGCAGACGGAGCGATCCTTCCCAGAGAAAGTGGGGTTTCTTCCCGCCCTATGAAAGATTCCATTCCTTTTACGTCCCCGGACAGCCTGCGGATCTCCATGGATCTGCCTTATAAAGGAAAGATCACAGGCATGGGAATTCCCCGTGGGATCACATTGATCGTAGGCGGTGGTTACCATGGCAAATCCACCCTTTTAAATGCTCTGGAACTGGGCGTCTACAATCACATCCCAGGCGATGGACGAGAATATGTGCTCACAGATGATACCGCTGTCAAGCTCCGTTCCGAAGACGGACGGTTCATTAAAGACATAGATATTTCCCTTTTTATCAATGACCTGCCCAATAAAAAGGATACCCATTGTTTCTCCACCCTGGACGCCAGCGGAAGTACTTCCCAGGCAGCCGGGATCGTAGAGAGCATAGAAGCAGGCAGCCGTCTTTTTCTTCTGGATGAAGATACCTCAGCCACCAATTTTATGGTTCGGGATGCTTTTATGCAGAGAGTGATCCTCCGTGAAAAAGAGCCCATCACACCTTTTCTGGAACGTGCCCGGGATCTGTACGAGAAAGCCGGGATCTCCACTGTTCTGGTTGCCGGAAGTTCCGGAGCCTTTTTCCACATTGCAGATACCATCATCCAGATGGACAATTACGTCCCCAGAGATATCACCGAAACTGCCAAAGCTTTATGTAGCCAGTATCCTCTGGCTGAGATTTCCGTGCCGGAATTCACCATGCCTCACAGCAGCCGCATTATGACCAAAGCAGTTTCAGCACCTGGCAGACAGCATCGCGGTCATGTCCGTCCGGAATCCAGTGACAGACCGGAACGTTTAAAGACCAAAGTGTCCGGTACAGATGGCTTTTCTCTTGGCAGACAGGAGATCGACCTGCGTTATACCGAACAGCTGATCGACGCAGAACAGACTGCTGCCCTGAGTCTTCTTCTGAAATATGCAGTGGAACATCTCATCGATGGAAAGCGTACCCTCTCTGAGATTGTCGAATTTCTCTACCAGAAACTGCTTCAGCACGGTCTTTCATTCTTCGCAGATGGCAGAGAAACCGCCTGCGGCTATGCAGTTCCCCGCCTTCAGGAAATCTATACCTGCTTTAACCGCTACAGACGTCCCTGAAACAATCTGCCGCCAGCAGCTTCTTCCAGATACACCGTAACATAAAATCACCGCCTGCCCGACGATCTTGTCGGTTAGGCGGTGATTCATTGTTCATTTTACATTTTTTAGGGAAAGGAAAGATTTTCTCTTAAGGTTTGTCGCTCCCTTAAGATGTAATTATCATATCGCACAAATGTGAGCGAAATTTGTCTAATTTCTAATAAAATTATAAAATTTATAAACAACGTATAACTTTTTACTTACCGCAAAATATATCCGCTGTCATATGGTACACTTTTTCAATAATCGGTTGCATCTGTGTTTTTATAAGGTATAATAAAACATATGTATTCCTGCATTCAGGCATACAATGTAAGATTAAGAAAGAGGAAAATAAATGTTCAGAAAAATAGATAAAACCAGCACTTTTAATGATGTACTGAAACAGATTATTGAAAAAATACAGACCGGCGAGCTGAAGCCGGGAGATGCACTCCCTGCCGAGCGTATTCTGGCAGAAGAATTCGGGATTTCCAGGCCTGCATTGAGAGAGGTATTAAAAGCCCTGTCCCTTCTGGGGATTACAGTCAGTGTTCATGGAGGTGCGAACTATATTGCTGCTGATCTGCGCAGCTGTCTCACAGAACCGTTGTCTATCCTGTTTCAGATGTATAACAGCAAGATCCAGGATACTCTTCAGCTTCGTGGGGCTCTGGAAAGCAAAGCTGCTTTTCTGGCCGCTTTAAACTGTACCCCTCTGGACGCAGCAGAGCTTCAGCTGATCATCGCACGTCTGGACAGCACCCAGGATGAAAGTATCCGCGGCGATCTGGATCGCGACCTTCATCTGAAAATTGCCCAGATTGCTGACAATCCTCTGATCCTCAGTGTTCTGAATGCATCCGCACAGCTCATCGAAAATATGATTACCGGAATCCGCTCCCATTTTATGCAAAAAAATGAAGATTCACCGGAAATCGACTCCCAGCACACTCAACTGGTAAATGCTATTATTAATAAAAATGCCCCTCTGGCAGAGAAGATCATGAATGAACACATGCACACCATTGAGCGCCTTCTCAATGAAATTACTGCTGTTCATACAAAATAATACTGCCTTTGCCAAAAAGATCCGCTATATGGAATACTCATCAGTCAAAGATTCTTCATTCATCTACTGTCTGACATGATTAAACCATCTTCCGGATCTTTTCTTCCAGATCAGGTATTTCTTCCAGATATACTTCTTTTATCAGCTTCACCCCTGCTCTGAATCCCTCTGCGAAATTCTCCTTAAGCTCTCCACATAAAATCTCAGTCTGCTTCTCCATCAGCATATCCAGCTCCTGGACCAGGTCCGCCGGCAACTTCTGGCGAAGGGTTCTGTACTTCTCATATATCGCTTTTTTCTCCTGGCTGGCTGTATCTGTTTCTGAATACTTCTGTATATAGTTCTCGTATATTTTCTCAATAACTGTCTCCATATTCCCTCCACAAGTAACACTTATATGTATTATAAGTTTGTGGTATATCAATGTCAACGCCGTGTAATTATAATTTACATTACAGGGAGGTATTATCATGACAGAAGATTTCATTATTATGCCAAAAAGTGCAGACAAAAAAGAAGATAAATCCATTACCATGACGATTCGCCTTGACCGCGAACTTCAGGAAGAATACGATGAGCTTGCTGCCAAAAGCGGACGCTCACGTAACGAATTAATGTGCAAAGCGCTCCGCTATGCTCTTGATAATTTGAAATTTGTAGATACTGAAGCCCGGCAGTAATCTCCGGCAATAAATTTTATAATAACCCCTGAACAAATGAATAATATTTCAGATATTTGATATAATAATGTTATAATTGACGAACTGATACTTTTAGTTGTACAATTATTCTAATAATAAAAGCAAATTATCTGACACTAACTATAATTCAGATATACAAAAGCAATTTGTTTTACCTGTGAATATTATTCTTTTATAAAGGAGGTTTTTTTATGCAACCATTATCACATTCCAGTCAGGGAAATACCTATACAATCAAATGGATGTTCGGATTACCAGAAGTTCTGAATACCATGCATAACATGGATATTCATGAAGGCAGTACGATTCAGGTACTTCAGAAATTCAGCGATTCTCTGATCATTTCCACTGCTGACAGAAGAGTTGTCCTGGGAAATGAAGTCGCTGACAGAATACAGGTTTAACTATCCGGCGGTATTGTCCGCAAATGCATAAAGGGTAAGGCAAAACCATCTATTTTTAATGGTTTTGCTTCACCCTTTAAAAATTTTCTGCTGATCTGTAATCTCAACATCCGCGGAAATTTCTTCTCTCCGACATATATTTCCATATCATATCCAGCAAAGTTTTTTCATCCAAAGGCTTAGATAAATGTTCATTCATCCCGACCTCTTTGCTGCGTTGTTTATCTTCTATAAAAGCATTGGCAGTCATTGCGAAAACGGGAATTTTTTTCGCATCCGGACGTTCCAGGCTCCGGATCTTCCTGGTTGTCTCCTGCGTATATTACAAACGCAAAAAAAGGATTGACACACTTTAAATGTATCAATCCCTAAATCATGCCGCAGACCGGAATCGAACCGGTACGGGAGTATAAGTCCCGCAGGATTTTAAGTCCTGTGCGTCTGCCAGTTCCGCCACTGCGGCATATGGAACCTATAGGGCTCGAACCTATGACCCTCTGCTTGTAAGGCAGATGCTCTCCCAGCTGAGCTAAGATTCCATGATTATAAAACAACTTACTGTCGCCAGCAAATTGCTAACGACCCAGAAGAGACTCGAACTCTCGACCTTCGCCGTGACAGGGCGACGCTCTAACCAACTGAGCCACTGGGCCAAAATAATAAAAATGGACCTTCGGGGACTCGAACCCAGGACCGACCGGTTATGAGCCGGTTGCTCTAACCAACTGAGCTAAAGGTCCAAAAAGCCGATGATCGGACTCGAACCGATAACCTGCTGATTACAAATCAGCTGCTCTGCCAATTGAGCCACATCGGCATATCACTTGTCAGAATCAAGCCACAGAAAATCTCATTTAACTATTTAATGACTCCAAGGGGATTTGAACCCCTGTTACCGCCGTGAAAGGGCGGTGTCTTAACCGCTTGACCATGGAGCCAAAGATTAAATTTTAAATACTCGTTTCCGAGAACTCCCCCTGTTGGACTCGAACCAACGACACTGCGGTTAACAGCCGCATGCTCTACCGACTGAGCTAAGGAGGAATAAAGGTTTGCACCTTCAAAACTACATACATGTTGACATTTCCTTGAGATTCATTACTTCCTGCGATTCTTGGTCAAGCCCTCACCCGATTAGTAACAGTCAGCTCCATGCATTACTGCACTTCCACCTCTGCCCTATCTACCTCGTCGTCTTCAAGGGGGTTTACTTCTTTCGAATGGGATATCTCATCTTAAGGGGGGCTTCACGCTTAGATGCCTTCAGCGTTTATCCCTTCCGGGCTTGGCTACTCGGCCGTAGACTTGGCAGTCTAACCGATGCACCAGCGGCCCGTCCATCCCGGTCCTCTCGTACTAAGGACAGCTCCTCTCAGATATCCTACGCCCACGCCGGATAGGGACCGAACTGTCTCACGACGTTCTGAACCCAGCTCGCGTACCGCTTTAATGGGCGAACAGCCCAACCCTTGGGACCTACTACAGCCCCAGGATGCGATGAGCCGACATCGAGGTGCCAAACCACTCCGTCGATGTGAACTCTTGGGAGTGATAAGCCTGTTATCCCCAGGGTAGCTTTTATCCGTTGAGCGATGGCATTCCCACTTAATACCACCGGATCACTAAGCCCTACTTTCGTACCTGCTCCACCCGTCGGTGTCGCAGTCAAGCTCCCTTCTGCCTTTGCACTCTTCGAATGGTTTCCGTCCATTCTGAGGGAACCTTTGGGCGCCTCCGATACCCTTTCGGAGGCGACCGCCCCAGTCAAACTCCCCGTCTG